>NZ_JBFBJL010000012.1:0-187450 GCF_040686075.1 Streptomyces sp. NPDC086519
CCGCATCCCCTACGACGAGAAGACCGCCTTCCCCAACACCGCTTGACTGATCAACCGCATCGGATGTCTGTCTCCGCCCCGCTCCAGCCCGGCCGACGCCCGTGCCGCGCGTTCAGCAAGCAGTCGCCCTGACGTCAGAGAAAGGGTATGTCGTGGCTGGGACGGTCGGCTACGCGGCTTAACGGAGCCACTTTGGCGCGAGCCTCGAAGATCATGGCCCCAACGTCGCGCTTTACCGGGCAGGTCCACAGACTGCCCGACGCGCCGGAAGCTTACGGGGCCATGAACACTAGCACCTCCAGATCACTTCCGTTTTTCCTTCAAACCAACCCGCCGCTTCTGAATAGATGGAGAAGTCACGGAAGCGTTCTTCGCTGAGGGAGGAGCGAGCCGTGCGCTCCACAACGTCCGCTCCAATCCTGACCTTCCAGCGAAATTTAACCAAAATCGAGAATGCCTTAGCGAGGTCATGTCCGGTGCAGTAACGAGCGGGGATGGAGATTTCACCGAGTTCACGCGTGAGGACTTCTTTCAGATCCTCTTTGGAGTGAGACCCATCCTTCGTTCTCGCCAGGCACAGATCGATTAGGGCATTCAGGTCGACCAGTAAGTCTCCCTCTTTTACTGCTTCACCTAGGGGAAATTTGCGGAGATTCAACCCCAGCCCGTCTCTCTCCGATATGTAGCGCAGTACTCCAATCGGGAAAGAAAGCGCAACGCACGTCTGCAATATATCTTGCTCCGTGCATCCCGGCACGCCAACCCGGAACCCGCTGCCAGCACAAAAGCTGCTCGCGATGCCTTCATACACCGAGTCCGCAAAGAATATACATGCGTCAAGATCATATCGATCGGTGTGCACGATTCGCGGATCTTGCAGGTCGCCCGGGATTAGCTCCAACCAATCACGGTCAAGGATCGCAAAAACACCACGAAAGTCATCTTCGATAACTCGATACATACAGGCATGTGCACTGTCTTTACCGTAGGCAGGTATCGGAAGGCATAAGTCGAGATTGGTGAAACGATCGAAGACAGCAACATCCGCAGGACCCTCCACCACGATAAAGTGACGCCTGTCGTTAGTTCGCAGCATGATTAGCTCTGCGTACAAGTCGTCACCCGTAAGCTCTGCGAGCAATTCTCCCCCCTATCTAATTACTCAGCATCTGGAGCGAGTGAGATCATCCGGTCGATCCATTTACCAGCAATTTGAGGCGAATGCGTCGCCACAATTGAGCGAAAATTGACTAGGGAGGCAATTCGACGCAGGTCGTCAATGAAGCTCTTTTGCCATGAGACGTGCAGTGAGATTTCCGGTTCGTCGATCAAAACTAGCGCGCCTGGCCGGACGTTGAAGAGGAGATCGTATAGGATCACAAGCTCATGCTGTTCACCAGAGGAGAGGGTTGCGAGTGGGAGCTCATGCTTATCCTCGTCGTCGCTGATAACCTTAAGGCCACGCCTTCTGTCAATTTCCAGATGCTTATACAGGAAGCGCTTCTTTACGATCTCAAGAAGGAGGCTTACTCGGTCCAGAATATCTTTGAAGGTGGAGAGCTTCTTGTCGCTATCTTCCAAGTATGTCCAAAGAACATTTTTCTGCCACGATGCCATACCATCAGGAATGCTAATGACTCCAGACTTCTCGCCCAGGAGAGAAATCTCTGCAAGCCTTCTTCTCAATTCATTCTGCTCAGCATACCTGGCGCGAATCTTCTGCTCGTCTGGAAACTCCGATTGCGCCCTCAAGAGTCTTTCTGGGTAAGTTCGGTCGAGCTCTTGAGAAACACGTGAGTTTTCTGCAAGCGCTTCGTCGAGTCGGCGACTTAGATCCTTGGAGAACTGCTCAACTTTGATCGCGCCTGTGTTTCTTGACGACCGCGGAGACGTTGAGGATGTTTGGAGACCCAGCAACCTCTGTGTCTCAATTAGATGGACTTCATTGCCGTCGATAAAATTCCGAAGTGGTTGCGGAATTTTTCGTTGCTGCGATGTTCGGAAAAATGAGGGCGGCAGCCTATCGCCATAAATCTCCAGCAATTCACTCGTCGTAAATACTTCTCCATGGTCGCTTTCCCAATGTTCAGGCCCTACTTGTTCAACACCAAGGTATCGCGATGCGTACTCGCGCAAGCGAACAGTATTCACTTCGTCGTTATCGAAATTCGTGTGCCACCTGACAGGGTCACTCCTGTCTGGTAGGTGTAGCTTGAGGATAACTTGCCTTGTTTTCTTCTCCAGGCCTTCGCCGAGCGGCAGTGTTTCTTGGTAGTTCCTAACTACTTCCAGTGCGCTGCCGTCCGAGTAAACCAGTTCGGCTGAGCCAAATGGGATGCGTGCAATATTGTGAACGCGCAAAGGCGACGACAAAGCTCGGATTAGCTCTAGGAGCTTTGTTTTTCCGATGCCGTTGGGGCCATGGAGAATGATAAATTCATCTTCCTTCGGAAACTCGATCTTATGATCGAATCGCCCTAGCAGGCCCTTGACTTTAATCTCAATCAATCGCCTCAAGGACGCACTCCTCGTCTGTGAAGCATGATGTCCCCTGGACCTAGGAAAGGGATTCTAGCGACTGCAGGGCGAGTTGGGAGTGTCCATCTTTGAATCCATGGCTCAGCGGCGCGCACAAGACGGGGCCAGCCACCGGATGGAGTGACACAGTAGTGCGACACTGAGGACGTGCCAGGCTCGTGCCAGATCTTGCAGGCAACCACGGGGAATGACGGAGACCAAATCGTTGGCCAGGCAAGTGCCTTACCAGCTCCGCCGCAGGTCAGACCAACAGCCGCCTGTACAAGACCTAAGCTTCCCAAGCTGAAGGCTCATGCATCGTCGTCACGGTTCGGCCGGCGCGGCTTGCGCTGGTCGACGTCATGGCAGCGTGGCTGAGGCCGGTGGGGGTGCAGCGAGGCATACGCGTGCGTGGTCGGTCGGCGCACCCGCCGTCGGGGTGGACTGTCGTCGGCTGAGGTTCGGACGGGGCGCATTGAAGGTGCTGGCCGTCAGCAGGGCGCGGCAGAACTGGGCCGTCCCTGGGCTGTCCGAGGACGCTCAACAGTGGCCGACAACGACCAACGACCACCACTAGGTGGACGATCCCGCAGTCCCTGACCAGCAGAAACCCAGCTCACCAAGATCCCCGGTAAGACCCAGGGCAAGAAGACATCTCTTGCATTACCCATTGAGACTCCACTGACCTCACGCCTCCGTACCCCCGTCGCACCGGCTCTCAATGCCATGACGGAAAGCCGCTGTTGGCGCAAGCGTCAATCCCCACCTCTCCTAATAGGTTATTCCATCCTCGAGAAGATCTCGGAGACGGGCAGATAGCAGTGACCAGTCTGGCTGGCGTGCTTCCTCTTGTGAGTCATCAGGTCGTCCAGGCGAATACGTTGGTCCAGCACCGCCATGAAGTCGCCGCCGTCCATCGTGATGAACGGCGTGCTAAGGCTGTAGATCGCCAGGGCATCGGAGGTGAAGCCGCTCATGCTGACGTACAAGCCGAGGGTGTTCTTGCCCTTGCGCTCGATGTTGGTTTTAAAGACGTCCAGCTCCCGTCGGCCGATGCGCTCCTTCCACCACTTGGCCTCAAGAACGTAGTAGTCAGTGTCGAAGGAGAACGCGCCATCGATCTGCTCGTACTCCATGATGTAGGCCGCCCGCGGCTCCAAGTCGTACAGGGCGAACAGCTCGTTGATGAAGCCCTCGAAGTCCGTCCCCCGCTGGTGCCTGTCGGTCGCCGCGTGCATCACGATGAACCGTTGCTTCAGATCGTCATGAGCTTGGGCGAAGACCCGACCGTCCTGGTCTTTCTTCGCACTCTCGGCTATGGCCGCCGCGTGCTCCTCGTGTTCCTTGATGATGTCCTGCTGCTTGCCAGTCCAGCGCCGCAGTTCCGCGACGGCCGCCGTGGCCTTGGCCACCATGACGTCACCATCGACCTGTCGTTCGAGGTTCGGAAACCGGTCCATAGCGGCGATGTCGAGCATGAGCGCCACGGTCACGTCCAGGTACCGGGTCTCATTGGCCCGCAGTAGTTTGACCAACTGGCCGGAGACTTCGCGCTTGGTGGCCTGGAAGTTGAGCTGCGGCAGGAGCTCGCTGTGGTCCTTCAGCATCCCGCGGACGTACAGCTCAAAGGGATCTTTGTTCCAGTAGATCAACCAGAGTGCGTCGGCCAGCGCGTTGTACGCGCTGGGGTTGATCGTCTTCTTGCGGGCATCAGGCTGCTGCACCTGCCCCCTCCTCCACACGCACTGTCACCGACCTATCACGGTACCGCGCGATCAGTCGATGACCAGCCTGTACGACAAGGCGTGATCCAACGGATCGTGATGACCCGTCATTCAGCCGGCACCGACGGGTCGATGACGCAAGCAGATGCGAGTGACAGAGGCGGCTTGTCCTGGCTGTCATCGAGACGGACTGACGAGCCTCAGGCCCTGAAGTGGGCCGCCACGTCGTCGAGCATGTCCAGGTAGTCGCCCGCACCAACAGTGCCCCCAGCCGCCTTGGAGCCGTGCAGCGCCGATGTCAGGACAATGCCGCGCAACTCTGCTGGCTGCCTCGGTTCCGCGTTCTGAAAGTACCAACGATTGCCGTGCGCACAGGCGTTGCGGAAGTGCCGCACGAATTGAAGCAACGGGCTTGTCCTGTCACTCAGTCCCGCGCGCTGGATGGCATCACCCAGGCGGGCTGCACCATGCATCGTGGCGAAGTTCAGCAGGTCCTCACCGAGTCCAGCACCCGCAGTTGAGCTGGCCTTGGCAAAGATGTCTGTCAGCCGCTCCGCAGAGTGCGGCGTACCGTCATTGCGGTAGATGACCAGCGGTGAGTCAGCGGTTTGCTCGTACAGGTCGCGGTAGATGGCCATGAGCGGCTGACGGGGGTCAGCTAGCGGAAGTGTGGTCAGGCTGAGACCGCAGAACCCAATCTTGAGTTCGTCAGCCAGCTGCGCGACACGTTCCGCCTCGATGCCCATGGCCCGGCATGTTAGGGCTCTCCTGCTCCCCTGCCCAGTGACCACTTGGCGACCCCGACCACCCGTGCTACCTGGACCTGTCCCGGGCTCCGGCACCCCGAACCGACCCTGCCGTCTACCGTCGCCGCACCGGCGGGGCACTTGACATCCATGGCTGACATCAACAGCGACGGACACCAGCAACGCCCGGCGGTCGTAGACGTCAGCTCAAGCCTCGCAGCAATCGAGGCACATGCGTGCGTGGTCGGTCATCGCACCCGCCGTCGTGGCTGGGTGTCCTCGACTGAGGCGCCAACGGAGCGCTTCGAAAGTGCCGGCCGTCAGCCGAGCGCGCCGAAGTAGGGCCGTCTCTGGGCCGTCCAGGGCTGCACAACAGTGACCAGTGACGACCACTAGGCGCACGAACCCACCGGCCCGCCCTCCGGGAGATCCACGGTCTGAGGCAGAGATGTGGCGATGAACGTCAGCTCGCTGCACTGGACGCCTTTGCAACGATGCTGGAGGAGTGCGCGGCCACCCCAGGCAGTTGCCTATGGTTCGCGGGTGACTGAAGCTCATGCGACGTCCGCTGTGTGAGTGTCTAACTGCGTGACAACGTCGACGGACAACGGCGGATGGCTCTGTTCACGAGTTGCGACAGCACCTGTACGCGAGTTTGGGAGGCACCCGCATCATCAGGGCATATCGAACTGTTCATGAGATTCGACAGCACCCGTTCGCGGCGAAGGGCCTCGCTCGGATCCAAATGGGGCAGGTTGACCGCCGGGGATTCCCGCGCCGAGGGCCCGGTGGGCACGAGTTGCGCCCCCCCCAGTTCCTGATCTGCGGTCAGCCGCCGACGCCAGCCGTAACCGTCTTCCGTTGCGCGGGAAGGGAATGAGCTGCTGGTGCCCAAGGAGATCTTCGACGGTTCGTCAGAGGGTGGGGAGGATGCCTCCGTCGACCGAAATGGTGATGCCGGTGAGGTAGGAGGCGCGTGGGGAAGCGAGGAAGACGATCACCTCTGCGGCTTCTTCGGGCTGTCCGGGGCGGCCGAGCGGGGTGGCGAGGCGCTGGTGGAACTCCTTGCGGATGATGTCCAGGTCGCGGCCGGTGCGTTTTGCCGCCTGCCGCAGGCTTGCTTCGACGGCGTCGGTCTCGATGACTCCAGGCATGACCGCGGTGACGCGCACGCCGTGTGGGCCGCAGGCGGTCGCGAGGCTCTTGCTGTAGGCGTTGAGGGCGGCTTTGGCGGCGGCGTACGGGGCACCGTTGGGCTGAGGGTAACGGGCGGCGTTCGATGACACGTGGACGACTGCCCCGTGGCCCTGTGCCGTCATATGCGGGACGAGGAGGCGGTCGAGGCGGACGGCGGACAGCAGGTTGGCTTCGAGGTTGGCCAGCCAGTCCTCGTCGGTCGCAGTGAGGACGCCGTCGGGTACCTGGGTGTTGCGTCCGGCGTTGTCGACGAGTACGTCGATGCCGCCCAGAAGGTCGAGCGCTGCGGCTGCCGCCTGCTCGGCCCCGTCGGAGGTGTTCAGATCGGCGGTCACCACTTGTACCCCGGTGGGGACTTCGGCTCGGTTGCGGGCGACGGCGACCACGTGCGCGCCGGCCGTGACCAGACGGCGCACCGTGGCGGCGCCGATGCCGCGGCTTCCCCCGGTGACGACGGCGCGTGTTCCGTGCAGGCCCAGATCCGCACTCGGATCGGGGAGCAGGGTCGGACGGGTGGGCGACATGGCGCTCCTCGGGTGAAGGGGGGCGGTACGGAGGCGGAAATGCTTTCGGTTCATTAATCGTGCAGGTGCATCATTAATGTAGGAACCTACACGATCACGTGAGATAAAGTGAACGGGTGACCTCGGCTACCTCCACCGCCTCCGGCCCGGCGCTGCTCGACGAGCACCGCAACAGCCCAGGCCTCATGCTCGCCCTTCTGGGGCACGAGGCCATGCGTCGTCTGAGGGATGCGCACACCGCCAATAACCTCACGCCGCGGCAGTTCCATATCCTCGGGCTGCTTCACGATCGCGGTCCGTTGGCGCAGACCGACCTGGCCGCCGAGACAGATACCGCGGCCAGCGTGCTCGTCACGCAGCTCAATCCTCTGGAGGACGAGGGACTGGTGACGCGCACGCGTGACCCTCGCGATCGGCGCCGCCACCTGGTCGTGCTGACGGAGGCGGGACAGCAGCGGCTGCAAGACGCGGCAGCCGCGCAGCAGGAGGTGGAAGACGGCCTCTTCCGCTCGCTGACCGGCACTCAACGCTCGCAGTTGGCACAACTCCTTGTCCTGGTGCGCGACGATCTGACCGACGGCAACGAGCACTGCGGCACCCCGACCTCTCTCGACAGGAAGACGTCGTAAAGCCGTGAGGGGGGCTAGGAGCCCGAAGCGTTTTCGGGCCCGGCCGACGACGGGGCCCTCTTGGTTGCTCGATTCGGCCAGGCAACTCCGCGAGACCACGAGGCCCTCGTCGCGATCGGCGGCTCACCCCCAAGAACAGCGCAGGGCACGGCGAACGCGCCCCCCGGCTCGCCCCTGCGGCTACCGACGAGGAGCCGATGTGGGTGCTGTCGCTTCTCGTGAACATCGAACACGGCCCTGCCGGGGCGCTGCCCGAAGTCACGTACATCCGCTGTCGGAACTCGTGAACAGAGCCAGGCGGACGAGCACGGACGTCGGCGGACTATCAGCACAGGTGAGGAGTACACCGGCCCCAGGCCGAGCCCTTACCCAAGTTGCTTCGGGACGAAGAGGTCCGTGTCCCATCAGCGGCGAACCGCGGAGGACATGGTGGCGCGGGCACTGCGCACCGCAACAGCCGCTCGCTGTTTCGCCTGGCGGGGACCGTACACCTACGCGGCAGGAGTACGACCCACGGTGGCTTGCGTCAATCCGCCGGCTCACACCCAGCCGACAGGGCGCAGCGCATAGTCGGAACCGGAGACCTCGAGTTGGCCTATGGACTAGCTTGCGGCCATGCCGTCGACTCCGAACCCACTGTGGCAGCGCTACGAGCAGTCAGTCCGCACCATGCTGAGCACTCTGGACCCTGCTGCCAAGGTGGTCCATAACGAGTACGTCACCGGCCGCCTAAGCGGCAAGAAGCGCCAGATAGATGTTCTGGCAACTGGGGCGGTCGTAGGTCAGGAGGTGACCGTGGCCGTCGAGTGCAAGCGCCATGGGCGACCGGTCAACATCCAACTAGTGGATCAGTTCATCGGCAAGCTCCTGGACATCGGAGCCGATCGGGGCATCCTTTACTCCTTCGGAAGGTTCACCAGCAGCGCAGTGTCACGAGCTATCGGTTCCTCCAACCCCCATGTGTCAACGATCGCACTCAAGACCCCAGAGATGACCATGCGCTACCTCGCGGCCGCTCCCGGCCTGCCAGCTGATCTCCTGTACCAGGATCCAGCCCCTCAGTGGGTGGAAGAGATGGACGAAGACGCTTTCCGTGATTTCCTTACCACCGGCCGCTGGAACAAGTTTTGGTCTTGAGGCCCCACAGCGCCATCCGCGAAGACCGGGCCGTCCTCGGGCCGTGCGAGGCCACCCGACGCCGACCGACAACGACAGAAGCCCACGGCATCTGAGCAGTTCAGAGCCACGGGCTTCGTCAGTCCCGCTGGTCAGCGAGACCCTTGATCAGTAGACCGGCCAGTCAGGCTAAACAAAGTAGCAGCGAGCCGGACCGTACGCGCAGCCCGCTGCTGGCCTTCCCGTCACCGTGTGTCGAAGGCCAGCACGAGACAGGCAGCCAGCGCGTCGCGCCCCAGGTTCCCGCCTGCGCCTCTCGGCCTCAGGTGATCGACTGAACATCCACCTCTGTCAGTGCCCGACCGTACTCTTCGGTCATGCGCAGAGGAGCGATCACACGGCAGTCCGTACTCAACACACTGGCGGAGTACGACGAGTTGGGGCGCGATACCTTCCTTGCGAAGTACGGCTACAGCAAGGCCCGTACATACGTCCTCGTGTACGAGGGCAGGGAATACGACGCGAAGGCGATCGCAGGAGTAGCGCACAAGTGGGACTACGAACGTGCGCTCCAGCCCTCCGAGTTCAGCGGCGGCAAAGCGCACGCGGTTGCATGGTTGGATCGCCTTGGTTTCCAAGTCCAAAGCAGAGCCCTCGATTTCAGTGAGCTCGAATTCACTAATTTCCTCGTGCAGCTACTCGTTAAGACCGGCCACCGGAACGTATCGCAAGACGTCCTCTTGGGACCAGGGGCGCGTGCGGACATTATCGCCGAGTCAGAGGATGACGTGTTCGTCATTGAGGTCAAACGCGTGTCACCGCAGACGAACCTTCGCATTGAAGATGTCGTAAATCAAATGAAGCATTATGGTCGTCTCGCCCGGGCAACACAGCATGGCGCCCGCAGGAAGCGCCTCGTTTTGGCAGCTCCTGGAATTTTGGCGAACAAGGGCACGGACCCACTCACAAACAGCGGGATCGAAATTTGGGATGGGCCATGGATCGCTCAGAGGTCGATGGCCGCGGGCCTGAGAGACGAGGCATCCAAGTTCCTCGCTCCAGAATACTTCGAGGAAGCTCCACAGAGTGAAGCCCTCGCCTTGGTTGATAAGCTCATGCAGATGCCTGCCGGACGAGCCACCTGGTCGGCCTACCAGCGCCTTTGCCGAGACATCGCAGAATATCTATTCTGCCCCCCTCTAAAATCCCCCGTCTGGGAGAGTTTGGACGACGCCGAGATGAACCGGCGAGACTTCATCCTCCCCAACTATGCCGACACTGGATTTTGGAAATTTATCAGAGATAAATACTTCGCAGACTACGTAGTCGCAGACGCTAAAAATTACACACGCGGGATCGAGAAGCAGGAGATCATTCAGGTCGCCAATTATCTTTCCAAGCATGGAACTGGGCTATTCGCCTTAATTATGACGCGTATAGAGCCCCAGGGGTCCGCAGTCCACGCGATTAAGAGCCAGTGGGTGCAACACGATAAGATGATCGTGGCTCTTACTGATGCCGACATTGTACAGATGCTGACCGACAGGTCTTTCGGAATCGACCCCAGTGAGGTAATTCGTCAAAAGATCGAAGATTTCCGTCTAGGGGTCTGACGTCGTTGCATGACGTAGGCGGTACGACGTCCAAATCGCCGCTACCACCTGCACAGCGCACCACGTTCTGACATCCACCGCTGACATCAACGACGCCGGACGGCGGCATACGGCAGCACCCCCCGGGCGACCGTCGGACCAGCCGTCGACGGCCCCAGGGGCGGGCGCGGATCGAACTCCTAAAGCGGGTGTCGCAGGTTCGAATCCTGCCGGGGGCACCACAAAATTGCAGGTCAGCGCACCCAAAGGCCTTCCAGGGAACCGCCCCGGAAGGCCTTTGGGTGCGGAATGGGAACGTCCTGGGAACATTGAACTGCGCATCAGTAACGTTTCGGATATTCCTTAAGAATCTAACGGAAAGCCCCCGTCTCTACGGCCAGACGAACCTGGGTGCAGATCAGGCGTCCCCTTGCTGATGTCAGAGACGGTCCTGGCGGCCACGTCGTTCAAGCCCGCCAACATCCTGGTGGCGGAGGACGGCACGGTGAAGGTCCTCGACTTCGGCATCACCGCGATGCTGCGCACCGACGCCACCAGGATCACCGCACCGGCAGCCCGGTCGGCACCAGCCAGTACATGGCACCCGAGCAGGTTCAGGGCGGACGCGTCACGCCACATAGCGACCTGTACGCGCTCGGCTGCATCCTGCTCGAACTGTGCTGCGGGCGGCCCCTGTTTAACGGGGACGGCGAATACCAGTTGATGCGGCAGCACGTCGAGGCCGCGCCCGTGCCACTGCGCTTGCTACGGGACGACGTTCCGAAAACACTGGAAAAGCTCGTCCTCCACCTACTGCGCAAGCGCCCGGAGCGCCGGCCCGCCGATGCCCAGGAGGTATACGAGCGGCTGCTGCCGTTTCTGCCCCCTCCCGGCCGGCCCCGCCGCCACCTCACCGGCCGTTCGCCGTCGGCGTCATGGAAACCGAGGGCTGGGCCGGAGCGGATCCCTCCAGCCGGGCAGCGTTCGAGGAGTTCCTCCGCCGCCTCGCCACCACAGGTGTTCCAGTCGTCCGACGGGACGGCCACCCCGGTGTCGAACGGTTCGAGTAGCAACTTATCGGCGCCCGTGACCTGACGATGGCCATCACCGCAAGGGAGAACCACTGGGCGCTGCGTAACCTGCTGGCTCACTGTCCCGACGGTGTCAGCGCCCGGGGCAAGGGCGTCCTCAAAATTGCCGAAGCACTCGGTGTGGACGGGTACACGGACCTGCTGCGGCACCGTGCGCAGATACGTGACGAGCATGCCGAACTCAGCAGGGACCTGGATGTCCTCGTATCCCTTTCCTCCCCCGGGCCGGCGCCGCTGTGGGCCGGCGACTCGCCCGGCGAACCCCTGGCCCCGTGGCCCACCGGGGACCCGGTGTTCAACGCCCCGGGATCTCTGCGGGGTGCCCCAGTGGTCAACGTCCCCCTGCTGACCGTGAGTGGTATGCCGGTGGGTGTTCGGGTCCTCGGCCGTCCCGGAGGCGACGCCCGGGTGACCGCTGGCGCCCGCTGGATCGCTGACACTGTGAAGACGGTTAGTGACGTTATGCCATAAACTCCTGCAGCCGACGGTCTCGGTGCACGTTCAGGATGCCCCTGTGTTGCATCAAGCCCTGCGCTCGCTCTGTCTGAAGATCCGCGACCACGCATCGTTCGCGCCCACGCTGGTCTTGGTCACTGCCGCAGTGGACATCCGGGACGGAGTGGTGTGGGAGTACCAGATCGCGCTCGGCGGTGGCACCGAGGCCAGCAGGAGTTCATCGACGGCCACTGCACTGGCACCGGTTTCTGAGAGGAACCCCGGTCTATGAGCTGCTGGCGTGGTCCGGGGAGGCAGGTACTCGCAGTACCACCCAGCGCCCGTCACAGCCTGCGCCGTTGCTTCACACTGGACGCATGGACCGTAGCAGCGAGATGGCCGACTTCCTGCGTTCGCGCCGTGCTCGGATCTCACCCGACCAGGCAGGGCTCGGGAATGACGGCCGCATCCGCCGGGTGCCCGGGCTACGCCGCGATGAGGTCGCTCGCCTGGCCGGAATGAGCACCGAATACTACACCCGCCTCGAGCAGGGCCGCGCCGGAACCCCATCCCCCGAAGTGGTCGAAGCGCTTGCACGCGCCCTGCGATTCGACGCCGCCGAGCGCGAACACTTCACCGACCTGCTCGCACGCCCCACACCCACCCGCCGCACCCCGGCCGGTCCACAACGCGTTCGCCCAGGCCTGTACCTCCTGCTCCAGACCCTGGGGCACGTCCCCGCCTTCATCATCGGCCGACGCACCGACATCCTCGCTGCCAACCGCCTGGCCTGCGAAGTCCTCACCGACTTCGACGCCCTCCCTGCCACACAGCGCAACCTCGCCCGCTTCTATCTCCTGGATCCCGAGGCAAGAGACCGCGTCCGCGACTGGGAACAGATCGCCAGCGAAACCGTCGCCATGCTCCGCCTCGAAGCCGGTCGCCACCCACACGACCGGAGGCTCGCCGACTTCGTCGGTGAACTCACCCTGCGCTCCCCCGAATTCACCACCTGGTGGAACGACCACCGCGTCCTGCGACGCACCCACGGCACCAAGCACTACCACCACCCCGTAGTGGGCGACCTCCACTTCGCCTACGAATGCCTCCAAGCACCCGGCGACACCGACCAGACCCTCTGCGTCTACAACCCCCAACCCGAAACTTCCACTGCCGAAGCACTGCAATTGCTGAGCAGTTGGACCGCCCCCCAAGCTCCCACCACAAACCCAACCTGAGGTGGGCGGGGTCTATCAGGAATTAGTACGGCAGTCGGACTTCGTCGGCTGACGTGGGGTCAGTGCCGTTGATCTGCGAGTGCGGGCCGCTCCGTGATCATCATGGTGTGACGCAATTCGATCAAGGAACGGCCTGCTCGGCCACCATAGCGGGAGGGTTCGAGGCGCGCTTCGCGGAGCTCGCCGACCTGCTCGCGGCTGTCTTCTCCCGGCGTGACCTGCGGTCGAACGCGATGGCGTATGTACGGGCGCTGTTGATGCCGGGGGTGTCCGGGAACTGCTGGGCGCTGGCGCAGGCGGTGGGACACGAGCGCCCCTACCGGCTCCAGCATCTGCTCTCGGGCGCGGTGTGGGATGAGGACGCGGTGCGCGATGCGGTGCGTGCCTACGTCGCCCGCCACCTGGGCGAGGGCGGGGTGCTGATCTTCGATGAGACCGGTGATTTAAAGAAGGGGCAGGCCACTGCGGGCGTCGGCCGACAGTACACCGGCACCGCGGGCCGGATCGAGAACGCGATCGTCGCGGTCTACGCCAGCTACGCCACGGTGCACGGGCACGCGCTGATCGACCGGGAGTTGTACGTGCAGCGCGAGTGGTTTGCCGACCCCGACCGGATGCGCCGGGCCGGGTTCGAGGCCGGGCATGCCTTCGCGACCAAGGGCCAGATCGCTCGGGACCAGGCCCGGCGGGCGCTGGATGCCGGGCTCGACCCGGCCTGGGCCACCGGCGACGAGGTCTACGGGCGCAGCACCGAGCTGCGGGAGCTGTTCGAGCAGCGCGGCATCGGCTACGTCTTCGCGATCGGCCGCGACTTTCAGCTGACCACCTCCGGGCGCGTGAAGATACGCGCCGACCAGGCGATTGGACTGGTCGAGCCGCGCGGCTGGAACCGTCGCTCGTGCGGGAACGGGTCCAAGGGCCGGCGCCTGTACGACTGGGCGTGGATCGCCACCGCCTGCCCGCGCCACCACCTGCTGATTCGCCGGAACATCAGCGACCCGAGCGAACTGGCCTTCTACATCGCCTACGTCCCGGACCGCTACGTCTGCTCCCTGACCGACCTGATCAAGGTCGCAGGCAGCAGATGGGCGATCGAGGAAGACTTCCAGGACGCCAAGCAGGCCGTCGGCCTCGACGGGACCCAGGTACGTGGCTACCGAGCCTGGAAACGGCACACCGCTCTCGCCCTGGCCGCCTACGCGCTGCTGGCCGTCGCATCAGCACTGGCCAAAGCCGCTCATCCTCTACCCGTCCTGCCCGACGACCCCGACCGGCAGGCACCCGCCGACTGCGGTATGACCGCGCTGACCGTCCCCGAGATCCAGCGCCTACTGGCCACGGCCAGCGCTCAGCGAATACCGGCGATCCAGGACATTGAATTCCATCTGGCCTGGTCCAACTGGCGCCGACGCCACCAAGCTCGAGCCCGCTGGCACCACTACCGCACACGCCTCGCGCTCACGGCATGACGACACCTATCAGCCCACGAAATCCGACTGCCGTCCTTCCCTCCTGGGCCGGACGCGTCATCAGCGCAGTTGCGGGCGCGGATGTGACCGTCACCAGGGCACGACTCCGTTGTCGTCGAAGAGTTGGCCGGTGGGGCCGCCGTCGGGAAGGGTCGCCAAGTGGATGGCGATCGCCGCGCCCTGCTCAGGGGTTTGAGTGCCGCTGAACCCGTTGAGGTCGGTGGCCACGTAGCCGGGGCAGGCGTTGTTGATCAGGATGCCGGTGCCACTCAGTTCCTTGGCGTACTGGATGGTGACGGCGTTGAGGTAGGTCTTGGTCGGCGCATAGCCTCCGCTGATCCCTCCGAGGTCGACTTCGGGGATGGTCTGCAGGGTGAGGGAGCCGACGTGGCTGGACTGGTTGACGATACGCGGGTGGGCCGAGCGGCGCAGCAGCGGGAGCATCGCGTTGGTGACCCGGATGACGCCGATGACGTTGGTCTCCACCAGCCGCCGCACGGTCGCCGGATCGAGCGTCGAGGGCGCTTCCGGCCAGCCGCCCGCGATGCCCGCGTTGTTGACCAGCACGTCGAGGCGTCCAGTTCGCTCCTCGATCAGCCGCGCGGCGGCGTCCACGCTTGCATCGTCGGTCACGTCCAGGGGCACCGCGAAGGCGTCGGTGCCCGCCGCACGCAGTTTCGCCACGGCTTCGGCCATGCGCTCACCGTCTCGCGCGCCGACACCGATGCTCCAGCCCAATGCGCCAAGCCCGGCGGCGATCTCGTAACCGATTCCCTTGTTCGCGCCGGTGACCAGCGCGATTGTCTTCTCGCTCATGACAGCGAGTCTGGCCGCGCTTCGGCCGGAGACCAATCGCCATCTCGGTAACACAGCAATACCCTCGCGGTATCGATCCGCGTTCGCCGGGCTACTGTGGACGGATGGAGACACGCGAGCTGCGGTACTTCGTCGCCCTCGCCGAGGAACTGCACTTCGGCAGGGCCGCCGAGCGGCTGGAGATGGCCCAGCCGCCGCTCTCGCGAGCCCTCGCGCGCCTCGAACGGCGACTCGGGGTCACCCTGTTGGAGCGCACCAGCCGCAAGGTAACCCTCACCGAGGCCGGAGCCGTGCTGCTGGACGAGGCCCGCACCATCCTCGGCGCCCTGGCCGCAGCCGAGCGCCGGACCCGGCAGGCCGCCCAACCGCGCCCGCGCGTCGTGCTCGCCGTGAAATCCGGCGCCGCCGACGAGTTCCTGGCCAAACTCCTCGACGCCTACCGCGCGGAGCAGGGCGCGGCCGCCGTCGAACTGCTGCTCTGCGAGGCACATCAGCATCAGAACCTGCTGCAGAGCGGGCAGGCCGACGTGGCGCTGCTGCACCTGCCCTTCGATTCGACGGCCGGACTCGACACCGAAGCGCTCTACACCGAAAGCCAGGTCGCGCTCCTGCCCACCGCCCACCCACTCGCCCACCGGACCCAGATCCGGATGGCCGAGGTCACCGCGCTACTGGACCTGCCGATGGCCCGATGGCCCCGTCCCGACGGCGGCTACCCGGAGGGACCGGGGGCCGAGGTACGGAACCTGACACAACTCTTCCAACTGATCGCCCTCGGACGGGCCACCGTGACCGTACCCGAATCGGTCGCCACCGACTTGCGCCGGGACCTTGCCGCCGTGCCCGTCGCGGACGCTCCTCCCGTGACGACGGTGATCGCCTGGCCGCCTCAGAGCCGACTGCGTGCAGCCGCCGACCTGATCCGCGTCGCAACCCGTCTGTGACAGGTCCGTCGAACAGCGCTACAACCCAGCCCACGAAAGGCAACGGGCCAACTACCCTTGAACCCCGGCTCTTCAGCGGAATTGGTCGATCTGCCTCCCTGACAGCAGAAAGGTGCCGCCGACCTGCAAGGATGCGAGTGTCTAGATCGAATCCGGCGCAGGAGTCAGGGCACCTTTCTGGTGAGCGGGCGTACAGGGTGGGACCGCGGTCTGTCTGTGACGGCCGATGGGAAAGGGCTGGTCGGGCATGCAGGGGTGGTGCTGCTGCACAAGCTCGCCGACCGCGTCGGCCTGACCGACGCGCTGGCGGGAGTGCTGCCGTCGGGCACGACCTCGTCGTGGCGGGACCGGGCCACCGCGCTCGTCGGCCTCGTCGTCGCGATCGCGCTCGGCGCCACGAATCTGCTGGAGGCCGAGCAGCTCCAGCTCCACCACGGCTCCCTGTTCGGACCGGCAGTGTCGGACTCCACGCTGCACCGGCTGCTGTCCACGACGGACGAGACGCGGCGCGCACAGATCGCGAAGGTACGACAGCGGGTGCGTCGCCATGTCTGGGCGCTGCTGCACCTGCGGCCCGGCGGCTTCCCGTATCTGACCGTCGCGGGGCGGCATCTGAAGGGCTGGATCGTGCTCGACATGGACGCCACGGTCATCACCGCGGCCTCCAGGAAACAGGGCGCCGCCGGCACGTTCAAGGGCACCTTCGGCTTTCACCCGCTGGCCGCGTGGCTGGCCAACACCGACGAGTGCCTGGCGATGGAGCTGAGGGAGGGCAACGCCGGCGCGAACACCGTCGCCGATCACCTGCGGGTGCTGGATGCCGCACTCGCGCAGATACCCCACTCCTCGCAGGTCAAGATCCTGGTGCGGGTCGACGGCGCCGGTGCCACGCACGGCCTGCTCGAGCGCCTCCAGGCGCTGAACACCACGCGGCGCACGGTCCGCTACACCGTCGGCTGGACAATCACGCCCGAGGACGAACGCGCCATCGCCCGTCTCCCCGAAGCCGCCTGGGAAACCTCCCTGCGACAGGACGGCGAGGTCCAGGAGGGCTACTTCGTCGCCGAGCTGACCGGGCTGAACACGCGTGAGGGCTGGCCCAAGGGCATGCGGCTGATCGTCCGCCGCGTCAAGCCCTCCCGCCGGCACCTGGGAAAGCTGACCGCGTTCGAGCAGAACACCGGCTGGCGCTACTCGATCACCGCAACGAACATCCGGCACATGGGCCACATCGCCGGCACCCACCAAGTGCAGTTCCTCGACGTCCTCCACCGCGATCACGCCGAGGTCGAAGACCGCGTGCGCACCAACAAGGCGATGGGACTGGCGAACCTGCCGTCCAAGTCCTGGGAAACGAAAGCGAGCTGGATGCTCACCGCGAACCTCGCCGCAGATCTCGACGCCTGGCTGCGGCTGCTGACCCTCCACGACCACGCGGACCTCGCCGATGCCGAGCCGGACACGATGCGCTTCCGCCTCTGCCACCTGCCCGCCCGCCTCGCCCACCACGCACGCCGCCACCTGCGCATCGAACGGACCTGGCCCTGGGCGACGGCGTTCACGACCAGCTGGAAGCGGATCAACAACCTGACCGCCGCCACCTGACGACCAGCCTCCGCCCCAACACACACCGAGAGGAGGAAGGCCAGCAGTCTCCGGGCCCGTAGAACCCGGCGCACCCCGCAGCGACACGCGACGGCCCACCCTCACACAGCGAGGGACATTACGGGCGAACCGCCGGGCCACTCAACGACCAAACCCCACCGAAGAATCGAGGCTACATGCACGTCCCTTTCCGCAGCCATTCCTGGTGCAGGGCACCGCGGGCGGCGACAGTTACGCCGACGAGATAGGCGTAGTCCCCTTGGGGCAGGGCGGCATGGCCTCTGCTCGCGCGGACGATCTCAGTGCGTGCCAGGGGAGTCGTCGGTCCGATTGGGTGGGTCGAGTCGGGGGCCCAGTGGCGCCCGACATCACCAGGCGCATGAAATCCGGGCGGAGTTGAGCAGCGCCGGGTGGTGATCGAGCTTTCGGGGCCGAGGCCTGTCGACCAGTCTGCACATCGGCCAGGTCGTGCTTACGTGCGTGGCGCTACGCCTGCCATGCGCGACCTCCTCACGGCGCAGTCCGGGGTCGGTCGCACGCGGCCGTCCGGGGGAGACCAACACGCCAGGGGACGACCTGAGTACGGGCTCTTCTCAGAAGGTCAGCGAATTCTCGTTGAGAGTCACACAGGCCAGTGTCAACGATGCTCAACGCTCAAAGCTGGCCCTATCCGTACTAGGTTCCTCCATACACGGTTTTGTAGGGCACGGTATTCGTCTCCGCGTGCCCGAATCACGGGCCAGTCTGGATACGTGCCCGGCAGGCATTTCCTGGCGGCCACGCATTCCAATCCGCTGACCGTGCAAGGAAAACGATCATGACTTTTCCCACTGACCGATCTGCCATCTGGTTCGTGACCGGTACCTCTCGTGGCCTGGGGCTGCACCTGGTCCGGCAACTGCTGGAGCGTGGCGACAGTGTCGCGGCGACGACGCGTTCGTCCGAACGGCTGCTCGCGGCGCTCGGTGAGGGGGTCGACACCTCGCGTCTTCTGCCGCTGACGGTGGATCTGCGTGATGAGGCGCAGGTGCAGCGGGCAGTGGTGAGGACCACCGAGCGTTTCGGTGGTCTGGATGTCGTGGTGAACAACGCGGGCTACGGCTTTTTGGCCGCGGTGGAGGAGACCACCGACCGTGATGTGCGGAACATGCTGGATGTGCAGGTCGCAGGAGTGTGGAACGTGCTTCGTGCCACACTGCCCATCCTGCGTGAGCAGCGCAGCGGGCATGTGGTGAACGTGTCGTCGGTTCTGGGGCTGGTCTCAGTCCCGGGCTGGGCGCTGTACTGCGCAGGCAAGTACGCGTTGGAGGGCCTGAGTGAGGCCCTGGCCGCCGAGGTGGCGGACTTCGGGGTCAATGTGACCATCGTCGAGCCGGGCTACTTCCGTACCGACTTCCTCACCCGGGACTCCCTCGTGCTGCCGGCCGCCACCACGGAGCACTACCCAAGCATCCGGGAGATGGTCGACAGCCACCTGAAGCTGCAGGGCAGCCAGCCCGGCGACCCGGTCAAGGGTGCTGCGGCGATCATCGACCGGGTCGTGGCCGGCGAGGGTCCGCTGCGTCAGGTCCTCGGCTCGGACTCCCACGCCTATGCCACCTCCAAGGTGCGGGCGTTGCAGGCGAACCTGGACGCGACCGTGCAGTCCGCGCCCGCCACCGACTTTCCTGCCACCGCCTGACCACCCGCGCAGCTTGGAGGTATTGCTCATGAGCAAGGTCCTGATCGTCATGTCGGCCGCGGACGTCTGGGTGCGTACCGACGGTTCGCGCTACCCGACCGGGTACTGGGCCGAGGAAGTGGCCGCTCCGCACGAGAAGTTCGTCGAGGCTGGTTACACGGTCGACTTCGCCTCCCCGGGAGGTGTGCTGCAGCCGCTCGACCGGCACAGCGCCGACCCCGAGATCGCCGGTGAGGACTGCGCACGCCATGTGGCGCACGCCGAGAAGGCGCTGCGTGACTTCGGTCCGCTGCTCAGGCTCGACGAGGTCGACGTCGACGACTACGTCGCGATCGTCCTGCCCGGCGGTCATGGTCCGGTCGTGGATCTCTTCGAAGACGCCGACCTCGGCCGCCTTCTCATCGATGCGGACAGGACTGGAAAGCCCATCGGCGCGGTCTGCCACGGCCCGGCCGCCCTGCTCAGCGCCGTGGACGAGAACGGCAAGTGGATCTTCGCCGGACGTGAGATGACCGCGTTCACCGACGAGGAGGAACGGCTGTTCGGAACGGCCGACGGCGCGCCCTGGCTGCTGGCCGGCCGACTGCGGGAACTGGGCGCGATCCACTCCGGTGGCTCGCCCTACCAGCAGTACAACGTGCAGGACGGCAACCTCTTCACGGGCCAGAACCCTGCCTCCAGCGCCCGCATGGCCGAAGACCTGATCACCACACTCGGCTGAATCCAGCACAGCAGTACGCGTCAGTGCGGTGTCGCGTACTGCTGCTGCCATTTGGCCGGCCCGCTGTCGGTGTCGCCTTGTCCTTCTCAGACAGACAAGCGACACCGGCAGCAGCTCTACCTGCTTCCCCTGCTGTGATCAACCACGAGGAAGAGTTCCATGAACATGACCACACCCAAGTGCGACGTCATAGGCCAACTGGAGAAGGGGGTGTTCATCGCCGGCCGATGGCGGCCGGCGGCAGAGGGCGCGACGTTCCCGGTGGAGAATCCCGCCACCGGCGAGACGTTGTGCGAGGTGTCCGACGCTGTCCCGGAGGACGCGCTCGCCGCGCTTGATGCCGCCAGCGCCGCACAGTCCAAGTGGGCGGAAGTCCCCCCGCGCCACCGGGGCGAGATCCTGCGTCGCGCGCATGATCTGCTGATCGAGCGCATGGAGGAGTTCGCGCTGCTCATCACCCTGGAGATGGGCAAGTCGCTGGCCGAGTCACGGGCAGAGGTCTTGTACGGCGCGAACTACTTGCGCTGGTTCGGTGAGGAAGCCGTCCGTATCGACGGCAGCTGGAAGGTCAGCGAGGACGGTACAGCCCGCGTTCTGGTCACCCGCCATCCGGTGGGCCCCTGCCTGCTCATCACCCCATGGAACGCCCCGCTGGCCATGCCGGCCCGCAAGATCGGACCGGCCGTGGCAGCAGGCTGCACGATGATCGTCAAGCCTGCGGCACAGACACCGCTCACCACAGCCGCGCTCGCCGACGTACTCACCGCAGCCGGACTGCCCGATGGCGTCCTCAACATCATCCCGACCACTCAGGCCGCTGCGGTCACCGAACCCCTCCTGCGGGACGGCAGGCTTCGCAAGCTGTCGTTCACCGGCTCCACCCCTGTCGGCCGCCTCCTGCTGTCACAAGCGGCCGACACCGTACTGCGGACCTCCATGGAACTCGGAGGCAACGCACCGTTCATCGTCTGCGAGGACGCAGACATCGACACCGCAGTCGACGGCGCAATGACCGCCAAGCTCCGCAACATCGGCGAGGCCTGTATCGCAGCCAACCGCTTCCACGTCCACGCCGACGTCGCGGAAGAGTTCACCCGGAAGCTGGTGGATCGCATGGGCACGATCGTCGTCGGAGCGGGGACCGACCCCGCCGTCGACCTCGGACCGTTGATCGACGACATCCAGCGCCGCCGCGTCGCCGACCTCGTCGACGAAACGATTGCCGCCGGCGCCCGCGCACGGGCAGGCGCTCTTGTACCGGAGGGTCCGGGCTACTTCTACCCCCCGACCGTTCTGACCGACATCCCCGCCGAAGCGCGGATCACCCGGGAAGAGATCTTCGGCCCGGTCGCTGCAATCCAGACGTTCACCACGGAGGAGGAAGCTCTCAGAGCGGCCAACGACACCGAATTCGGCCTCGTCAGCTACCTCTACACACAGGACCTGAACCGGGCCCTGCGCATGAGCGAGCAGCTCGAAACCGGCATGGTGGGTCTCAACCGAGGCTACGTGTCCGACCCCAGCGCCCCGTTCGGCGGCATGAAGCAGTCCGGGGTCGGCCGTGAAGGCGGCAACACCGGTATCGACGAGTATCTGGAACAGAAGTACATCGCCATCAACATGGCACCTCCCTCGGTGCGAACCCCGCCCGGCACACAGCAGGCGGTGGAGAACGTCCGATGAGCAGCAGCACTGTCTTCGACTCCCTGTTGTTCCGGGACATGTTCGGAACCCCCGAGATGCGTGCCATCTTCAGCGATGAGACATACGTGGAGACGGTCGTGCGTGTGGAAGTGGCACTGGCGCAGGCACAGGCCCGCGTCGGCATCATCCCGCAGGCATCTGCGGACGCCATCGCCACGCTCTGCGACCCCGCGCAGCTCGACCATGAGCAGCTGCGTCGTGACACTGACAATGTCGGGTATCCCATCCTCCCGATCGTCACCCAACTCGCCGCGCAGTGCGGGGATTCCGGCGGGTACCTGCACTGGGGTGCGACCACCCAGGACATCATGGACACCGCGACAGTCCTGCAGTGCGCCCAGGGCCTGGGAATGATCGCCGCCAGCCTCGGCCGTCTCCGGGACGAGTTGCGGCAACTGGCCTCCACACACATCAACACTGTCACCGCCGGCCGCACTCACCTCCAGCACGCTCTGCCCGTCACTTTCGGATACCGCGTCGCCGTATGGCTCTCGGCACTGGACCGATACGCCGAGCGTCTCGCCGACGTGCGACGACGCGACCTGATGGTCCAATTCGGAGGAGCCGTCGGCACCTTGGCCTCTCTCGGACCAGGACCCGAAGCTCTGCGCATACGTGCTGAACTCGCCGTGGAACTCGGTTTGCGGGACCCCGAAATCACCTGGCACGTGGCGCGGGACGGTCTTACGGAAATCGTCTGGCTCCTCGCTGCCATCGGCGCATCCGTTGGGAAGATCGGCATGGACGTCGCCCTGATGTGTTCGACCGAGTTCGGGGAACTGGCCGAGCCATACGTCAAGGGGCGTGGCGCGAGCTCCACCATGCCGCAGAAGCGCAACCCCATCTCCAGTGAACTCATGGTCGCTGCTGCGAAACTTCTGCGGGACAAGTCCTCAGCCATGCTGGATGCGGCGATGCAGGACTTCGAACGCGCCACCGGTCCCTGGCACATCGAATGGGCCGTCATCCCAGAAGCGTTCCTGCTGCTGTCCTCCTCCCTCGCCCAGGCGACCCACACGGTGGCAAACCTGGACGTCGACACTGCCCGAATGCGTGAAAACCTTGGCCTCAGCGGAGGGCTCATCCTCGCCGAGGCGGTCATGATGGCCCTCGCGCCTGACCTCGGCCGTCAACGGGCCCACCACATTGTCTACGATGCCTGTGCCCGGGCCGCGGAAAGCGGTACCGACCTGGTCGATGAGCTGCTCAGGACCCCGGACGTCGTCGTGAGCCTCGGCGAAGATCGGATCCGGCAGCTGAGCGACCCTTCCGTCTATTTGGGCAATGCCCAGGCCATGACCCAGTCCGTCATTCATCGACGCGCGAGTAACTGATCAGCCTGCACGAGTGCGGCGGAGGGACGATCGCCGTATTCGTGCCCTCGGAGGCGGTGATACAGCAGGCTCGGACATGGCCGACCCGATCACATGCGGGACCAATTCGACGCGAGAACGGTCCGTGGCTTCCACCTCGATCTGAACTCGGCAAAATGACCATTCAGTTCCCTGGATTGCGACACAATCCGATCTTGATTGAGATGCTCTCCGATCAAGCCCGCGCGACCGGGCGACTCGATCGCTTCGCTCGACCGAGCCGTACGAGCGTGGGTAGTCGGCTCGTCGGTACCGGTCGCCGACGTTCGAGGCGGTTCTTCCTGGCGCGGAACGTGTACCCCAGGAACGTGAACGCCGTGTGCTCGAACGAGCTGCGGCGGTGGTCGTCCTTGCGGTAGACGATCCGGGTCTTGTCCGGGTGCATCTGCAACCCGACTTCGACCGTCCTGTCCCTGAGCGCGGCCAGGACCTCGCGGGCCTGGCGCTCAGTGACGCAGTGCAGCACCGCATCATCCGCGTAGTACTCGAACCAGATGGTGGGAAACTCCCGTTCCATGTCATCCCCCGCTTCCCCGCCGACGTCGTCCAGCAGCTGGCCAGCGACACCGCCGACTGGGAGGCCCGCGTGTTCTGGCGCGACGGATACGCCGAAGTCCGCGTCGAGGACGGCGGCCCCGACGCCGAGCCCTGGATCGAGCTGTGTCTGCCCGACACCTACGGCCGCTTCCAGATCGGCGACCGTTCCTGGGTATGGCAGGCATACGCCACCATCAACACGGCCAAGGCCGGGCACCGCATCCACGCCCTGTTCCAGGAGCGGCCGCACACCCTCGAAGCGCTGGCCGAAGTCCCGCCGATCCTCGAGGCCGCCGGCCTGGTCGTCGGCCGCGCCCACCCGCACGGCGAGGAACGCAACGACCTGCCCCGCCCGGACCGCTTCGTGGACCCGGCAGCCGCAGCCCGCCTGATCCACCAGATCCACCAGATCCACCACGGTTGCGAAGGCGACCAGGACCTCCTGGACCGCATCGTCGCGGTCATCGACCACACCGCCGTCGACTGACCCGGCCCGGAAGAAGACACCTATGCCCTCCATCCCGCCCGGGGACGACCGACGTACATTCGGACACATGGACGACCAGCTGGCACGCATCGACCCCACCACCGATCCCTCCACGGCGGCGGTCATCCTGCGCTGCATGCCGAACCAGGTCGGCCCCTGCCCGCGCTGCCAGGGCCTGACGGCGCGCTGCGGGCCCAACGCCCAGGTCGTGTGCCCGTAGCGCGAGAGCCGCTGGGCTTCCCTCAGCGACCCAACAGGGCGCGCGCAGACGGCCAGAGGCCCCAAGGGGTCTGCGGTGCTCACCGTTTCACCGACTGCAGCTGGCCTCAGCAGACTCCCCCACCCTCGTTCCCAGGCGCCTCTGTGGGGCCTTCATGGGAACGTCATGGGAACGGAAGGCCGAGTAAAGACAGGGAACGATCAGGCAGGTGCGGAAAGCTATACCACGCTGACCAGCCTGAACGGTGAAGCCAGTGAAAGGCCATCACAGACAGGGCATGCCATAGACCCTCTCCTAAAGCGGGTGTCGCAGGTTCGAATCCTGCCGGGGGCACACGATGAAGGGCCAGCTCAGGAGGGGTTTCCCCCTCAGGCTGGCCCTTTATTCTGTGTGCACACGTGCTACCAATGCCACGTGGATCGTGTGCTGATAGATCAGCGCGCCAGCGAGCTGCTGTGTCCCGGGCGTGTCATCAGCTCCAGACCTGTTGCCTGCGCCTCGGAAGGTTGTGGAGGTTTAGCCCGCCTGTGGCGCCCACGGGCCTCCGGAACGGCCTGACACAGTCGTCCCGCAAGCTGCTCGTCAAGCCGCCCGGCTGCCACCCGGGCAGACACGTGACCGGTTACGGTCAGGCGCAGCGAACCCCTTCAGGTGGCACGTGTGTTGCACGCGAGGCGCGGTCGGTCAACTTCCGGTCCCGGACGTCGAGCACCCCCTTGGCGGGAACCCGGCACCTTGTGTGTCACTGCCTGACGGTGAAGTACTGCCATGCGCCCCAAGTGCTGAGGTTGCCGGTGTCCTTGCTGCTGTGGACGTACTCGGCCCGCATACGGAACTTGCTGGTGACCGCATTGGTCAGGCTCAGCGTCGCATAGCCGGCGCTCGTCGTGCTGAGCGTGTGGCAGGAGGATGTGCTCTGCGTGTGCCAGGCACCGCCGTAGTACCGCTGGGTCTGGAATCGCACGCACTGGCCGGCCTTGTCGGGCGTGACCGTGGCGTTCAGCTTGGCCTTGGCGGTGTGGTGGTAGACCCGGTAGAGGAGGCTGCCGTAGTGGGTACTCCCGTAGTAGCCGCTCAGCGACTCGGACACCTTGGCGTAGGCCGACGCGGTACTGAAAGCCGTGTTAGGGGCGTAGCGGTAGTCACCGGCGAAAGCTGCGGTGAAGGTGGTCTTGCGGGTGAGCTTGTAGGTCGCGGCCAGGTTGCCGTGGCTGTCCACCGTGCCAGTCGTGACCAGCGCCTTCTTGCCCCCGTAAGGCTGGGCGTAGACCGCGAGAGTGCGGCCGTTGTAGGTCGTGCCGAGGCGGGCGGTGACCTTTGCGGTCGCGCCGTAGGCGTACGACGGAGCGTTGGTGGTGACGGACACCGCGGTGGCACTGCGGGAGACCTGGACGGTGGCGGACGCGTTGACGGTCTGGTGGGTGGAGTCACCCGGGTAGGTCACGGTGTAGGTGTTGGCTCCCCCGACCTGCGGGACGTCGGTGATGCTGAAGGTGCCGTCGGCGGACAACGACGCATCGGGCAGCGCCATACCAGCGGGATGGGCCAGGTCGCTCTTGACCACGTGAACGACCTCACCGGATGGGTACGGAGCCGCCGACAGCTGCCCCGAGACGGCCAGTTGCGCCGCCCGGCCGACTGTCGCCGGGGCGGTGAGGTCGAGGGTGGGCAGAACCGGGGGCGGGAGCTGCCACGGAACCGTGAACGTGTACGCGGCCGGCGACTGCGACCGGTTCCCGGCCGCGTCGGCCCCAACGACGTAGAGGGTGTGGACACCCCAGGACAGGGCGACCGTCACACTGCCCTTGCCCTCCGCGTCGACGGGAACCCGGGCCGCGCCGATGCCGGGCTGCTGGTCGAAGGCGTACTCGAAATGGTCCAAGCCGCTGGCCTGGCAGTCCGGAGTCCCCGCCTCGGTGCACCCGGCGGGCAGGGGATCGCCGGTGGAGCTGAAGCTGAACGTGGTGGGCTGCCCGGCGGCCTTCGTGGGCGTTCCCGGGCTGCCCGCCGGGGGGAAGTCCGGGTTGGTGACGACCGGGGTGGGGGGCGGGTTTCCGTCCAGCCTGAAGTAGCAGGGTGCGGTCGGATTCGAGTACGCCGTCCCGTCGTACGTCGACGCGTGCCAGCCGTAGGTGTGCCCGTCCGCCAGTGGCAGCGGGACGTACACGGATTGGAAGAACACCGGCAGCCCGGCGGCGGACCCGTCCGCCGCCTGCGAACCGTCCACGTCCCACGCGTGGACGACCCCCTGGTACGTCACTCCGTTCACCGTCGGCCGCGGTACGCCGATGGAGACGGTCATGCCCGCGGGCGGCGGACTGGACACGGTGGCCCAGGCCGGGCTGCTGTCGCTGCCGCAGTTCGCACCGACCGGCACCGTGGGCGTCGGCAGTGCCGGGTCGATCGGGGTCTCGTCGGCGGCTGCTGCCGCTGGTAGCGCTGCCATCACCGCGCCGGCCAGCAGAAGCGCGAGCCAGCCGCGTTGGTGCACGGTTCGATTCACAGGTGTCTTCATTTCAGGCTGGGCCGGGCCGGTCAGTGTCGAGTGCCTGTGCTCGCGGCGGGGTCAACGCGCATGGATCCGGTCGTGCAAACGGCGGTTGCTCGTCTTTCCGGCACCTGGCCGTCCGTCCCCCGTTGCTGCGGCACAGAACCGCGGAGCACGCGGAGCGTAACACCGCCTCGGACGACCTCAGCGGTCCTTGATCAACCATTTACTGGATGGGGTACTTGGCTGTCCACACGTCTTCCGCGGCGCCCCTGCCGATCGTCTGGCCGGCCAGGCGGTCTTCCGCTCCGCCATGCAGCAGCCCACGGCGTTCCGCTACGGCGGGTCCGTGTCCGTCGTGGCGGTGGACGGCACGGCAGGGCTCGGGAAGACCGCGCGCGTCGTATGCGCCGCTCATGAGATCCGCCGCCACTACCCGGACGGCTGCCTGTTCGTGGATCTGCGACACAGCATGCGAGGGCAGAAGTTCTCGCCACCGTCGTCGGCCATGCGGTGGAACTCGGCAAGACAGACCATGCCTGTTGGACCGCCGAGATGCCGACTCGGCCGCGCCTACCTCAAGGCAGGCCGCGTCGCCGAGGAACACGAGCAGTGCCGGGCCGCGCAGGCGATCGAGAGGCGCGAGGACCGCGCATAACTCGTCACTGAGTCGGCTCATGGGGTGTCCCCGCGGAACGGATTCAGCACATATGAGCGCGGAAACAACATGAACACGCGAGAACTACGGAGGGGTGTTTCGCCGGGCCAGACGCATTGAGTCCCACGTTTCCACAGGTCACAGCCCTGTCCAGGGAAAACTCCTAAAGCGGGTGTCGCAGGTTCGAATCCTGCCGGGGGCACCAGGTCAGAAGGGGACGACCTCCGGATATCCGGAGGTCGTCCCCTTCTGACATCAACGAGGGCGGTCACTCACGACCGGGGCGCCTCTTCCTGTTCCTGAGCAGCCGGTCCATGTGGCTCATGGCTTCGCGCTGGGTGTCCTGGACGACGTGGGTGTACACGTCCATGGTGATGCTGATCTGGGAGTGGCCCAGGATCTCCATCACGACGCCGGACGCGACCCCGGCCGCCGTGAGGAGGGTGGCGGTGCCGTGGCGGGCGTCGTGCAGCCGGATGACGCGGAGGCCGGCGGACTCGGCGGCGCGGGTGAAGGAGCGGTAGAGGTTGCGCGGCTCGACCGGGCGGCCGGTGCGGGTGGCGAAGACGTAGTCCGACGCATGCCACCTCTCCCCCGCCTTGGTACGGGCAGCTGCTTGCCACATGCGATGCCAGCGCAGGGGCGCGATGCAGAGGGCGGGCCGCGGGACGGCTCGGCGACGGCGGCTCTTGGGATCGTCGTCGTACAGGACGCCACGGCGGCGCTGGACCTGGTGGCGGACGTAGAGGACGCGGTTGTCGAGGTCGAGGTCAGACCAGCGGAGGCCGACGATCTCTCCCCGGCGCAGGCCCATGGCGATGGCGAGGACGAAGGCCGCGTAGAGCGGGTCCTTGCGGGAGGCCGCGAGGAAGTCGAGCGTCTCGTCCAGGGTCCAGGGGTGCAGCTCGGGCGTGTCCGTGCGGGGCGGCTCGATGAACTTGGCGACGTTGCGCGTGATGAGTTCCTCGCGGCAGGCGGAGGACAGAGCCGAGCGCAGAACTCGGTGCGATTCCTTGGCGGTTGCGGCAGTGCTCTCCTTCTCCAGGCGGACGAGGAAGCGGCGGACGTCGGCGACACCGAGGGATTCGAGGCGCTTGGCGCCGAGGAGGGGCACCAGGTAGAGCCGGACGTGTGCCTCTTGTCGAAGGTGCCGAGCTTCCGTCGGGGCTTGATGACGTTGTCCAGCTGGTACGGCAGCCACTCGGAGAGCTTGGCGGACTTGGTGGGAACGGGCACGCCCTGGTCCACCTTGTCGAGCAGCTCGCGGCGCTTGGCGTCGACGATCCGGCCGGTGGTCTTCCTTCCGCTGGCACATCGACAAGGCGCCCAAGTCCTGTGCTGTACATACGCCTTCAAGCCCCACGCAGGGTCCTCACCATCGGGCGAGCCTGATTAGGGTGCTTGCATGAAGGAGACGGACGGGACAAGACGCAGGCCCAGGCACCTCGGAGAACTTGCCGATGTGTACGACTTCCTGGAGGAAGTCCGACTCCGACCAGGTATGTGGATTCACCGCAGCTCCTTGCAGCACCTGAACTCCATGCTCATCGGCTACCGGGTTGCCTTGGGCATCCACGACATCGCGGAGCCCTTCGACTTCTGGAACCCCGGCACCCAGGGCGGCTTCTCCGAGTGGCTGTGGCAGCGCCTGGGCCGCCATTCCGCCCTCGGCTGGGCAAGGGAGATCGAGCGCGAAGCGGAGCGACTTGGAAGGCCCGTCATGGAGATGTTCTTCGATCTCCTGGACGAGTTCCACACCACCAACCACCAACTCCGGGACGAACCAGAGACCAGCACCCGGGCGGAGGCCCAACAGCCCCTCGTTCCAGTGTTCGACTGACATCCAACGCTGACATCAGCGAGCGCGGACGGCGGCGGCACTCGGCAACCTCATCCGACACCGGTGCCCAACGTGGGTCTCTACCAGAACGAGGGTAGATCGAACTCCTCAAATCGGGTGTCCACTGTGGAGTTGGGCATCAACGATCCGCCGCACATCAGCGAACCGCTCATCCTGCCGAGTCCCACCTGCCAGACCACTCAGGGCGTACGCCGAGTACGTGAACCCGTCCGTCGTGTGGAACTGCGCACCCCAGTTGCCGAGGCTCACCGCGCTGACACGCGACCACGGCAGACGTTGAGTGCCCCAGGGATTCACCATGACGATCATGTCCGGCGTGAGTTCCAGGCGTATGCGAAGGAGACCCCACCAGGCGAAGAGGCCGAACCCAGGGCGACGGCAGTAGCGATCCCCGCAGAGCTCACGGACTGCGTGCCCGGGTGGGAGAGCACGCCCAGCCAGGCGGACAGCGCCCCGCACGCTGGGCCGGCGGCCAGTACGTAGCCCATGAGCCGGCCCGACCAGCCGACCCACCACACACCGATGACGCCGTCTCGCACATCACCCATAGTTCGAATGATCCTCGTCCGTGCCCCGCAACGGCAGCGACCGAGCCACGACGCCGCACCCATGGCCGACCGCCGGTAGTTCGGGGCGGAGTGCTCGTGCCAGAAGCGTGCCGGGTTGTAGGGGGAACACCGGGGAACCAGTCGACCGCCCACCGAGCCCCCGACGCTGGTCCATCGCAGGTCAGCCCGAGAGCGCGCCCTAGATGCCCTTAACTTCCCAAGCTGAGGTTCTCCCATGAAGACAGGTCTTGCTGTCAGCCCTGCGTTGTACGGTCCGCTCCATGGCTGAGAGACCGACGACGAACTGGCGCAAGGGCATAGCCGAGGAGGCCGCGGAGCTTGCCGCCGGCACCCTGGATCCCGACTGCGCGTGCATGGTCGAGCTGTTCCCCGAAGAGCTCTTGCTGGAGACCGATGCCGTCCTCGACGTGTTCGAGGCCGAGTTGCCCACGCTCGCCGAAGGAGACGACGCACGGATCTTCGCCGCAGTGGAGCGCGTCGTCCTGGCCCTGAACGCCGTGAACGACGCTCACGACGAATGCGCCTTCGAAACCGATGAACGCGAGCAACTGTGCGCCTACATCGATGAGGCGCTCACCGAGCAGGGAGTCGACGTCGCGACCCTGACCGCCAGGCGGGGCCTCGGTCGGCACGAGCTCACGGACCGGTGGCGGGACTGGTGAGCAACCCCTCGTCGTAAGGTATCAGGCGGACTGTGGCCAGCAAGAGAAGTGTCTACGATCGCGCGGTGAGCTACGACATCTACTTCTTGAGCCGGCGCGACGGGCAGTCATGGGACGAGGTCCTGGAGGCGATGGAAGACGCGGCCGAGCACAGCGAGCCGATCCCCGCCCGCCTCCTTGAAGCTTGGGACCGCATAGTCCCGCAGGCCCGGGTGCTACTGGGCGAAGTGGACATCACGGAGTACGAGCAGGAGTCGCGGGACCTTAGCCACTCGGGCACCGGCATCGACCTGTCTGTCTTCGGTGACGAGGTGAGCATCACGGTGCCCTACTGGCATGCAGGGGACGATGCTGCGGTCGCACTCGGCAAGGTCTTCACCCTTTCAGCCATCATCGAGAAGGAAACCGGACTGACGGCCTACGACCCCCAGATGGAACGTCCGCTGAAGGAGATACAACCGCAAGGCGCGACCGAGCTGATGTCGAAGATCACCGAGGATCTGCGCAGCCGCTACGGTGGTTGATCATCCGCCGAAAGAGGCGTGGCGGAGGCCGGTGGGGATGCAGCGAGGCACACGCGCGACTGATCGGTCGGCGAACCCGCCATGGTGGCGGACTGTCGTCGGCTGAGGTACAGGCACCGATGATTCCCCGGCTCCGTTCAATGCGAAGGCGCGAAGTCGGCGGACTGGTCGAGGTGGAAGGCCGAGCCCGGAACCGTCGGAGTCCAACCCTCACGCAGGGCGAGCCGAACAGCCGCGGCGACACCGGACGGCAGCACAGGCTCAGCCTCGCGACCGATCCAGTTGCTCGGATGCGGCTGATCGGTGGAGACCACGAGCGTCGCTCCCGGGGTGTCCGCATGCTCGACCGCCAACGTGCATGGCGACCATGCCAGCCCCTGGGAGTACGTCGGCCTGCCTCGCAGCCGCCAGCGGTAGGGCGTGCCGTCGACATCGATCTGTCGTGATCCCTTGCGGACCAGTGCCATGCCTCCCCCTTCAGCAGCAACGATGCTAGCGAGTCCGGCCCCACCCTCCGTCTCAGTTTCCGTCTCACTCAGCGACGTTCACGGCCGTTCAGACGAGACCGTAGCCCGTAGCCGCTCCCGCGCCCGACCGGCCATGAACGCAGGTGAACGGACCCGTACGCGGCCAAGCGAGGCACCACAGTTGGAAAGCGTGTAGGCCGGCAGTTGCATACTCCCTCGCCGCTCGGCCGCAGCCCACGTATGGTCACGCATCGGGAACCAGTCGTTGAAGCACGGCACGAACGGTGCTGGGGCAGGGGGACTGTGAGCAGGAGACGCTACGTCGCCCGGGGTGTGCCAGGTGGATACCGGATCTGGGACAACCGAGGACGTCGATGGTGGGGCGATCTCTATGAATTGTGTCCTGACGATCTCGTGGCCGAGCTCAACGGTCAGGCGGACCACACACGGATCACTGCCCTGATGAAGCACTACAGGGCGCAGAAGCGATAGGTTCCAACGAAGCGGAGATGACGCATGCGCGCTTACAAATGCACCAGATCGGGCGGGGGACAGCGGGGACTCACGGTGGAAGCAGCCAGCCCCGACGGGGCGGCGCTCCGGCCGTTCGCCCAGGTCAGCGCCCGAACCAGCCGCAAGTGATCGCAGCTTCCCAAGCCGATAGCGCAAGGCGGTGCGCGCACCGCAACTGGAGCCGGAGTCAGCGGGCTGGGAGGGAGAATGGGCAAAGGCATCATCGATCTGTGGCTGGCGAATGAGCGGCCGGCCGTGGATGGGGTGTTCCGTGCGGACGGTTCCGCGTGGGCGGTCGACGTGGACGGTCCTGAGCTTTCGTGGTTCGACATCGGCGAGCCGCTCGACCTGGATGAGTTGCTGATGGAGGATCGGGAGCGGCTGACGAGAGCCGACGTGCATCCGCAAGGTCTGGCGCAGTTGCCGGACGGGGCGGGGTATGTGTGCTGTGGGGATGGCTCGCTGGGCTCAGAGGGTTTCTTCGCGCGGCTCGACCAGTACAAGGGCCTGGTGTGGCTGGTGTCGTTGCTGAACTCCAACCCGTTCGAGCAAGCGGATGTCCACGGCTCACTGGCCACTTTCACCAACAACCTCGGCAACTCCCTCACCATCGACCTGACGAACCCGTACTTCACCTGACGCTGAACCCGCGGTCCAGCACATCCTGGTCGTCCGCCGTTGATCGACCCGTGCCACATCCGTGCCAGAACGGGTGAGGTCTTACGGGAAATGAGGCGAGGCGCCCAACTCCGGTACAGCAGCGAAGTACAGCAACCACCGTGACCGCATCCGACCGTCCACAACCGTCTATGGCTGGCTGACCAGCCCACTGGACCTGGATGACTAACCGGCCGGGAGTTCGGGAGGAAGAGGTCGTGCCAGACGTGTGCCAGATTGTACGGGGAACCGCGGGGAACACCGGGGAAGCAGCGGACCCGGCTACCGGCGCCAGCTCCTTCCGTCGCAGATCAGCTCAACAGCAGGCCCTAAATCACCTCAGCTTCCCAAGCTGAGAGCGCGAGTTCGATTCTCGTCACCCGCTCCAGCAGAAACCCCCAGGTCAGAGGCCCGGGGGTTCTTTGTTGTCTAGACCGGTCGGAGGGGCTCGCACCACAAGCGCACCACTAGAGATCCGCCTGCGTGGTGACCTCTAGGGCCGCCACTCCTCTCGATAGCCGGGACGCTCGGCGTAGGACTGGGCGAGGACGCGCAGCGCGTATGCGAGCCCGGGTATGCGCGAGTCCGTGGGATCCATCGTCTTGAAGTCCCGTGCCAGCATGTCGATCAGGTCGAGCATCGGCAGATGGCTGTCGAGAAGGGCCTCGCCGCCAAAGGTGTGAGCCACGTAGGCATAGGCGTGGTTGTCCTCCTCGTTGCGTGCGCGGAGGAACCTCAGCAGGTCGTCCATGAGCTCATCCTCCCGTGCCGTCTGCGTCGTCACCGACCTGCTTGGCTTCCCCTGCGCTGTGGTGTTTCGCACGCTCGGCGCGGACCAGGTCGTCGAGAACGATCTCTAAGACGAAAGAAGATTCCGTGGCTCTTCGCGGCAACCTTTTCGGCCTCTCGGACCACTCAGCGTTGTCCGGCCAAGTGGTCCGGTCAGATGCAACGGCTGAAAGAGAGCACAGACATGTCCCTGGAACGAGAGCACAGACATGTCCCCGGCCCACCCACGTCATCGGTGGCGTCCCGCGTCGGCGGCCACCGTGCCGACGGCGGCGCGCGCGGTGGCCGCCCGAAGCATCGTGGCCGTCGGTTGCTCGCGCGTCGGGGTCTCTGGGCGGGTCTCACCATGGTGGTCGTGGCCGGCTCGGCTGTCGTGGTCAGCCAGGCTTCGGCGCAGCAAAAGACCCTGGATCTGAAGAAGTGGTACGTGCTGGTCAACCGCAACAGCGGCAAGGTGCTGGACGACCGCGCTTTCGCCAAGAACGACGGCGCGGCGGTGGTGCAGTGGACGCGCCACGGCGGCGCCAACCAGCAGTGGCGGTTCATCGACGCGGGTGACGGTTACTACCGGTTGCAGAACCGGAACTCCGCCAAGGTGCTGGACGACCTCGGCTGGTCGAAGACCGCCGGCTCCGCCATCGTGCAGTGGAAAGACCTGAACGGCACCAACCAGCAGTTCAAACTGGCCAAGTCGCCGGACGGCTACGTGCGTTTGGTCAATCGCTTCAGTGGCATGGCCGTCGATGTCCACAACGCCGCGAAAGCCAACGGGAGCGGTGTCGTCCAGAACCGCGACCGGGGCGGCGCCGATCAGCAGTGGCAGCTCGTCCCGGCCGGGAGCGTCGACGGCTCCGATACACCCACCCCGCCGAGCAGCAGCGTTCCCACCAGCCAGGCTCCGAGCGGCGGCTCGCAGCCGTCGTCGACGCCGTCTCCCGCGACCGGTGGCGGCAGCTCGACGACACGTTTCATGGGCAGCAGCACGGTGCTCATCGGCGGCTCCATGTCCGACGCCTCGGCGACCGCCGCGCCGTTCGACGTGCGGTACGCCTATGTGCACAGCCAGCCCGCGCCCTCGTCGGACTACTACTCGGCAGCGCGCTGCCACGACGGTTGGTCGGGGTGGTGGGGCTGCTGGAACGGCAGCACCACGGCGCCCGGCACCTACGTGACCTGGCGGGACAGCGTGGCGGCCCAGGCGACGTACAAGGGCAGCCCGCGTCCGCAGAAGATGCTCTGGACCTGGTACTCGTTGCGCGACCTCGGGGATGCGGCGGGCCAGGGCGACGGGCCAGGCGAGGTCAAGGCCATCAACCGGCTTGACCTGCTCACCCGGTACCTGAACGACTACCGTTTCTTCCTCCAGAAGATCGGCACGTCGCACGACGCGATCGACCTCGAACCCGACTTCTGGGGCTACGTCCGGTCGCTCGGCGATCCGCACAAGGTTGCCGCGCAGGTCTCGGCCGCGAATCCGACGGATTGCGGATCACAGGAGAACAGCGCCGCCGGACTCGCCCGCTGCCTGATCTCGATGGCCCACAAGTACGCGCCGAACACCGCCGCGGGGCTCCACCTCACCTGCTGGGACTGGCAGAACAACACCCAGGGATGCGTCAAGGACTACGCGAGCCTCGGGGCGCAGAACGCCGACTTCCTGGTCTCCGACGTGTCGGACCGCGACGCGGGCTGGTACGCACAGCCGGCCCACGGCGGCAGTGACCACTTCTGGACCGACCAGAAGGCCGCCGCCGCGCTGCAGTTCTACAAGACGATGTCCGAGTCCGTGGGCAAGCCGGTGGTCCTGTGGCAGATCCCCGTGGGCAACATGACGCAGAACAACACCCTCAACCACTACAAGGACGACAAGGTGGACTGGTTCTTCGCACACATGGACCAGGTTGCGAACGCCCATGTCGCCGGGCTGCTCTTCGGTGCAGGGCAGCAGGAACAGACCACGGTCGAAACCGACGGCGGAAACCTGATCAACAAGACGATCGCTTACCACAACTCGGGCGGTACAGCGCTCAAGTAGGCGAAGGCACGAATGCGCCCCCATCTCACCGATGGGGGCGCATTCGTCATCTTCGCCGGGCTGCGGACAAGGGGATCACGGTGCTGACGCGTGACGGCAGAACGCCGAACCAGGACGTCGGCGCCCACGCCCACACCGGCAGGACCAGGAACCCACCCATCAGCCCGACAAGCCTCGCCGAGCCTCCGTCTGGTCCCCAAACGACGGGAACCCCAGCCGGCGCACGGCTGGGGTTCCTCGACGAGGCAGTGAGCAGCGGTCGGCGCTACAGGGTGAGGACGCCCGGCCGCCACGGCAGTCGGTCGTAGGGGCCGGTCGCGGTGGCGGACTTGCCCTGGTAGAGGAACTGCGGGTGGCAGGGGTCGATGGTCATGGTCTGGTCGGGGTTGGTGCGGACCAGGTCACCATGGCTGATGTCGTTGGTCCAGGTGGCACCGCTGTTGGCCTTGCCCGCGAACGGGCTGCTCTCGGTGGCGGCCTGCGGGGCCCACGGACCGCTCAGGCTCGTGGCGGTAGAAGAGCGGAAGTAGCGCTGCTCGTTCGCGCCCCGAGCCTCGACGATCATGAGGTACTGGTTCTGGCCCTGGACCTTGTAGACCTGCGGCGCCTCGAACAGGTTCTTCGTCGTGTCGCTCATGACCGTCGTGTACGACGAGCCGAAGCTGCCCGGGAAGTTCCCGATCGGCATGCTCGACCATCGAGTTGTGCGGCAAGGAGGCTCGTCCCCTTGCCGCACAGCGACGTTCACCGGGTCGGGACGAACCCTCCCCGGACCGACGAGGAGCCGCCCGAACCCTGCCCGTCGACGCGGTAGCCGTCGCCCGCGGCACTGCGGACGCTGGTGCCGTTGTTGAACTGCGCGGCGAACTCATGGCTCCCGGCCGGCACGGTCAGGCCCGGCTTGAGGACCCAGCGGTAGACCAGCGTGCCGTCGGCCTCCTGAACGGTGACGGTGAAGTCACCACTCGGCAGGGTCTGCCAGGTGCCGGTGTTCTTCACCCCGCCGGTCTGTACGATCCGCATCTCGACCGTGAGTGAGTTGAGCGGCTGGGTCGTTTTGAGGGCGAGGTTGCTCTGCGTCCAGTAGACGGTGCTGCCCGGGTCCACCGAGCCGGCCGCCCACAGCGGCCCGTGCTGGCTCTCGCCGGCGGTCGGCGATGGACTGGGGGCCGGCGGAGTCGGGCGCGCGCTGCCCGGGGTGGTGGCCGGGGCCGGCGCGACAGGGGTGGGGCGGGCCGATGTCGGGTGCGGGGAGCCGGCGGTCGGGGACGGGGTGGCAGGCACGGTCACGGTGGCCGACGGCGACGGGGTCGCGACGATGGCGGCGACGGCAAGGCCGCCGGTCGCCAGGATGCCGGCGGCGGCGAGCCCGGCGAGCGCGACCCTGGTCCCGGACCTCGCGAAAGGCCGCGCGCGGTGACGGACGGCGGGGCCGGCCATGCCGCGTTGCACCCGGGCCAGCATCCTCGCGCGGTCGGGCCGGTGGGCCTCGGTGGCCTCCCGCAGCTGACGGGCGATCTCCTCGTTCACCGGTTCCTCCTCCCTGCCACCAGGTCCCCGGCCGCTCGTGCGCCCAGTGTCCTTTCCAGCTCGGCCATTCCCTTCGAGGTCTGGCTCTTCACCGTGCCGACCGAGATGCCCAGCGCCACCGCGGTGTCCTTCTCCGACAGGTCGAAGGCGTGCCGCAGCACCACGCAGGCGCGTTTGCGGAACGGCAGCCGGGCGAGCGCCGCGCGGACGTCCAGCACGGCCGCCATGTCCGGCCCCTCCACCTTCTCGGGGCTGCGGGACCAGAACAGCGTGATCCGACGTCGCTCCCGCACCGTGCTGCGGATCCGTCCCCGCGCCAGGTTGGCCACCACACCGCGGGCGTAGGCGAGCGGGTGGTCGGCCTGCCGCAACCGGTCCCAGCGCTGCCACAGGGCGACCAGGGCATCCGCCGCGAGGTCGTCCGCCGCGTCGGTCTCGCCGGTCAGCAGGTAAGCCAGACGGGCGAGTTCGGCATAGTGGCGTTCGAAGAATTCGTGGAACTCCGCGGACGCGTCATCGAGGACCATCCCTCGGTCGCCCTCTCCTGGCAATGATGTGCGCGTTGGTTGCGCGTTCAACAACGGGGAGCGCAGCCTAACAGTGCCCAGCCCTGGATTCGAACGGCGGTCGTGCTCGGTTGCGGGGCGGTGAAGGCCGACCGGCGGGCTGGTCAATGCCGGGCGAACCGGATGCCGGTCGGCTGCGCGACGTCGGGCTGCACGACGGTGCCGCGACGGCCAGCCGCTCCCCGCAGATGTCGGTGATCCTTACACCGGTTCCGCTCCCGGTGGACGGCACGCCGGCACGCCGACGACCAGCAGCGCCAAGGGAACGCCCGTGACCAGTCCGCGCCTGCGCCACGGTTGCGGCGCGGCGTGCTTCGTTTCCCTCATGCCCGTCCATCCGGTAGCTCGACTCGGCCTTCCGGTTCCCAGTTGCCGCAGAGGCCGAGAAGGTTGCCGCCCCGACGCTGTTTTCTCGGCGACCTGTGCACGGCACGAAAGGGAACCGTTCCCCAGGGCGTAGGTGGCATGGAGAACTTCTCCGGGCTTTTTTGAGATCCCGGTGGCCGGCCACCGGTCTTCACGTCCGTAAGGATCACCAGCACTTCAGGAAGCACCCTGACTCGATGAAGCGATCTTGGCACCTTGTCCTGGCGTCAGCCCTCGTCGCGGGAGCTGTCACACCGGTGGTTGCGGTGGGCAGCGCGGTCGCCGCGGACGGCGACATCACCTCGGCCGTCCTGGCGAACCGCGATGTCGTCCTGACCGGCGACGCGGTCGTGCGCGTCCCGCAGGGAACCCACACGTACACCGGCGTGATCAGCGGTGAAGGGGCCCTTCGCGTGTCCGGCACCGGCACGCTGGTCCTCGCCAAGGACAGCACCTTCACCCTGCCGCTCTCACGGCAGCACCAGAGGGTCCGGATCCCGGGCGGCAACCACCCGTACGTGGTGGTCGGCAGTCCCGACGAGCCCGCGGTCACCGTGGACGCGGGGGCAACCCTCCAGTACGGCACCGGCGGTACGACCGGCCTGATCGGGTCCTTCCCGTACAACACGCCCGGCTACCAGCAGAACCAGGACAACATCCGGGTGGACGGCACACTGCGTCTGTCGCTGACCCGGCTGTTCAACCTGGGCGTCATCAGCGGCTCCGGCCTGGTCACCCAGCCCCGGAACATGTGGGGAACGCTCCAGATCTGTGGCACCAACCCGTTCTCCGGCATCTTCGACAACGGCACGGGCGTCAACTTCGCGAGCACCACCTGTGCCGCCGAACTGCCCAACGCCCGCGCCGTCGTCAACCGCGGTTCATGGATCATCGACACCCCGCTCAACCACACTGTCGTACAGCGGCAGAACTTCTACAGCCACGAGTACGGCAACGACGTCAACGTGCACTCCCGCCCGGGCAGCAAGGTGATCCTCACCGGCGTCTACAGCTGGAGTGACAGCGGCGACGGGGTGGCGCCGTCGCTGAGCGACCCCGGACTGAACTGGCGGCCCGTGGCCCACAAACTGAACAAGCGCGGCACCAACATCGAGGGCGCCGACGTCCAGTGGGGCGACGGGACCACGCACCAGATCTTCATGCCCGGCACGGCGCAGACGGTCTACATCAACCTGCACGCCAGACGGCAGCGCTCCCGGCTCACCTTCGACTACAACGGACCGGTAACCCTGGGCGCGCCCATCGGCGGCGGCATGTATCACGACACCCTCAGCGCTCCCGGCGCCGGGGACGTCGTCATCGCCGGCACCAGCGGCAACGACGTGACCTTCGCAGCAGCGCAGTACTACGACGGATCCACCACCATCGAGAGGAACGCGACCCTCCGTCTCGGCTCCGGGACCGCGGACGGCGACGGGAGCCTCCACACCGGCGGAGCCCTCGACCGAGTGATCGACAACGGTTCACTCGTGCTCCGCAACACCGGGACACCCACCGTCCTCCCGGCGGTGACCGGTGCCGGATCGGTGACGCAGAGCGGAGCCGCCGCCACCACCGTCACCAGCGCCGCCTACAACGGCGCCACCACCGTGGCCAAAGGCAGCCTGATCGTCTCCGGGACCTCTCTGCGGACATCCAGCGCGGTCGCTCTGACCGGTTCCTCGGCCGTCCTGGATCTCAGCAAGGCACGCGACACGACCCTGCGCAGGCTGCGGGTCGTCACAGGCGCGAAGATCCTTCTTCCCCGGAACTCCCCTGAGCTGACCGTCGGTTCGACGACCGCAACAGTCTCCGGTAACGGTCTCGCCATCGGCGGGGAGCGCTTCTCCGTCAGCCGCGGCGACGCCCACACCGTGCTCACCGCTCTCCCGTCCACCACGACCGCACACCCGTCCTCCACCGCGAGCGGACCGGCACCCTCCCCCGCCCGGACCGGCCGAGCGGCCACGCCCCTGGGCTCCTCCACCGGCACCATGGCGGACACCGGCAGCCACTTCGGTGCTCTGTGGGCCGTCACAGGACTGGTGGGCGTCGTTCTCGCCGGCATCGCCGCGGTCTTCGTCTTCGTGCGCGGCCGCTCGCGTCCGCGCACGTCCCCGCGTCACTCCCGCTGATCCCCGGTCGCCACGGATTCCACCGGCCCGCCCATGGCTGTCGGCGCTCACCCCTTACGATGACTTCGCTGCCACGGTGTGTGCGACACCGACGGCGATTGCCCGAGGGCCCCCGCACCCCGGCTCGGTCGGCGCGAGCGGGGCTTCGTACCCGCGTCAGGTCGAAGGGAGACCCGATGCCAAGGCATGCCGCGCCCGCGGCCGACGTGATAGCCGCGGCTCGGGCCGGCGATCGCGGCGCCCTGGAAGAGCTCAGCTCCCGGACGCTTCCGCTGGTCTACAGCGTCGCGGCGCGTGCACACCCGTACCGCGACGACGTCGACGACATCGTCCAGGAGACGATGATGCGCATCCTGCGCGGCATCGGGGGACTGGAGCGCCCGGAGGCGTTCCGGTCCTGGGTGATCACCATCACCGTGAACGAGGTCCGCGACCACATCCGCAGGCGCGGCAGGAGGGAGACGACGGGAGCGGCGTTCGACGCGGCTGAGCACCGGCCCGACCCGGCCGCCGACTTCGCCGAGGGGGTCATCCTCGACCTGCGGCTGTCCGGGCAGCGCGAGGAGTCCGTGCGCGCGACCCGTTGGCTCGACGAGGACGACCGGGAGCTGCTGTCGCTGTGGTGGCTGGAGACGGCCGGCCGGCTCGCCCGGGCCGAGCTCGCCTCCGCTCTGAACATGACCGGCCATCAAGCGGCTGTGCGGGTGCAACGCATGAAGGAACGCCTGCACACCTCCCGCGTCATCGTCCGAGCCCTCGCGGCCGGGCCCGCATGCGGGGAACTGACCCGGCTCACCCTGGACTGGAACGGGGCTCCCAGCGGCCTGTGGCGCAAACGCCTCGGCCGCCATGTGCGGCAGTGCCCGCGGTGCGTGCGCCACGAGGAAGGCATGCTGGCCCCGGAAGGACTGCTGGCGCCCCTGGCCCTCCTGCCCGTGCCGGCGGCACTGCTGGCCTGGCGCCCGTGGCTGTCCGCGGGAACGCACGCGGCGGCGGCCGGCCATGCCGGCACCACGGCCACTTCAGGCAGCGGGAGTTCCACGACGGCAGGGACCGCAGGGACCGCAGGGACGAGCCTCACCGCGAAGGCCGTGGTGGCGGCGAGTGCGCTGCTCGCCGTGGGCGGTGGCGTGCTCGTGTACGCGGCCCCATGGTCCAGCCCGTCGGCGCGTCCGGCCACCGCCCCGACGGCTTCCGGCCCGGCATCCGCGGCCTCACCCACCGCATCCGCATCACCGTCGAGGCCGGCACCGGTACAGGGCTCGGCCGTCTCGCATCCCTCGCCCCGGCCCCGGCCCCTGCCCCGGTACGGGTCCGTGGTCGACACCGTGGACAGCGCGCCGCCACCGGACCGGCCGCCCGCCGCATTGCCCCACCGCCCGCAGACCGCGGTGACGATGACGGGGCTCAAGAGACACCTGGACGGCTACCAGCTCGTCCACCGCGGGGACACGGTGGTACTGCGCGGGAAGGGCTACTTCACCGTCCACTGGGACCTGATGTACGGGCTGCGCCCCGGGCTGCTGACCATGCCCTCGTGGACCGGACTGCGAGGAAGGCTGTTCCACGTGGCCTCGGGCGGTGGCCACCGCATGGACGACCGCCAGCCGGGCGCGACCGCCGGCGGCACCTGGATGGGCAACCGGCAGCAAGGACTGATCACCCTCCCGCCGGGAGCCCAGCAGATGTGGCAGAACGAGTACTACTACCTCGACGGCAGCGTCACACTCCACCTCAACGAAACCCAGGCCGACTACAACCTCGACGTCCTGCCCTCCTCCTGGCAGCAGACAACCGACGACATCGCCAGTCCCCCGGCCCCGCACTCCGCCGACCGCGAACGGTACGGACTCGTGCGCGACACCGGCCGCGACGACGCCCCCGTACCGCAGTACACCACCCGCTCCACGCCGACCGAGGCGGGTACCGTGCCCCAACGCTCCGTCGTGTCCTGACCCTGGGCGGTTGCCCAGGCGGGCGGCGCCCTTGCCGAAAACTTGTCCGCCCTGGCGGGAGCCGGTGTGCGGTTCGGCGACCGCGGCCGCTTGCGCCTGTGCTCTCCCGCAGCCGGCGATCAAGAGCCGCATGCCCTCCGCATGCCCCAGCTCGCATCGACCGACCGCGTCAGGGTTGCTCGGGTGTCAGGTGGAACGCCGTAGGCGCGGGGCGCGGGAAGCTGCCCGCGCCTCTGGTGGCTGCCCTCAGGATCTGGTGCGGCGGAAAAGGTGGCCCGAGAGTCAAGGGGGCGTCAATTCCACGTGTTTCGGGTGGTGTCGGGTCAGAACGTATTGACATGACCATGTAGGCACGGCAAAAGTGTCGGCGTCCTGATGCACGTCCTGCACGATGTTCGGTCCGGCCGGGCTCCGCCCGCCCCCATGGCGCGGACGTGTACGAGGCATGCTCCCGTCCCCGTTCCGTGACGCACCGATGCCGGACGTGCTCCTTCTCGGAAAGGGAACGGATCATGTCCCTGGCGTCACTGCTCCGCCGCCTCGCGAGACCCGGCCTGGTGACGGCGGCCCTCGCGGCCGGCGCGCTGGTCCTGACGACGACCACTGCTTCTGCCGCCCCTGCTCTCACCCAGATCAGCGCCGATCCCTACACCAACTCCACGAGCCAGCACGCAACCGAGGTCGAGCCGGACACCTTCTCGTACGGTTCCACGATCGTCTCCGCCTTCCAGGTCGGCCGGTTCACGGACGGCGGCGGCTCGAACGTCGGCTTCGCGACCTCCAAGGACGGCGGCGTGACCTGGACCAAGGGGTTCCTGCCGGGGATCACCACCCAGGCGGGCGGCACCTTCCAGAGGGTCAGCGACGCGTCGGTGACCTACGACGCGAAGCACAACGTCTGGCTGATCTCCTCCATCCCCATCACCTCGTCCGTCACCGTGCCCGAGGTGTACACCAGCCGCTCTACCGACGGCGGCCTGACCTGGAGCAACCCCGTGGTCACCGCGACCGGTTCGAGTCTGGACAAGAACTGGATCGTCTGCGACAACACCGCCACGAGCGCGTTCTACGGCAACTGCTACACCGAGTACGACAACAACGGCGACGGCGACCGCATCAAGATGACCACCTCCTCCGACGGCGGGCTCACCTGGGGAGCCTCGAAGAACACCGGCAACAACGCCACCGGGCTCGGCGGCCAGCCCGTCGTACAGCCCAACGGCACCGTCGTGGTCCCGATCGCCAACGCCTCGGAGACAGCGATCCGCGCTTTCACCTCCACCAACGGCGGGAGCTCCTGGACCAACGCCACCACCGTGGCCACCGTCAGCACGTTCACCGTGGGCGGCAGCCTGCGCAGTGGCCCGCTGCCCTCCGCCGAGATCGACTCCGCCGGGAAGGTGTACGTCGTCTGGCAGGACTGCCGCTTCCGAGCGAGCGGGGGTTCCTGCACCTCCAACGACATCGTCATGGCGACGACCGCCAACGGCACCACCTGGTCGTCGGTGACCCGCATTCCGATCGACGCGACCACCAGCACCGTCGACCACTTCATCCCCGGCCTCGCGGTCGACCCGTCGACCTCCGGCAGCACCGCGCACCTGGCGCTGACGTACTACTACCACCCCGTGGCCAACTGCACCGCGTCCTCGTGCCAGTTGGACGTCGGATACGTCTCGTCGACGAACGGTGGCAGCACCTGGACGGCGCCGACCCAGCTGGCCGGTCCAATGACCCACTCCTGGCTGGCGAGCACCACGCAGGGCACCATGGTCGGCGACTACATCTCGACGTCCTTCTCCGGCAGCACGGCACACCCTGTATTCGCCGTGGCCTCGGCCCCCAGCGGCTCGGTCTTCAACGAGGCGATGTACACACCGGCATCGGGCCTCACTGCAACTGCCGGCACCGCCGCAGTGACGACCGCCACCGCACGTGACAACGCCGCTTCGGCCCGCCTCGCAGCGATCGCCTACGCGCAGTGGCTGGCCAACGGCGGCACCGAGGGCGGCGAGGACAGCCCCTGACCGCAGCCGGCGGAACTTCAGCACGTGCCAGGCGCACCATGAGCGTGCCCGCTTCAAGGCGGTTTTTCGAGCGCCTGTGCGCACGTGCGTGCGCCCATATCCGCGTTCGTATGGTGCGGAGCCATGTGCCAAGATGCCCGTCCACATCGGCTCGGCCGCCACTCTGGTCACGGATACGGACAAGGCGGCCGCCGTTGTCGACCACCAGCGCGCGCGAAAGAAGAAGGACGAGAAGGAACCGAGCTCCCGCAAACCCGCACTCGGCCCGTTACGAGGTGCCGACCGGCAGGACCTCGTCGCCACGCCCTGGGCATTGCTCGGCGTCTTCGCGCGGGCGACCACACTCGCCCGGCAGGGACGTGGCAGAGGACTGGCCGAACACCGGCAGGGGCTGAAGTACTGCCAGGCCCTGGCAACCGGTCCCGGCGGCCACTTGGCCCTCACCGACGAGGGTCAGAGTCCGGAACTCTCCTACCGAGCCATGCCGACACGGGAGTTGGGCCGAGCCTTCGGACTCGCCGTCGCCGAACGTACCGTGCGGAACCGATACCCGGACCACACCCGAGCAGGACGCCCATCTTGCGAAGTTGACCCAGACTCCGCCGGTACGCGAGGTGGGCGGCCTGGGCCGAGTTCAGGTACGGCAGGACGGCGGTGGGGATGCCCATGCCGTATGCCTCGCACAGGATGCCCAGGGCGAGGGTCAGCCATGTCGGCGTGAACAAAGTACGCTCCCGCTATCTATCGTGGTGCCTGCGGCGGGGGGCTCGACCGGCAGGCCTGATTTTCCTGGGGACCACATGCGCTCAATCGCCATAGGCGCCGCTCTGTCCGGCGCCCTGGCACTCGCCGTCGCAAGCGCTCCAACGGCTCAGGCCGACGAGTCATGGGGCGGCGACACAACGATCACCGGCGTCACGGTCAACGGCGGCAAGCCCATCGTGGTCGGCACCTCCAACAAGGTCACCTTCTCGGCTTCGGTGACCGCCACCGATCCGGACGGCATCGAAACGGCCCGCGTATTCGTGTGGCACGGCGGCCCCAAGGAAGAAGACACGGACATGACGGTGCCGTTCGGCCGTCCCACGTGCACAGCCGTCGACGCCACGACGAAGACCTGCGTCGTCCCCTTCACCCTCGATCCCCGCGACCTGCGGAAGAACTCCTGGGCCGGGCAGTGGAGGGTCGGCGTCGACGCCTACGACAAGGGCAACGGCGGCATCTCCCTCGATACCTACAAGTACACGAACATCCAGCGCTACTCGAAGCTCAGCGTCGACGCTTCACCGGAGCCGGTCGCCAAGGGCAAGACCATCACCGTCACCGGCAAACTGACCCGTGCCAACTGGGAAACCCACGACTACCGTGCCTACACCAATCAGCCGGTCAAGCTGCAGTTCCGCAAAGCGGGAACAGGCACGTACACGACGGTCAAGACCGTGTACACCAACAGCACCGGCAACCTGAAGACCACCACGACAGCCGCCGGCGACGGCTACTGGCGCTACTACTTCTCCGGCACCAGCACGACCGCGACGGTCAAGACCGCCGGGGACTACGTGGACGTGCGGTAGACAGAGGTATCACGCACTGATCAAGCCCCCCACCAACGGGTTCTCCGTCAGTGGGGGGCTTGATGCTGCGCTGGGGCCGTCTCGGGGCCGTCAACTGCTTGGAGGGGCCGTCACCCAGCAGCCGCGGCTGTTCCGCTCACATCCAACGCTGACATCAACGAGCCCGGACGGCGGCATACGGCAGCGCCCGGTAAAGGCACCCGCGCACAGGTTGGACCGCAGCCACGCAGGCGCGGGAACGAACACCTAAAGCGGGTGTCGCAGGTTCGAATTCTGCCGGGGGCACAGAGAAACACCAGGTCAGGAGCCCTTCCGTCCAGCGGACGGGAGGGCTCCTGCGCTTGCGGCACATATATGGCACACGGGCCGTGCGCGCGGATGGCGCCCGTCGAGGACGAGCTGGCCCGGCGCCGGTACGAGAAGCTTGTCGAGCGGCTCGAATCGCTGATGCGGCCGCGCTCAGGCCCGAGTATCAGGGCGGGCTACTACAGGCAGTTGATCCTGCGCGGCGACGATCTTGCGGAGCTCGGCGTACTCAAGGACGTCCGGCATGCCGCCAGGGAGGCGGGGCGTCGTCTCGGCTGGAAGACAGTTACCCGCACTGCGCGCCCGGGCAGCGACCGAATCAGTGAACCTGAAACCACGTCAAACCGGCCTGACCAGCTAGTCAGTACCTCCCGCGCAGCGGGGGAAGCTCACCGTCGTCCGCCGTACGGGCGTGTCCCGACGCGAGGGCTGTCTGCCTCTCCACGCGAGGACTGCGCCCCACGCCGGCCGCCACGGCCGGGAGTAGCCTGACAAGTACCGAGAACTTTCGGGCGCACGACCACGGCGGCGCCGTTCCCGGCGAGTGACAGACACGGGCAGCCGGAACCCGCCCGGAATGGGATCGCACGATGAACGGCATCACAAAGCCCACCGAAGGTACGGCGCCAGGTGACGGACACTCCTACCGAATGCCCTTGCCCCGGCTGAGCCTCACGCCGGACGTCAGCCACGGCCCGCTGGACGGCGCATGGTGGCCGCGCTGCGACGCACTGGAACTGGAGCTGCCCGCGCTGGTCGGCTCCTTGGATCCGAGCATCGGCACGGTCACCCGCGTGACCGTGGAGACCGCCGCCTGGCCCGATGCCCCGCAGAAGGTGATGGCGCCCGGCCATGTGATCGAGGTGGTCCTGACCGACCTCGCCGCCGAGGCGCATGCCATCACCGTGGACTGCGGCACCGTGGGACGCTGGGAACTGCTGGTGATCCCCCCGGACGAGCCGGCCGGAGCGGCCACCCGGCTGCTGACCGCTGCCGCCGCCCCCGGGAACCCTCTGTCGGCTCCGCGGCTGCTGGCACTCGCCGAGAGCGGCCTCGACGGACAAGACACGTGGGAGTCAGAAGGAGGGTCCGGACTCAGGTGAGAGGCCCGATCCGAACGGGCTCCGGGTGACGGGGCGAGCGTCCTGGGACGTATCTCACTCCGGCGGCATCTGCGCGCTTCCGGTGTCGATGAGTATCTGATTCGCCTGGGTGACGTTGTCGGCCCGGACGGCCTGGGCCATCGCGACGCGGGCGGCCTCGGGTGCTGTGTCCGGCGGAACCACCAGCAGCGAGAAGATGTCGTGGTCACCTCGGGTGATCAGGACGGTGTCGTCGCCCAGCGGAAAGGAGTCGACGCGCACCACCCGGTCGTCGACGACGATCCGCGTCGGAAGCCCTTCCCAGGCCGTGGTGTCCAGCCCGACCCGCGTGACGGGGCCGAGATGACCGGTGAGGGCGCTCAGCAGCGCGGGCAGCTCGGCACCGATGTCGCGCGACCGCGGCCACCACGCACCGTCGAGGACGCCTTCGCGTGACTCCGTGGTCTCCAGCCGGAGCACCGCACACCCCGGCCGCACGGCCTCGTGAACGCCGCTGGGCAGATGCCGGGAAACAGGCCGCGCTTCGGAGCCGGTCATGAGGATCACCCGTCTTCGGGAATCGGTGCGATCACGGGACTCGCCCCGCCTATCAACGCTACTCCTCGTACCACGGGCGCCGATTTGCCGGCTTCGCCCTGTCCCGGGCGGCCAGCCGGCCAGAACGGATTCGGCACACCCGAGACCGGGAAAACCCGACCGCGGAGGCCGGGCCGCAGACCGCGGCCACGACGAAGCGGTCACCCGCGGCATGCCCTCCCCGGCCGCGCAGCAGCTCCGCGACCACGCCCCCAGACTGCGGCGCAGACCGCGGCGCCGCCATCTCGCGCTGCTCCTGGACGGCTTCCGTGCCGTAGCCGCACGCCCGTTCCCGGAGCCGCCACTCGCGGAGCCGCCACTTCCGGGAGCCGCCCCTCGCGGCCGGACAAGCGCACCAGGCCGTCGGTGTGCCGGGATGAGGGCGGGTTCCTCGGTGACGCCCGGCGGGTGTGCCACGTACCGGCCGTCGGGCGCCGCGGAGGGCGTGCGAAGCTGGAGTCCTGGAGCGCGCCGGGTCTTGTCGCCCCGCGTCCTCACCGGGCGTGACGACCTCAGGGCGGCGGTGCGTATGGCTGGGCAGCAGTGCCGGGATCGTGGGAACGGCCGGTACCAGGATGTGCGGCAGGACTCGTCCTGCCCGGAAGGCGGGGTCCGGTGAGCGTCTCCGCTCCGGCGCAGGAAGCCGTGCTCACGCACGGGGTGATGTCGGCGGCGGCCCTGTCGGCGGACGATGTCCTCCGTGACCTCGGTGTCGACGCCGCCGAGGGCCTCAGCGGCGAGGATGTCGTACGACGGCAGGCGCGGTTCGGCCCCAACGCGGTCGCCACACACCATGCCCGGGTGTTCCCTGTGCTCTGGCACCAGCTGCGCTCTCCTCTGCTCGGACTGCTGTTGGCGGCCGCGGTCGCGTCTTTCCTGGTGGGCGAGCGCAGCGACGCGGTGATCATCGGGGTGATCGTGAGCGCGTCCGTCGGGCTGGGCTTCGTCAACGAGTACCGGGCCGAGCAGGCGGCCGAGGCGTTGCACTCCCAGATCCGCCACCAGACGGTGGTGCTGCGCGACGGCCGGCCGACCCTGGTGGATGTCACGGCACTGGTCCCCGGTGACGTGGTGGAACTGCGTCTGGGCGACATCGTCCCGGCGGACCTGCGGCTGCTGCGGGTCACCGGTCTGGCGTGCGACGAGTCGGTGCTGACCGGCGAGTCGCTGCCGGTGGACAAGAACCTCGCCGCGGTCGCGGCCGGGACCCCGTTGGCCGAGTTGTCCGGGTGCGCGCTCATGGGCACGGTCGTCCGGACCGGTTCCGCCCGCGGGGTGGTCGTGGCCACCGGGGCTCGCACCGAGTTCGGGAAGATCGCCGCCGGGCTCGACACCCACCCGCTCGACACCGAGTTCCAGGTCGGCCTGCGGCGCTTCTCGCTGCTGTTGGTCTACGTCGCGGGCGCGCTCACCACCTCGATCTTCGTGATCAACGTCGTCCTGCACAAGCCGGTCATCGACGCGCTGCTGTTCTCGCTCGCCATCGCGGTCGGTATCACCCCGCAGCTGCTGCCCGCGGTCGTCTCGACCAGCCTGGCCGCCGGGTCGCGCCGGATGAGCCGGCGCAAGGTGCTGGTGAAGCGGCTGGTCTGCATCGAGGACCTGGGCGATGTCGATGTCCTGTTCACCGACAAGACCGGCACGCTCACCATGGGCCGCATCGAGTACATGCGCGCCGTCCCCACCGACGGCCACGGCGTCGAGGCGGTGGTGCGGTGGGGACTGCTCAGTACCGAGAACGCGGCGCGGGACGCGCAGGACGTCGGCGGGAACCCGTTGGACCAGGCCCTGTGGCGGTCTCCGGCCGCCGCGGGCGAGCGGGCCGCGCTGGACGGGTACACACAGGTCGCGATGCTGCCCTTCGACCACGAACGGCGCATGGTCTCGGTCCTCGTACGGGACCGGGACGGGCGTTCGAGCCTGGTCACCAAGGGTGCTCCGGAGACCGTCCTGGACCGCTGCGTCGAGGTCCCGCCCGAAGCCCGTGCGGCGCTGGCGGCGGAGTTCGCCGCGGGGAACCGGGTGGTCGCCGTCGCCACCCGGCCCGTCGACCCCGGAAAGCGGACCGTCGAACCCGACAGCGAGCGGGAACTGAGCCTGGCCGGACTGCTGGTGTTCCTCGACCCGCCCAAGCCGGACGCCGCCACGGCGCTGCGCAGACTCTCCGGCCTCGGAATCGCGGTGAAGGTCGTCACCGGCGACAACGCCGCGGTCGCCGCCAAGGTCTGCCACGACCTGGGGCTCCCCGACGCGGGCGCGATGACCGGCAGCGAGGTCGACGCCCTGGACGACGCGCAGCTGGCCGAAGCGATCACCAGGACCACCGTCTTCGCACGGGTGAGTCCCGAGGCCAAGGCCCGCATCGTGCACGCCCAGCGGCTCAGCCGCGGCGGCGTGGCGTTCCTGGGCGACGGAGTCAACGACGCACTGGCCCTGCACGCCGCCGACGTGGGCATCTCCGTCGACTCGGCCACCGACGTCGCCAAGGACTCGGCCGACGTCATCCTGCTGGAGAAGGACCTCAACGTCCTCGCGGACGGTGTGGCCGAGGGCCGCAGGATCTTCGCCAACACCATCAAGTACGTACTGATGGGCACGTCCAGCAACTTCGGCAACATGGCCTCCGCCGCGGGCGCCTCGCTGTTCCTGTCCTTCCTGCCGATGCTCCCCTCACAGATCCTGCTGAACAACCTTCTCTACGACAGCGGTCAGCTCGCCATCCCCACCGACAACGTGGACGAGGAACAGCTGCGGAAGCCCTCGCACTGGGACATCGCCTTCATCCGCCGGTTCATGATCTCCTTCGGGCCGCTCAGCTCGGTGTTCGACTTCGTCACCTTCGGCGTCATGCTCTGGGTCTTCCACTCCGGGCCGGCCCAGTTCCGCTCCGGCTGGTTCGTCGAGTCGCTGGCCACCCAGACCCTGGTGATCTTCGCGATCCGTACCCGGCGCGTCCCGTTCTTCCGCAGCCACCCCAGCCTGCCGCTGACTCTCGCCGCACTCGGCGTCGTCCTGGTCGGCACGGTGCTGCCGGCCACCCCGCTCGCCCACGCCCTGGGCTTCCAGCCGCTTCCCGGGGCGTTCTTCGCGGCGCTGGTCGGCATGGTCCTCGCCTACCTGGTCCTCATCGAAATCGGCAAGCGGCTGTTCTACGGGGCCGTGGCGGTGGCGCCTCCGGTTCCCCGGCACTACGCCGACCGGCGTCACCTGCGGCGCCGTGCCGGCCGCTTCAGCACCGCCGCGCCCCGCGCCACACCGGCCGACGACCCGCCGACCCTGCGGTGACCCGGCAGGCGGACACGCGCCGTGAGTCACGCCATGGGTCACGCCGTGAGTCACGCCATGGGTCACTGCGGGCTCGTGGCCACCGAGGCCTCATGGGCCTCAGCGGCTTCAGGGACCTCACCTGGTCCCGGTCGCCCCACTCGGTGCCGGCACACGGCCGGATTCGGTCGGACCGAGGTCCGGTACGGGGGCGGGGGACGGCGGCACCGCGGCGGGAGCCGGCGGCACCGCGGCGGGAGCCGGCGGCACTGTGGCGGCCGCCGCGGTCGCTTCGCGGGTGAGGAAGGAGCCGAGTTCTCCGATGGTGCTCATCAGCGGTGCCGGGAAGACGACGGTGGTGTTCTTGTCGACGCCGATCTCGACCAGGCTCTGCAGGTTGCGCAGTTGCAGGGCGAGCGGGTGGGCCATCATCGTGTCGGAGGCGTCACCCAGGGCGGCGGCGGCCAGGGACTCTCCCTCGGCGTTGATGATCTTGGAGCGCTTCTCCCGCTCGGCCTCGGCCTGCCGGGCCATCGCGCGCTTCATGGAGTCGGGCAGCTGGATGTCCTTGAGCTCGACCAGGGTGACCTCCACGCCCCATTCGGCGGTGGTTATGTCGAGGATCTGGCGGATGTCCAGGTTGATGCGGTCGGTCTCGGACAGGGTCTCGTCCAGGGTGTGCTGGCCCACGACCTTGCGCAGGGTGGTCTGGGCGATCTGGTCGATCGCGGAGTTCACGTTCTCGATCGCGATGACCGACTTCACGGCGTCGACCACGCGGAAGTAGGCCACGGCCGAGACGTCGACGCTGACGTTGTCCTTCGTGATGATGCCCTGGGACTGGATCGGCATGGTGACGACCCGCAGCGACACCCGGTGCAGGGCGTCGACGAACGGGATGATGAACCGCAGCCCGGGGGAGCGGGTTCCGACGAGTCGGCCGAAGCGGAACAGCACTCCTTTCTCGTACTGCTTGACGACCTTCACGGCCAGGGCGAGCGCCACGACGGCCAGGAGGCCGACCACGACGACGAGAACGATCAGGGCTTGCATGCAAGGCTCCTCGGGACGAGGACCGCGGCGTTCACGCGTGGTCCTGGGAAACGGGTCGGCGGAGCACGTGACGCCAGGGGGCGAGCACCTCGTGATGTGCTCGTGTCCCGTCGCGAGGAGCGCGATTCACCGGCACCGGGCGCCCGATGCCGTAGGGGCCTCGGGACCGGCCGTGTGTCCAGCATCGCCCTGCGAGGACGCACACGGCATGGGCCGAACGGTCCCCACCGTGGCGGCCGCCCGCACAGGCGCGGGGCCAGCCCGGCATGATCCCAGCTTCCCAAGCTGATGTCCGGGAGCCGGCGCAGGTCCTTCACCAGGATCTTGCGACGCGCCGACCGGCAACCCCAGACTCTTGCCCGTGATCGCTGAAACCAGCAAGGTTTCACTCGACGGGGGGGCGGCATGTCGGTCTGGAGAAGGGTGTGGCACGACCTGCGAGGTCGGCGCAATCTCGACGTGTACGCCACCATCGCCGTTGCCCTCGGCACCAGCGTCCTCGCAGTCATCGATGTGGCTCCGACGGGGAAAATCATGGCCGCTGTCCTCGCGGTCCTCGCCGTCCTGGCCTTCAGCGCGCTGACCACCCGCACCATGGTCGAGGATCTGGCCCGCTCGGGAACCGGCGGCGGCGTCCGCTTCCTGTCCGACTTCCCTGAGGAACTCAAGGAACGACGCAACGGATCCACGGACATCTACCTCGCCGGGGTCAGTCTGAGCCGGACACTCGAGACCTCCTACCGGGAGCTCGAGAGCACCTTGTCCTCGGGAGGCCGTATCAGAATCCTGCTCACCGATCCGGACGCGGACGACGCCGCGGTGACCACTCAGAACCGCCCGACACGGCCCCACGCCGACGAGATACGGGACGAGATCCGCCAGTCGCTGCGCCTGCTCGAACGCCTACGCGCTGAGACCGGGGGACGGCTGGAGGTACGTCTCACGAGCACCGCGCTCAAGTTCGGCATGAACTACCTCGACGTGGACAAGGCCAGTGCCCTGCTGTGCGTGCAGCTCTACTCCTTCGACGTGTCCGGCGAGTCACGGCCCATCTTCGCGCTCACCCTGGCAGACGCCCCCTGGTTCGAGACTTTCCGCGAACAGGTGGAGCGACTGTGGGACGTGTCGCAGTCGGTCCGTTCCCCCCAGCCATAGCCCGTCTCCGTTTCCGCCTCGTCCAGCCCGGTGCTTCGGAGAGGACCTATCGCCATGCGGCGGCCTGCCGCAGGTGGCGACTCACATCGCCGACGAGGCGGATGTCGACGTGTCGCTCGATGAAACGCCACTGCCCGCCGCGGCGCTCGAAGCGGTCGCGGTACCGACCGGCGGCGACGGGCTTCAGCGGCAGGTCGGGCAGCGCCTGGAGCACGGTGACGTAGGAACGCGCGACCGCCGTGCCGGTCTGTTCCTCGACCTCGATGGCGATATTGGAGGTGACGTGCTGGGTTCGCGGCGTGCCGCTACCGACGAAGGTGGCGTCCGCGAGCAGGAGACCGAGCCCTGCGAAATCGCCGTCGTCCACGGGATGTGCGCCCACAGCGACTCGCGTCGCGGCGGTTTCCCCGATCCGTCGCGATGGCCTCCGGTCCAGTGGCATGCTTGACACCGGCGATGCGCTGAGCCCGGCACTGCTGGGTTCCGCGCTGCTTGGCACGCTTGCGTTCGTTGTACGTCACCGTCCCTGGTCGACCTCAGACAACACGTCTGTTTCTCCACAGGAAGAGGTGACGACCATGGTCGCTGACCGGCAGTCTCGACTTCGAGGCTGGATGACTGGCCTGCTCGACTTTGCGGGCGACATCTGCGCTGGCGCACCCTCATGGGTGCTGACAGAGTACCTGGCGGGTCACGCAGTGGCGGGCTGAGCGCATCGCCGTCCGCTTTCACACGGCGGCACACCTGAGGCTCGTGCCGCATCGAAGTGCGTCTGCGCTCGCCCGGCCTCCCGCCTGAAGCGGTTCCTCTTCGCCCGCCCGGTGCACGCCGAAGCAGGCCGCCGATGAGCGAGGCCGCCACACCCTCGTGCCCGCCGACCCGCGGCACTTCACCCTGGCGCATGCGGTCCTGCCCGCCGCGCGCCTCTCACCGCGCGGCCCACCTCCGTGCGCAGTGACACGAAAGCGGGGGAGCTGCGGGTGGTGAGCTGGTCGCGGTCGCGGGGCAGGGGGACCGGGAGGTCGCGGATGATGTGGGAGCCGGGGCCTGGGGAGAGGGCTACGACGCGGTCGCCGACGTACACGCTCTCGTCGATGTCGTGGGTGACGAAGACGATGGTCGTGTCGTCGGTGCGGTGGACTTCGAGAAGGAGGTCCTCGAGGTCCTCGCGGGTGCCCGCGTCCAGGGAGCCGAAGGGCTCGTCCATGAGGAGGAGGGAGGGCCGGCAGACCAGGGCGCGGGCGATGGCGACGCGTTGCTGCATGCCGCCGGACAGTTCCCGGGGGTGGCGGCGGGCGACGCCGGGCAGGCCGACCCGTTCGAGGATCGTCTCGGCCTCGGCGCGGCGGGCGGCGCGGGGCAGGCCACGGCGGCGCAGCGGAAGGGCCACGTTGTCGCGGACAGTGAGCCAGGGCAGGAGGGAGCGGCCGTACTCCTGGAAGACGACCGCGAGCCGCTCCGGGACGCCGGTCACCGGTGCGCCGTCGACCGTGACGGTGCCCTGCTGTGCGGGCAGCAGGCCGGCGATGGTGCGCAGCAGTGTGGACTTGCCGCACCCGGAGGGACCGACCACGCTGAGGAGCTGGCCGTCGGGCACGGTCAGGGTGATGTCGTCCAGGATGTGCTGGTCGCCGAAGTGCCGGCTGACGGAGTCGAGGCGCAGCATCTCCTCACCGGGCCCAGGGGTCGTAGAGGGTGTCCGTGCCGTCGGTCACGGCGATGTGCAGGAGGAAGGGGCCGGCGTCGTCGCCGCGGTCCAGGGCGTGGTCCAGGGCGGCCGGCAGTTCCTCGGGGTGCTCGGCGCGTGCCGCGGGGCAGCCGAGGGATTCGGCGAGGGCCGTGAAGTCGATGCCCGCGATGTCCGTGCCGGGGACGGGCGCGACGCCGATGCGGCGGCCCAGCGCGCGGACGGCCGCGTAACCGCCGTTGTCCAGCAGGACGTAGGTGACCGGTGCCGTATGGCGGGCCGCGGTCCACAGGGCCTGCACCGCGTACAGCGCCGAGCCGTCCCCGACCACGCACACCACCCGGCGCCGGTCGGCGAGGGCCCGGCCCACCGCGAGGGGCAGGCCCCAGCCGAGCGCCCCGCTGCCCGTCGTGAGGAAGCCGCCGCTCGATGTGATGGGCACGCGCGCGTGCAGCGTGTCGCGGTGGCTCGGTGCCTCCTCGACGAGGACGCGGTCACGTGGCAGCCGGGTGTGCAGGAGGTCGAAGAGCAGGTCCGCAGTGATGTGTCCCGTGGTGCGGGCCGGGGGCGGTGCCGGACGGGGTGGGGGTGGGGGTACGGGTGGGGATGGAGGTACGGGTGGGGGTACGGGTGGGGGTGGGGGTACGGGTGGGGCACGGTCGGGGTCCGGGAGTAGTTCGGTGAGCTGCGCCAGCGCGGGCCGCAGGGTGGTGACGATGCTGGTGCCGGTGGGCAGCCAGGCGGCCTGGGCGGGGTCGCAGTCCAGGTGGAACAGCTCGGTGCCGGGCGCGAGCGGCGGGCCGCCGTCCGCCACGTGGTAGGTGAACAGCGGTGCGCCGAGGGCGACGACCAGGTCGTACGGGGCGAGGCGCGTGGCGAGTTGGCGGGCGACCGGTGGCAGGAAGCCCTGGAAGAGGGGGTGCGACTCGGGGAAGCCGGAACGGCCGGAGAGCGGGCTGATCCACACCGCGGCCCGGATCCGCTCGGCCAGCACGCGGACCGGTTCCTGGGCGTCCTCGTCGGCCACGCCCGGGCCGACGACGAGCGCCGGGCGTGCGCAGGTCTCCAGCCGGGCCGCGAGCGCGGCCAGAGCCGCCGGGGCGGCCGTGAACTCCGAGTGCAGCGTGCGCGGCGCGACGGGCTCGGCGGGCCGGTCCCAGTCGTCCTCGGGTACCGACACGAACGCCGGTCCGCGGGGCGGCGCCATCGCCAGCCGGTACGCCTCGGCGAGCACGGCCGGCACGTCCTCGGCCCGCTCCGGCTGGCGCGCGGACTTCACGTACGGGCGCGGGAACAGGGCCGGTTCGTCGGCGCCCAGGAACGGCCGCAGCTGGATCAGCGAGCGCGCCTGCTGACCCGCCACGATCACCAACGGCACCCGGTCGCGGAAGGCGTTGAACACCGCGCCGAGCGCGTGCCCCACGCCGCCGGCCGAGTGCAGGCAGACGAACGCGGCCCGCCGGGTGCCGAGCGCGTATCCGGCCGCCATGCCGACGACGACGGACTCCTGTAGACCCAGCACATAGGTGAAGTCGTCCGGCCAGTCACGGAACATCCGCAGTTCCGTGGAGCCCGGATTGCCGAAGACCGTGGTCATGCCGGTGTCGCGCAGGAACCGTACGACCGCCTCGCGTACCGTCATGGCCGTCGTCATGCTGTCCTCCCTGTGGACGGTGCCGCGGTCGGTGCCGAGGACGACGGCTCGGGTGGTCCCGGACCGAGGAGCCGTTTCTCGACCGCCAGCAGGCCGGTGTTGAGGAGACAGCCGAGTACGCCGAGCAGCAGCAGCGCCGACCACACCGTGAGCAGGTCGGAGCGCGTCTGGGCGTCGGTGAGCGTGAACCCGATGCCGTCGGCACTGCCCGGCAGCAGTTCCGAGAACACCATCAGGATCAGGCACAGCGACAGGCTGAGCCTCAGCCCCGCGAAGATCCGCGGCAGCGCCGAGGGCAGGATCAGGAACCACAGCCGCTCGGGTGCCGTAAGCCGCAGCACGGCCGCCACCTGGAGCCGGAGCGGGTCGGTGGCACGGGCGCCCTCGGCCGAGTTGACCAGCACCGGCCATACGGCGCCGAACACGATCGACGCCACCTGCATGGGCGTACCGACGTCGAAGACGACGACGAACACCGGCACCAGCGCGGGCGGCGGCACGGCCCGCGCGAACTGGAGCACCGGGTTGCACAGCGCGTACACCCGGCGTGAGCGGCCCACCGCGATACCGAGGGCGATCCCGGCGACGGCGGCGAGCGTGAACCCGGCCGCCATCCGGCCGAGACTCGGCAGGATGGTGCCGACGGCGTCCGAGGTGAGGAACAGACGGGTGGCAGGGCCGGAGAACCAGAGGTCGCGGGCGTGCCGGGCGATCCGCAGCGGCGGCGGGAAGTACACGCTGTGCCGTGCGCGGGCCGCCCACTCCCAGCAGAGGATGGCGCCGAGGAACACCGACCAGCGCAGCAGGAAGGGTGCGGCGGCGGTGCGGGGCGGGGCGGGGGCGGCTCCGGGACGTACGCCGGGGCGCGGGTGCGGGTGCGACTCGGGGGCTGGGTGCGGCTCCGGGTCCGGCTCCGGCTCCGGGTGCGGGTGCGACTCGGGGGCCGGGTCCGGCTCCGGGTCCGGCTCCGGCTGCGGCTGCGGCTGCGGCTGCGGCTGCGGCTGTGTCATGGGCGGCTCCGCTCCGACTTCCCTGCCTGCGGGCGGGGTTCCTGGGCCCAGGCGAACAACCGGCGCTCGGCGCCGACCAGTACGGCGTTGATCACCAGTCCGAGGCCGCCCGCCCACACCACCCCGGCCAGCACGTCCCGCGTGCCGTCCGTCTCGAACTGGGCCTGGGCGATGAAGATGCCAAGGCCCTGGCCGAAGCCGGCGAGGATCTCCGTCGCGACGGCGAGGATCAGGGCGACCGCGGCCGAGATCCGCACGCCGGCGGCGATGAACGGGGCGGTGGCCGGAAGGTCCACCCGCAGCAGCACCGTGAGCCGGCCGAACCCGAAGGCGCGCAGGGTGTCCCTGGCCAGCGGGTCGGTCTCGCCGAGGCCGTAGACGGTGTTGAACAGCACCGGCCACAGCGAGGCGTACGCGATAAGGGTCACCTCCGTCCGGGTGCCGGACCCGAGCAGCAGGGACACCAGCGGGATCAGCGCGACGGACGGCAGGGGCCGCAGGAACTCGATCACGGCCCGTACGGCGGCCTCCACCCCCGGCACCGTGCCCAGCAGCAGCCCCAGCGGCACGGCGAGCGCGCAGGCGAGCCCGAGGCCGAGCGCCCACGCCCGCAGGGTCATCCCGATCCCGTCGAGGAAGGCCGGGTCACCCGCCAACCGCACGGCGCGCACGACGACTTCGGACGCGGGCGGCAGATAGCTGCGCCGGACGACCCCGGCCCGGGCCACCGCCTCACAGATCCCGAAGGCCGCCGCAGCGCCGAGCAGCCCCAGCAGCAGCTCCTGACGCCGGGTCATCTCACCAGCAGGGGTGCGGGGTCGATGTCCTTCGTCAGCAGTCCCTGGGTGCGCATGAGCCGGACGAGCCGGCGCAGGGCGGCCGGATCGGCGGTCGGCGGATAGGCCGGCAGGTGGATCGACGCGGCCTGGTCCGCCGTCACCTTGGCGTACTTGGGCAGTTCGGTGCGTACGGCCGCCGGGTTCCCGGCGGCCAGCTTGGACGCCGCCTCGACGGCACGCCGGAAGCCCGCCGCCGCCTTCGGGTTCTTCTTCACGAAGGCGGCCGTGGTGACGTACCCGCTGGCGGGCAGGCCCTTGGCGGGTCCGGAACCGCCGTCGAGCAGCACCCTCGCGCCCAGTTCGCCCTGGATGGCCGTGTCGAAGGGCTCGACCGCGTGGACGGCGTCCACCTGGCTCCGCTGCAGGGCGGCGCCCATCTGCGGAAACAGGATCTGCCGGTAGACGGGCCGGCCGGCGTGCCGGGCGTCGAGGATCGCGTTCAGGGTCAGGGACTGGATGTTGTTCAGGACGGCGACAGCGACCTTCTTGCCGGCGAGGTCGGCGGGCGACTTCAGGGCGGAGTCCTTGGGCACGAGGACATCCATCATGTGCGGGGCGATCCGCACGCCCTCGGCGAGAATGCGCAGGTCCAGGGTGCCCTTCTCGTACGCCTGGAGGTAGGTGACGTAGTTCGCGCTCGCGATGACGTCCACCTGGCCCTTGAGCAGCGCGGGCAGCGCCTGGATGCTCTGCTGCACGGGCGGGATGCGCACGTCCAGGCCCTCTTTGGCGAACAGCCCGCGGTCCCGGGCGAGATAGAGGGCGGCGGAGTCGGTGAGCGGCAGCGCCGCCACGGTCAGCTGCTGTCGGCCGTCGGCCGGGTGCGGGTTGCCGCCGCTGTCACAGCCCACCAGGACCAGCGCCGCGACGGCGACCAGCGCGGCGAGGCGTTCGGCGAGGCGTTCGGTGAGGCGTTCGGCGCCCGGACGTGATCGATGACTTCCCGAACGTGATCGGCGTAATCGGCGTGGAGGCATGTCGGCATACCTACCCGAAATTGTCATGATCGCTACACTTTCGGGGCGGGTTTCGGGGTCGTCGGAGAAAGACGAACCGAGCGCGGGGGCGCCGCGCGAGCCGGCGGAGGGGCGGACAGCGGGGCGTGCGGGCGCGTCGGCGTCGCCGCGGCAGGGTGGTCCGCCCGCGGGGCACCGCCGAGTGGGCGGCAGCAGCACATGGCAGCTCCGGCCGCCACCCGGCAGCCGGCGTCCGCCGCGTCCGGGCTTCGAGATGCGGTCATCGGCTGCCACTGGATACGCTCGCTGGGTGGCCGGGTGACGATGCCCCGAGGCCATGGCGCTGCAGCCGCCCCATCCCTGTCCCGGAAACGAAGAATTCCGCAGTCCAGACCCCCGCAGTGTTCATACCTCCACGGGAGGAAGGTTGCGATGAACTTCACTCGCATGCGCACGCGCACAGCAAAGACCACGGCGGCAGCCCTGGTCGCCATCCCCCTGGCGCTGGGTGGTACGGCGCCGCAGAGCCAAGCGCAGGAAGCCTCTCCCAGTCCGTCGGGCACCTTCGGTCCCGGCTGTGCGGGGCTCGCCCAGAAGGCCAGCACGATCAGGGACAAGGTCGTGGAGGCCGCGGCCGCGTATCCCCAACTCAGCAACCTGGTCTCCAGCGCGGTCAGGGCGAACCTGGACGGCACCCTCGACGGGAAGCCCGACATCACCGTCTTCGCCCCCGACGACAAGGCGTTCCAGACGATGACCGCGTCGCAGTTGTCCTCTCTCCTCGCCAACCAGGGGCAGTTGAAGAAGCTGCTGACCTACCACGTCGTGGACCAGCGGATCACTCCGAACGAGCTCTCCCACGGCTCCTTCACGACGCTGGAAGGCAGCAAACTGACCACGTCGGGCTCGGGCACCGACTTCAAGGTCAACGGCAAGGCGAACATCGTCTGCGGCAACATCGAGGCCGCGAACGCCACCATCTACGTCATCGACGCGGTTCTCCAGCCGCCGTCCTGACACCTGGAACACCTGGAGCCGCGCGCTCCGGCAGACAGCGGGTATGTCCCTTGCCGGCATCGGCGACGTGGACCGGGCGGCGAGGACAGGGCGGCGACAACCGGCCGGTGACCTCGCCGCCCCGCCGCGAGACGGCCGGGACGACCGTCGGCCGCAGGCACTGCCCCGCACAGTCCCTGCCCCGCACAGTCCCTGCCCGTCGGCTGTACCGCCTCCGTCGGCGATCCGGCGGAGGCGGTACAGCCCCGGCGTCCGTACACCGGCGGTCAGTCGAGGCCGAGGCGGGTGAGGGCGGTGGTCCAGTCGGTGACGATGGCCTGCTGTGCGGCGGCGAGAGTGACCTTGCCGGCGCAGACCGCGGTGTGCAGCTTCGTCTCCACCGGGTCCTTCTTGTTGTTCACCCCGGCCCCCTTCTTGTGGCCCGGGTCGGCGGGCTCCACCCACAGGTTGCGCGGGTCGTTGGGGTCACCGCCCAGCTGAAGGCTTATCAGGTGGTCGTACTCGGCGTCCGCCATGGAGCCGGTGTAGCCGTACGAGGCGGCGTCGAGCTTCTTCTCCTTGCCCGTCACGTACGCGGAGGGACGCACGCCGGAGGTGTAGCCGCCCTTGCGGCATATCGTCGACTTCAGGTTCGCCTGCGTCACCGCGGGCGATATCGCGCCCGGCGTGCAGGCGGGGTCCTCCAGCGGCTCCCCGTGCTCGTAGCGGTAGTGGCAGCTGCCCGCGGCCGGCTGCTGCTGGACCACGTAGTGCCGCTGCGGACCCGCGCCCACCGCGATCGCCTTCCCGGAGGTGGGCGCCGCCGATCGCGGCGCCCCCGCCGCCGGACTGCGGGTCGTGGTGGACGTCGAGGTTCCGAGCGAGGAACAGCCCGACAGCAGCAGACAGGCGAGCAGGACAGGCGGCACGGCACGATCGGCAGAACGCATGATGAATCCTCACAGGGCAGGCGGCGACTGAGCAGATGCTGCCCCACGGCCACCCGGCCCTACCGCGCGGGGTCCCGCAGCGCCGCTCCTGCCAGCAGGACGGGGCCGGCGGACCGGCACCCGCCGGTTCCTGAGCCCTCCCCCCTGAGCCCTCCCCCCTCGCCCCCTCCCCCGATGTCCCTGACCCGTCGTAGCCGTGGCCGGATCCGGTGTTGCCACGGAGGCGGGCGGGGAGTTCTCTCATGTCTGGGGCGCGGGCGGCGGATCCGGCGGCCGGAAGGGCCCTGGAGCGGGCCGGAAGCGGATCGGAAGCAGCTCGGTTCTGGTCACGGAAGCGCCGGCGCTGGTCGCATCGGAGGCATCAACCTCACTGCCGCGCCCCGCTGTTCACCGCCCGGCCTCGCGGCCGGGGCGGGCGCGGTGCACTGCCGTGACCGCTGGAGAACCCCATGACCGACCCAGGGCTGACGCCGCACGCCGAGCGTCCCGACCCGCTGTCCACCCACCGTGCTCCACCCTCCTACCAGGCCCCGGGGCTGATACCGCCGAGCGGCCCCGCCCGCACCTGGGGGCTCGTGGTCATCGCCACGCCCCTGCTGTTAGCCGTGCTCCTGACCCTGATCGGCGGCCTGACCGGTGGGTCGTCCGGGGCGTCGGGATCGTCGGAGTCGTCGGGGTCGGGGTTGTCCGGCTCGGGCCTCTTCGGCTCGGGCAGCACGGGCTCGGGCAGCGACGACACGGCCGACCAGCCGACGTACACGGACCCGTCGACCGCGTCCGCATGGCCGTACGACGACACCAGCACCCCCGAGGCGACCGCGACCGACGACTACGCCTACCCGACGGACACCGCCACCGGCACCCCGGACGCGAGCGCGAGCGCGAGCGGCGGACCGGGCGATGTCGTCACCGCCTACTTCGCGGCGATCTCCGCCCGTGACTACCGGACCGCCTGGAACCTCGGCGGCAAGAACCTGGACTCCAGCTACGACAGCTTCGTCTCGGGCTACGCCACCACCGCGCAGGACACCGTCGACATCGTGTCCGTGACCGGCACCGAGGTGCAGGTGACCCTCGAGGCCCTCCAGACGGACGGCACGACGAAGACGTACGACGCCACCTACACCGTCCAGGACGGCGTGATCACCAGCGGCACGGCGACCCAGACCGGCTGACACCCACCGGGGCGTGCCGCAGGGTGCGCCCGCACGAGCGGAGCGCTGAACCACCATGGCCACACAAGTACTCGACCCCCATCCGCCCGGCCCGGCACCGCAGGAGCCGCCGGGACAGCGCGCGTACGCGCGGACCAGGGCCACCCGGCTGCTGTCCGCGGGCACCTACCTCGATCCCGGCTACCGGCGCGCCGTCATCCGGGAACTGCTCCGCCGACGTTTCCGGGTCGTCGCGCCCTCCTACGGCTACGACGCCGTGTCGGTCCTCGCCCACGCCCTCGCCGCCCGCCGGCTGCGCCGCATCCAGTGGGGGGTCGCGGCCGGCGTGGACTTCGCGGTCTTCCTGATGCTCACCAACGGGGTGCTCAACCCGTTCCTCGGTGTCGTCCTGCTGCTCTGGGTGCCGTGGGCGGCGGCGTACCTGCGCCGGATCGTCACCCTGCACATCCTGATGACCCGAGTGCGGGAGACCGGCCCGGACGGTGGCTTCGACGGTGCCTGCCCGTCGCACGCGAAGCTGACCGCCGCACTCGCCCGGAAGATCGACCACGAGCAGGCCGGCCGCAGCGGACTGGTCTTCTACGGCGGCTACCGGCCCTTCGTCGGCGCGGGCCTGCCGCTGCGCGACTGGTCCAACGCGCAGTTGCTGCTCGGCGCCCCGAAAACCCAGATCATGGCACGCAAGAACGCGGACGGTTCACCGCCCGACCTCGACACCGTCGAGCGCAGGCAGGTCGTCCCGTTCACCGTGCGCGAGATCACCAGCCAGGTAGCCGCCCGGCTCACCGCCGACCTGCGCGACGAGGCCCGCGCCGACGAGCGGATCGAGGGGCTGACCGTCGAGCAGCGCCGCTACACCACCGCGATCCGCACCGACGACCGTTCCAGGGGCGCCGGCTGGTCCCGGCTGCCCAGCGTGGACGACCTGCCCGACATCCACTGGCGGGAGGACTACGACGCGGCCCGCGAATACCTGTGCGTGCGCGTCGGGTCCTGGAACGAGGAGCTGGTGACCTCGGTCTTCGTGGGGTTCGACCTCAAGGGCAACACCCTGCACACCGAGTTCTACACCTATGTGCTCGGGCCGCTCGTGGAGGACTTTCACCTCGTGGACCAGCTGCCCGCCGCCGTCGACCGGCGGCTGGCACTGCGGGTGGCGTGGGACATGGGCACGGCGCTGCTGCGCTGGTGGGTGGCGCTGTGGCTGTGGCCGCTGTGGCTGGTCCCGGAGCGGTTCCTGCCGACGTGGGCGGTCCCGTGGATCCAGCCCTGGCGGGTCTGGAGGGCCAGGCGGGCCACGGCCGCGGTGCTGCTGTCGGACCGGGCGGCGGACACCAGCGAGTTCCGGCTGGGCCGTTACGTCAACCGCTGGCTCAACTGCGGCGCGCTGGCGAGCGTCAGGGAGCTGGCCACCAGCGAGACGTACCACCACTTCTTCCAGCAGTCCGACGCGGTGAAGTACATGCAGGTCGTCGAGCGCCGGCTGCTTCACAACATCCGCGCGTTCCTCGACGAGCACGACGTGGACCTCGCCGAGCACGACCGCGCGCAGACCAACATCCTGCTGGGCGACAACAGCCAGAACGTCTTCGGCGGCCAGAACAGCGGCTTCGGCTACAACTTCCAGCCGCCGGGCGGCGGTTCCTCGGGAAAGGCGGGACAGTGACCATGAGTCAGGGCCACACCTTCGGCGACAACAACCAGAACATCCTCGGCGGCCAGAACAGCGGCTTCGGCTACAACGTCCACAACACCCCGCAGCAGGACCAGCGGTCCGCCGAGCAGGAGGCGGCGCGGGCGGCCCAGGCACGCGCGGAGCACGCCCGCGGGCGCAGCGTCTTCGTCGTGCACGGCCGCGACGAGGAGGTCCGCACGGCCATGTTCGGGCTGCTGCGCCGGCTCGACCTGCGCCCGCTGGAGTGGGAGCGGCTGGTACGGGCCACCGGGGGGACCACGCCGTTCCTCGGCGAGGTCATCGAGAAGGCGCTGTCCCAGGCACAGGCGGCGCTCGTGCTGCTCACCCCGGACGACGTCGCCAAGCTCCATCCGCACCTGCTGGGCGACAACGAGCCCTCGTACGAGACCCGGCTGACCGGCCAGCCCCGCCAGAACGTGCTGATCGAGCTCGGCATGGCGCTGATGGCCTACCCGGAGCGGACGATCATCGTGGAGGTCGGCCAGGTACGGCCGGCCGCGGACCTGGGGGGCCGCAACGTGATCCGCTTCGACGGCTCCGAGACCGCCATCTCGAAGATCGTCGAACGGCTCAAGGGCGCCGAGTGCGACCTCGACGACACCCGGCCGGACTGGCGTGACACCTCGTACTTCGAGAATCTGGCGGCCTACCGCCGACTGGCCTGACGGACATCGCGGGAAGGGGCGGAGGGGCAGGGCCGAGGGACGGGGGGCGGGGGCCTTGGGCCTTCCGCCCCTCTTACTCTCATGCTCATACGCATACAAGCGCGCATACACATACACAAGAACGTGCGCATGCGCATGCAGATGGGCTACCTCTCCGGGCCCGACGCCAACGCGGCCAGGAACGCGGCCAGTTCGCGCATGTCGACGCCGTCCAGTTCCTCGGGCCGTACGATCACACGCAGTTCACGGCAGATCGCGCCCTCCCGGGAGCGGGCCACGAAGGACATCAGGATCAGCCGGAGCAGGCTGTCCCGGTCGAGGTGACCGAGCCGTGCCAGCCCGGAGCCGACCAACGGCATCGCCACCGCCTCCAGTTGGGCGTGCGTGCGCAGCGCGTCCCACAGTCCGCCCAGGCCCCGCCACAGATCCTCCACGCCGGAGGCGGCCACGTAGTCGTTGCCGATCCGGCTGTAGGCCACGCCGAACACCAGCCGCGGCCGGGTGCCCAGCACGGCCACCGTGCCGACCGGGTAACGGTCGAGTTTGCCGAGCGGCTTGTCCGCCCGCTCCTCCCGCGCGACCGGCCCGGCCGCGGCGAGCGCCGCGGCCAGCTCCGCGTCCAGCCGGTGCGCGTCGCCGCCGTAGCGGCGGTCCAGCAGTTGCGCCTGCACGCTGTCGGCGTTGATGAGCCGGCCGCCGGCCGACAGGGTGTCGAAGGTGTCGCAGAACCCGACGACGAGATGGGCCGGCTGGTCGAACACATCGCCCGCCTCGACGACCACCGTCATGTCCGGCCGCCGGAACACCTGCCGCACCCGGACCACCGGACGGGACCGCAGCAGCCCCCAGCCCAGGCAGGCCCCCACCGACAGCCCGACGACCGCGCCCGAGGCGCTGTACGGCACGAAGGGGCCGACGACCTGGGAGACGGCGGACAGCCCGCCGAACGCCACCATCGTGTCGCGTATGAACGCCTGCCGGGCGCGCCGCGTGCCCCGTGGCAGACGTGGGCGCGGAAGAGAGCGCGCAAGAGAGCACGGAAGGGCGCGCAGGCCGGGGCGCGGGAAGGGGCGAATGATACGGGGCCGGAAGGCGTCCGGAGGCCTTATTGGGTCCAGCCCGGCGGAATCACCCGAACTCATGGATTCCCCAGGGCATCATGATAACCTTTCAGTCACTGGATATGACGCAGAGTGACGTAGAACCGCCGGGGGGCGACGCGGATGGCCGGTGGGAGAGCACGTATCCGGGTGAAGGTGTTGGGCCCGGTGCAGCTCGAAGTCGACGGGGCGCCGGTCCGGCTGACTCCTCTGACGACGCGGCTGCTGGTCCGCCTGGTGGCGGCCGCGGGCGAGGCGGTGCCGGTACGGCAGCTGCGCCGCGACGTGTGGGGACTCGCGGACGAGCCCCGCCACCTGGACCAGCGCAACCGCAATGAGGTCCAGAAACGCGTCCTGGAGCTGCGGCGGGCGCTGGCCCCCGGCCAGGACAGCGCGGGCACGCAGGTCCTGTGCACCGAGCAGCAGGTCACCGTGCAGGGCCCGGAGACCGCCTACCGCCTGGTGCTGCGGCCCGAGGAGCTGGACAGCGCGAGGTTCACCGCCATCGTCGGCGAGGCCCTGCTCGCACCGCCGGCCACCGCCGCGCACCGGCTGGCCGAGGCGCTGTCCCTGGTGCGCGGCCGGCCGCTGGCCGAGGTCAACGGCGAGGGGTTCGCGGTGCCTTTCGTACGCCGCCTGACCACCCTCCTGGACACCGCCCGTCGTGAACTGGTCCGCGCGCAGACCGATCTGGGGCGTCCCGAACTCGCCTTGCCGATCGCCGAGTCGATCGTCCACGAGCATCCGGACGACGCCGAGGCCGCACGGGTCCTCGACGCGCTGCGCGCGGAGCTGCGCGCCCGGCACGGGGCCGAACTGCTGCGACACCGGGTGCCGTTGCCCGGCCAGCGGGCGGATGTGGTGCTGGTGCGCGGTGACTTGTTCGACCAGGTGGACGCCAACCTGGTGATCGGGTTCTCCGACACCTTCGACACGGAGACCACCGAGGATCTGGTGATCAGCCGTGAGAGCCTGCAGAGCCAGCTCGTCGACCGGCTGTTCGCCGGGCGGCGGCGCCTGCTGGACGACCGGCTGCGGGCGGGGCTGCGCACGGTGAAGGCGGTGGGCACCGAGACCGTACGGACCAAGCCGCTGGGCCGGCGGGTCCGCTATCCGGTGGGTACGACCGTGATGGTGCCGGTCGAGGGCCGGCGGGTGTTCGCCACGGCCTATTCGCGGCTCGGCAACGACCTGGTGGCCAGGTCCAACCACGCCGACCTGCGGCTGAGCCTGGAGAACCTGTGGGCCTCGGTGGCGGTGCACGGCCTGTTCAAGCCGGTCGCCGTCCCGCTGATCGGCTCCGGGCTGGCCCGGATCACCGACCTGGACCGGGGCCAACTGGCCGCCCTGATCGTGGACTCGTTCATCGAGGCCTGCCGCCGCCATCCCGCCCTGACCCCCGAGCTCCGGATCGTCATCCTGCCCCAGGAGCTGGCCCGGACCGACCTGGCCCCGGTCGAGCAGCGCTTCGAGGACCTGGTGCTCGGGCTGCGCGCGGCGGACTGACGACGGACCGGCCCCGGGACCCGACCCCGAAACCGACCCCGAAACCGACCGCGAAACCGACCGTGAAACTGCCGACGGAACCGACGGCCGAACCGACGGCTCTACCGACCGCGAAACTGCCGACGGAACCGACGGCCGAACCGACGGCTCCACCGACCGCGAACCCGACGACGAAACCGACGGCTCTACCACCGACGACGAAGGCGAGGCCGGGCGGAGGCCCGGACGTGTCCCCCGGGCCGGCGGGCTGCTCCGCATCTGACTGCTCCCCCTTCGCGGCACCACCCCGCCGGCCGCGTCTCGCGCCGCGTCGCCCGGCCTCACCGCCGTCCACGACACCACCCCGCCTGCTTCCGCGGGCACCCGCCAACCGCTTCCGATCCGATTCCGACCTGCTCCAGCCAAGACGGCCGAGCCCACCAATGGCCGCCGAGCCCGCCGATAGCCGCAGATAGCCGCTGACGGCCACTGTTGGCCGCTGATGGCCGCTGATGAGACGTGACGGCTCCGCCCCACCCCCCGCACGGATCACCACCCCACACGGGCAGTACACCGCGCCCACCGTGCGGGCAATTACGCATGGCCCGACGGCATTTGCGCCGTATCTGGCATCATGCCGCCCGGCATCTCGCGGATCGGAGCGGCGCGCGGAGGGACGTTCCCGTACCGACCGCTTCCCGCATGGCTCTTCCGGAACCTCCCGCTCCGCAGGACGGTCCTCCCCGGCCGTTGGGTCCCGCGCGGAACAGGTCTATCGTCGGAATCGTGAGGCCAGGACGAGGAGGACGGCCGGTGATGCCGCAGGACGAGGCCGTGATCGGCCGCACGGGGAAGGTGCTCATCGGAACGCGCGGTTCCCACGGCCCCGGCGAAGTCCTCGTGCGGGTCAGAGGCGGCTCGGAGACGTTCCTCGCCTGGTCGGAGGAGCCCCTGCCCGTCGGCGCGACGGTGCTCGTGATCGAATCACGGGGATGCCGTGAGGTCGGCGTCATCGAGTGGGTGGATCCATTGGACGCGCTCGGCGACAGCGCCGAGGCCGGCTGAGGAGTAACAGGAATGTTCGGATACCGCGTACCCGCTCCCGACGAGGCGATGCTGATCTCGGGGGGCAGGCGGGGACTGGGGGGCGCGCCGTTCCGAGTGGTCACGGGGCACGGAAAGTTCGTGATGCCGGTCTTCCGGAAGGTCCGGTTCCTCACCCTGTCCATGTGTGAGTCCGAGGTCACCGAGACCTGCGTGACCAGGCAGGGCATCGCGCTGCACGTGCGCGCGGTCATCGCCTTCAAGGTCGGCAACGACCAGGAAAGCATCATCAACGCGGGCCAGCGGTTCCTCTCCGACCAGGAGCAGATGTCGGTGCTCACCGGCCGGATCTTCGCCGGGCACCTGCGGGCCATCATCGGCTCGATGACGGTCGAGGAGATCGTCACCGAGCGGCAGAAGCTCGCCGCCGAGGTGCTGGACACCTCAAAGACGGAGATGGCGAAGATCGGCCTGATCGTCGACTCACTGCAGATCCAGTCCATCGACGACGGCGACACCGGCTACATCGACGCGATGTCCGCCCCGCACAAGGCCGCCATCCAGCGGCAGGCGCAGATCGCCCAGGCCCAGGCCACCCAGGCCTCGGTCGAGGCGGAACAGGCGGCGGCCCGCAAGCAGGCCGAGTACGCCCGCCAGACCGCCATCGTCAAGGCCGAGTACTCGGCCGAGGTGGACCGCGCCCAGGCGCAGGCCGCGCAGGCCGGACCGCTGGCGCAGGCGCACGCCCAGCAGGAGGTGCTCGCCGCCCAGACGGAGCTGGCCCAGCGCCAGGCCAAGCTGCGCCAGCAGCAGCTGGTCGCCGAGATCGTGAAGCCCGCCGAGGCCGAGGCCGAGCGGGTCAGGATCCTCGCCGCCGCCGAGGCGCAGCGGATGAAGATCCAGGCGGAGGCGGCAGCGTCGTACGACCGGGTCGCGCTCGACCGGATGCTGATCGACCAGCTCCCGCAGATCGTCAAGGAGGCCGCCGGCGGCCTCGCCGGTGCCAACGTCAACGTCCTCAACGGCGCGGACGGCCTCGGGGAGATCGCCGCCGGCCTGGTCTCCCAGGGCCTGACGATCCTCGACTCGGTCCGGCAGAACCTGAGCAGCCAGGACTCCGACGGCCGCCGCTCCGGGGACAGGGAGAGCAACGGCAGCGGCCTGCTTCAGCTGCCCACCAACAAGGGCCGGAAGTCGGACGACGGCCCGGTGGACGTCGACTAGTCCGGCACCCCTGAACACCACCGCCTCTGACCGGCGCGTTCGCCCTCGCGGGGCGGGCGCGCCGGTTGCGTTGTGGCGGGGGGCGGGGGTGCGGTCAGGATGCGCGGGGTCGGAGTCGGAGTCGGAGGTGGGGCGGGGCCACAGGATCACGACGGGTCTGTTCCCGCCCGCGCCCTCGGCTCATCGCCCGAGCCCTCACCCGCCCCTGCCTCCTGCCTCCTGCCTCCTGCCTCCTGCCTCCTGCCACCGCCTCCACCTCTGCCTCCACCTCTGCCTCCACCTCTGCCCCCTCACCACTCACCGCTCATCACCGCTCCGGCCGCCGCCGAGACATAGCCCCCGGTGCCACCGTCCCGGCTTGGATGGACTCGAAAATCGAACACATGCTTGAATTCAGTCATGCGATCGTTTCCCGCGGAACTGGCTCGGGCGCAGCAGGAGTGGAGCGCCACCTACCGGGAGCTCGCCGAGCGGCCCGGGCGTACCGAGTTGCGCCGGCGGCTGTACCGGCTGTCGGCTGAGGTGTTCTTCCATGCCTACTGGCAGGAACGGCGCCCGGCCCCGGTCGCGTGGTGGGAGCTGCGGGGCCTGGGGCGGTCGGACAGGGCAGGGAACTGAGGGGGCTCGGATGGCGGGCTGGAGTGCGGGACTGTACGTCCAGGATGATTCTGAAGGCATGTCCGGACCGATACGGGTGATCGTGCATCCGCCGTCGCCGACGGGCGGCCGGCGCGTGCGTGTGGACGGGGAGATCCTCGGGCTCGCGCACAACGTGACCGACGTCGCCGAGTTCCTTCGCCGGGCCGGGTTGGAGATCGACCCGGCGGATGTCGCGGCGGCGCCGTGGATCGACTGGCGGGGTGGAGGGCCGGAGCGGTGGGGGCCGGACGCGTGACGGGAAACGCGCGAGGCCCGTCCGGTGTGGACGGGCCTCGGGATGGAGCGCCGGGCAGGCCTTGCACCTGCATTTCCCCGCAGGAAGCGGGGCGTCTTTCCTTGGACCACCAACGCAGCACCAGGCGGCCCGGATTGGGCCGGCCAGCTCTGGAATGATCATAGCCCATACGGGCGGGTCGGCGCGGCCCGCGCCGGGGCCGGCACCGCGGTCGCGCCGTCAGGCGCCTCGTCCGGGTGCGCCACGGCCCCCTGCGTCCGGCGCCACCCGGCGGCCCTGCCCTGGCTCCCCGGGCAGTGGTTTTCTTTACGCACTCCTGACGCCGAGTCCGCATCCCCGGAGGGCCGGAAAGTGTCCTCATCCTTGTCCGGTTTCTTGTCCGGATCACGTCGAGAATGGAGTGTGTGCCCATGGACGGCGCCGTTGTAGGGGTCGTACTGGTGGTCGTGCTGGCCCTGCTCGTGCTGCGCAGCGGGATGCGGGTGGTCAACCAGGTCGAACGTGGGGTCGTGTTCCGCTGGGGCAAGGCGCTGCCGGACTTCCGGCGGCCGGGGATCACCTTCCTCATCCCGTTCGCCGACCGGATGCGCAAGGTGAACGTCCAGGTGGTCACCATGCCGGTGCCCACGCAGGAGGGCATCACCAAGGACAACGTGTCGGTGAAGGTCGACGCCGTCGTCTACTTCCGGGTCACCGACCCGATCCGCGCGGCCATCGAGGTGCAGGACTACGTCTTCGCCGTCGGCCAGGTCGCCCAGTCCTCGCTCCGTTCCATCATCGGCAAAAGCGACCTGGACGACCTGCTGACCGACCGGGAGCGGCTGCACGAGGGGCTCGCCCTGATGATCGACAGCCCGGCCGCGGAGTGGGGCATCCACATCGACCGCGTAGAGATCAAGGACGTACAGCTCCCGGAGTCGCTGAAGCGGTCCATGTCCCGGCAGGCGGAGGCCGAGCGGGAGCGGCGGGCCCGGGTCATCACGGCTGACGGTGAGTTCCAGGCCGCGCAGCAGCTCGCCAACGCCTCCCGGATCATGGCGGAGACCCCGGAGGCGATGCAGCTGCGCCTCCTGCAGACGGTCGTGGAGGTCGCCGCCGAGAAGAACTCCACGCTCGTCATGCCCTTCCCGGTGGAGCTGCTGCGCTACTTCGAGCGGGCGACCAAGCGGCTCGACCAGGAGGTCGAGAAGAACGAGCGGGAGCTGGACGGGCCGGACGGGTCGGCCGCGCTCAGGGCCGGGATCGAGCAGATCGCCGCCGTCGCCGACAAGTTCGGGCCGACGGCGGAGCTCACGGCGCCGAAGGAACCGGCAGCGGAGCCGTCCGCTCCCGTCGAGCAGCAGTAGCCAGCGCCAGCGTCACGGCGAGTGACGCGAGCGCCATGAGCGTCATCGCGTCGGCGGGCGAGGTGAGTTGGGCCACCGAACCCGCCAGCGTGGCGCCCACCCCCTGCGCGGCGACCACGCCGGTGGCGTGCAGTCCCAGGGCCTGGCCCGTGAGGTCGCCGGGAGTGAGGGACATCAGGCGTTCCTGGAGAACGAGACTCGCGGCGAAGCCGACGGCGGCGACGGTGACGGTGACCGGCGGACCCGCGGACCGGCGGACCGGCGGTCCGCGGCGAGCACGACCGGCGGACACCGGGCGAACACCAGATAGGGCGCGGTCGGCAGCAGCGGGATGTCCAGCCGGGGGCGTAGCGCTGGCGGCACTCTCCCGACCCCTCCGAACGGGCGCTGCCGGCCGCTCAGGGGCGCTGCTGGGGGACGCGCGGGCCCGGCGGTCGGTGCTGTACTCGCGGACGGTGGCCGGTGACGTGGTCGTCGAGGCCGGAAGCCGCTCCGCCACTTGTCGGAGTTAGCATCCGTTCATGACGACTACCGAGAACAACGGGTCCGTGCTCGACGTGGAGATCGGTGCGCTGCAGGGCGGCTCGGCCGACCTGCCGGGCTACGACGGCAAGGCCGTGCTCATTGTCAACGTGGCCTCCAAGTGCGGTCTGACGCCGCAGTACACCGGCCTGGAGAAGCTCCAGGAGCGGTACGCGGCGCAGGGCTTCACCGTGCTCGGAGTGCCGTGCAACCAGTTCATGGGCCAGGAGCCCGGCAGCGCCGAGGAGATCGCCGAGTTCTGCTCGGCGACGTACGGCGTGACCTTCCCGATGACCGAGAAGGTCGAGGTGAACGGGGAGGGGCGGCATCCGCTCTACGACCGTCTGGTCGGGTTCGCCGACGGCGAGGGGCACACCGGGGACATCCGCTGGAACTTCGAGAAGTTCCTGATCGGCCGCGACGGGCAGGTCGTCGCCCGGTTCGCGCCGCAGACCGAGCCGGAGTCGGCGGAGGTCGTGGCGGCGGTGGAGGCCGCCCTCGCCTGAGCCGGGTTGACCTTGCCCCTGGGGCAGGGACGAGCCTCCTGGTCACCGGGCGGAACGGATCCGCCCGGTGACGGAGGATGTGGCCGTGGAGGACGCCGTGGACGAGGAGCTGCTCACGATCGGCGCGTTCGCCGCGCGGTCCCGGCTCTCAGCGAAGGCCTTGCGCCGCTACGACCGGCTCGGGCTGCTGGCCCCGGCGCACGTCGACGAGGTGACCGGCTACCGCTACTACCGCGCCGGTCAGGCGGAGCGCGCCCGGCTGGTGGCGCTGCTGCGCCAGCTGGACATGCCGCTGGCCCGGATCGCCGAGGTGGTCGAGGCGGCGGAGGCGGCGGACGGTGACACCGCCGCCGGGCTGCTGGCCGGTTACTGGGCGGACGTCGAGGCGCGGGTCGCCGGGCAGCGGACGCTCGCCGCATACCTCCGTGGACGGCTGTCCGGAGGGAGTTCGCAGATGTACGAGACGTTCACGGTGGAGACGGTCGAGGTGCCGGCGCAGGTGGTGATCACCGAGACGCGGCACACGCTGGCGGACGAGCTGCCGGCCTGGATCGGCGCCTCGCTGGGCCGTCTGGAGGCGGCGGCCCGGGAGTGCGGGGGTGTGGCCGGGGCGCCGTTCGTCGTGTACCACGCCGAGGTGTCCGTGGAGAGCGACGGGCCGGCCGAGGCCTGTGTGCCGGTGGCGGACGAGGCGGCGGCCCGGGCCTGGGCCGAGCGGCACGGACGGGCCTGGGAGACGGCGGTGCGCGTCGAGCCGGCGCGCACGCTGGCGTACACGCGGATCAGCAAGGCGCAGGTGGCGCATCCGCAGATCCTGGCGGCCTTCGAGGCGGTGGAGCGGTGGATCGCCGGGCGCCCGGGCCTGGCGTACGACGGCCCGTGCAGGGAGGTCTACTTCGCTGACTGGGACGCGGCCGGACCGGAGGATCCGGTGTGCGACGTCGCGTTCCCCGTGCGGTGAGGCGCGTCGGGAGTGGGGTGAGCGTCGGCCCGTGGAGATGAGCTGGTGGGGATGGGCCGGTGAAGATGGGCCGATGGAGAGGGCACAAGCCGAGCCCCCTCGGCAAGGACGGCGAGCTGGTCGAGAGGGCTCTGGGTGACGCTTGTGCAGATGTTGTCGTCGGGAGCGTGAAGCGGTGGGTCAGCGAATGCCCCCCTACGCCTTGACCGAGTTCACGAAGGTGTTCCAGGCCCCGGCCGGGAACGCGAGGACCGGGCCCTCCTCGACCTTGGAGTCGCGTACGGCGAGTCCCGCGGTCGTCGGCGACTTGACCTCGACGCACGCCCCGTTCCCTGCGGAATAGGAGGACTTCGTCCACGTCTCCGTGGCGCCCTGAAGCAGTGCCATGTCCACTCCTGTAGCGAGTTGCTGTGGTGCTTGCTGTAGTGCGAATCACGCCAACCTTTCTGACCGGTTGGCGTGATCGACGCTACTAGCCAACTTCCCCGCCCGGAGTACCCGTTCACTCGTCCGGATGGCATATTCCAAAGGAGGCTTCCATGGGAGCGCTACGCCGGTGTACGATCTCGCGCTCTCCGCCCGGGAGGGCATCCGGTGGCCTCAGCGGGCGTACTCCTTCGCCGCGTCGGCGATGAACTGCCGGGACTGCTCGACGTTCAGCGACTGGGCGCGCAGGTGCTCGTACATCACGGCGTACTTCTGCACGTCGTGGGCCTTCTCCAGGTAGAGGTCGCTGGTCACGCCCTCCAGGTAGACGACGCTGGAGTCGGCCGCGTCGGCGAACTCCAGGATCGCGTACTGGCCGTTGAGGCCGGGATGGGCGCCGCACTCGAAGGGCAGCACCTGGACGGTGATGTGCGGCTGCTGGGACATCTCGATGAGGTACTCCAGCTGCTCGCGCATGACGAGCCTGCTGCCGACGAGCCGGCGCAGCGCGGCCTCGTCGAGCACCACCCACAGCCGAAGGGGGTTGTGTTCGGCGGTGATACGTTCCTGTCGCCGCATCCGGACCTGGACCCGCTTCTCGATGTCGGCGGCGGAGGTCTCCGGCAACGCGCCCTGCACCAGGGCCTCGGCGTACGCCCGGGTCTGCAGCAGTCCGGTGACCAGCTGGGGCTCGTACACCCGCAGCGACTCGGCGTCCGTCTCCAGACCGATGTAGACGCTGTACGGAATGTCGCCGAACGCATGCCACCAGCCTTGCTGGCGCGAATCCCTGGCCATCTCCATCAGGGACTCGACGACCCGCTGGTCCTCGACCTCGTACACCCCGCACAGGTCGCGGACGTCGCGCTGACTGATGCTCCGGCGCCCGTTCTCCAGCCGACTGATCTTCGACTGCGAAACGAGCAACCGCTCCGCCACTTCCTCCGCCGTCATGCCCTTGAGCTCGCGGAGCCTGCGCAGCTCCTGGCCCAGCCGGCGTCGCCTGACGGTGGGATTGACATTGGACGCCACGGGACGTGCACCTCCGGCTGCCTGCGTATAACTACCACTTTGCGTATCTGCTGTTGAGCAGACTGCCACCAAGGGGCTTTCTACCGCTGGAGAACAGTGGATATGCAGCGCGTACGCGTCAGTTCGGGCGCGCTCCGGATGCGGCGGGGCGCAGGGGGACGAACGCAGCCGAGCGGGGCGGCGAGGCGCGTACCGTGCGCCTCACCGCCCCGCTCGGACCAGCGGCTCCCGAACCGGGTCTTCAGAGGTCCTGCATTGCCGGCTGTCGCCGGCTGTCGCCGCCGTGGAACTACGGCTCAGTGCACCACGGCACGCGCCATCGCGCCCGCGCCTCGGCGCGGTTGCATCGGAACACCGCGAGCGGGTTCCGGTGCGGCGGCCCTGGCGCCTGGTCCGGCCTGCCGGCCGGCCGGGGCGGCCGGGTTACGGCGTGGCTGAGCGGCCGCGCCGTTCTGCACGTCCATGACGGCGTGGGCCACGAGCCCGCCCATCGGGTCGTGCCGGATCAGGTCCCGCAGCCGGGAACGCGAGGAGCGGCCCTCGTTCCCCGGGTACAGATGCTTGCCGAGACCGACCGCGTGGGCCAGGGCGGCGAGCGCTGCGGTCCGCGGGTCCGGCGGTACGCCGGTGCGGATCGCCGAATCCAGCCGGCCACGGATCTCCCGGGTGACGGCGTTGTCCGTCGCCTGGTAGCGCGTGGTCGGCAGCACCCCGCACATCTGACCGGCGACGGCGGCGACCATGCCGCACCGTTCCAGATGCGCGAGATAGATCTGGCGAAGGCCGAGTCGTGGCCCGCCGATCCAGTGAACAGCCCGTACGGGAGCGCCGCGCCTTCGCAGCAACTCCAACGCACAGTCCAAAGTCGGATCTCCAGTCGGCCGTGGCTGCACCACGGCGATACGATCCCCGTCTGGGGCTATCCGTCCGGCCAGCGCCAGCTCTACTAGCTGTGCTCCGGCCAGACCGAGGTCGAGCGACTGCGGCTGTGCAGTGGTACCCGTGGCCGGGTCCAGTGCCAGCAGCAGAAGCTCCTCCGGAAGTGTTCTGCGGCTCCTGCCCATCCATGCCTCCCCGCGTGGATGAATGACAGGGTGACCCCTCTCACATTGGTCTGTCGAGGGTGCGTGACCGGTTCGTAAGGGAACCGGTAGGTATGTCGTTCTCGTCTACCGCAGGGGCTAAGCCCGCACACAGGACACTGGTACATGGTTCGGACAGCGCACGGCAACGTGCGAAGCGTGGAGGAGGCATCGGTGGCGGGCGAGTCCCCCGACAGGTCGAAGCAGCGCGAGTCGTCGGCAGAACCGACGTCGGGGAATGCGGGAGCGGTTCCCGAAACACGCGACCCGCGACTGGCGGTGGCCGCCGACAAGGAGACCGCCGGCGGCGTGGACACCGCGACCCGGATCTTCTCGGTACGGGACCTGAAGGCGGCCGACGAGACCGACGAACCCGACGGGCCCGACGAACCCGACAACGGCGACACGGAGCTCCGCGACGCGGCGGCGACGTGGGTACGCACGGGCGACGACGCCGAGGAGGCCACCCGGGCGGCCACGGAGGCGGCCACGGAGGCCGAGGAGGGCCCTGAGACGCCCGCGGACGCCGAGGACCGCCAGGAGACCCCGGAGACCCCGGAGAAGCCCCCCAAGCCCGTTACGGCACCTGAGGCAACGACCGGGACCGAGGACACCCTGGTGGCCCCGAAGGCCCCTGCCGAGCCCGAAGGCACCGCGCCCGAGGGCGAGTCGGCGACCACCGACGAACCCGAGGACGCCAAGCCGAAGGCGACGGCCGAACCCGAGGACGCCAAGCCCGAGGACAAGCCGGCCACCACCGACGAACCCCAGGACGCCGCACCCGAGGACGCCAGGCCCGGCAGCGCGTCGAAGGCGACGGCCGAACCCGAAGACGCCAAGCCAGCGGACGAGCCGGCCACCACCGACGAACCCCAGGACGCCGCACCCGATGACGCCAAGCCCAAGGCGTCAACCGAACCCGAAGACGCCAAGCCCGGCAGCGAGTCGAAGGCCGCCGAGGCTCAAGGCGCCGCGTCCGAGGGCGAGTCGGCGACCGCCGACGAACCCGAGGACGCCAAGCCGGGGACGCCGGGTGAGCCCGAGGACGCCAAGCCGAAGACGGCGGATACCCCCCAGGACGCCAAGTCGAACCCGGCACGTGCACCCCAGGACGCCAAGCCCGGCGGTAAGCCGAAGTGGGCGGTCGCGGACCGGGGCGCCAAGTCCGGGTCGGACGGCGGGGGTTCCGGATCCGGCGACGACGGTGGCGCGGACGCCGACGGCGAGGAGGAGCCGAAGGGGCCACCCGCGCCTGACAACGATGGCCGCACGGGTGGTGCGGGTGGGAAATCGGACGGCGGCGAAGGCGAAGCCGAGGCGGCCGTCGACCAGCCCACCACCACGCTCAAGGCCCCCCGCGCCCCGCAGGTCGACCAGCCCACCACCACGCTCAAGCTGGGACCGAAGACCCCGGTGGCCGACGCCGAGCGCACCAGCAGGTTCGTCGCGCTCAAGTCGGACATAAAGCAGGGACCGAAGCCCGAGACCGCCTCCACCACCCGCACCACCGTCCTCCCGCAGGTCGGCCCCGAGCGCACCACCCAGCAGCCGCTTCCCCCGAAGCCCCCGCTGGACCTGCTCGCCGAGCTGACCAACACGCCCCCGCCGCCGGAGACCCCGGTCAGGACCCTCTTCCGCCGGGTCAAGATCTGGACGCCGCTCGTCATCGTCCTGCTGATCGTCTTTGCGGTCGTACAGACTCTGCGCCCGCTCCCCCAGCCCACCCTCGACCTCACCGCGAAGGACACGTACACCTTCGACGGCGGCAAGGTGGACATCCCCTGGCCGGCCGACGGCCAGGCCGCCCTCGACGTGCAGGGCATCGGCACGTTCGGCTCCTCCGGCGACCAGAAGCCGGTGCCGATCGCGAGCGTCGCCAAGGTGATGACCGCGTACATCATCCTGCGCGACCACCCCCTGAAGAGCGGCGCCACCGGTCCGAAGATCAAGATCGACCAGGCGGCCCAGGACCAGGCGAACGCCGGCCAGGAGTCGACCGTCGACGTGACGGCCGGCGACTCGATCACCCAGCGCGAGGCCCTGGAGTCCATCCTGATCGCCTCGGCCAACAACGTGGCCCGCCTGCTGGCCCGGTGGGACGCCGGCTCCGAGAAGTCGTTCGTGGCGAAGATGAACGCCACCGCGAAGAAGCTCGGCATGACCGGCACGACGTACACGGACCCGTCCGGGCTCACGAACTCCACGGTGTCCACCGCCGTGGACCAGGTGAAGCTGGCGAAGGCCGCCATGGCGAGCGAGCCGGCCTTCCGCGAGGTCGCCGCGATGATGTCGTACGACGACTACAAGGGCGTCAACCACGGCAACTGGAACCAGCTGGTCGGTCACAACGACGTCGTCGGCATCAAGACCGGCACCACCACCTCCGCCCTCGGCAACCTGGTCTTCGCCGCGAAGAAGACGGTCGGCGGCCAGACCCGCACGATCATCGGCGCGGTGCTGCGGCAGCCGGCCAGCGCCGCCTCGGACAACAGCATCCTCACCGCCGCCCTCAACGGCGGCGACAAGCTGATCCGGGCCGCCCAGGGCGCGCTGGTCCCGGCGACGATCTACAAGAAGGGCGACGTCGTCGGGTACGTGGACGACGGGCTCGGGGGCCGTACCCCGGTGGTGGCGACCGAGGACGTCACCGCCGCCGGCTGGGCCGGGCTGAAGGTGAGGCTGTCGTTCCAGGCGGACGACGTGCCGCACACCGCGAAGGCGAGCACCAAGGTCGGCACTCTCACTGTGGGTGACGGTTCCGGCTCCGCCGTCCGGGTCCCGGTCGCCTTGCAGAGGGACCTGACCGAGCCCGGGTTCACGAGCAAGCTGACCCGCCTCGGCTGACCCATAACCGGCATTCCGTCACCGCACCCCGCTGATGGCGCCCCACCCAGGGGCCCCGCGGCGGGGTGCGTGCTAGCGTCACGAATCGGGGCAGGTCGCCGGTCGCCGGGACACGGCCGCGAACTGGACGGAAAGCGGCCGCCAACACCGTGGAACACGGCCGAGACCAGAAGACGGGACACGGGGAGTGCCTTCAGGTGGCCACAGCGGAGCCGACACGCGCCGACGACGCCGATCCGGGGCCGGTAGCCGGCCCGCGAATAGCCATGCCGCCGGCGGACGCGGACCATACGGAGCGTGAGGACGGCAGCAGGCTGCTGCGGGCCGCCGAGCCGCTGCGCCGGCGGCTGCTGCGCCACCCGGTGCTGTCGGTCACCGCCCTCGCCGGCATCCTGCACGTCATCTGGTTCTTCACGTTCGCGAACAGCGGCGGCGATCTGGCGGCGCAGGACGCGTGGGCGGAGTTCGTCGGCCGGCACCCGGACTCGGCGTACAACCTCGCCTGGTACGGCGGTATGCACCCGGTGTCGTACAGCGTGGTGTCGCCGTATCTGATGTCGCTGATCGGCGTCCGTACCACGCTGATGCTCGCCGGCACCGTCTCGGCCGGCCTGCTGACCCTGCTCCTCATCCGCAGCCGGGTGGTGAAGAACCCCCTGTGGGCCGCGCTCGCCGGGGTGTTCGCGCTGTTGTGCAACGCCATCTCCGGGCGGGTCACCTTCGGGCTCGGCACGATGTTCGCGCTGGCCTCGGTCGGGGCGGTGTTCTGCTGGCCGTACCGCTGGCGCCACAAACGGTGGGCGAAGGCGCTGGTCGCCGCCCCGCTCGCGGCGCTGGCCACCATGTCGTCCCCGGTGGCCGGGCTCTTCGTCGGCCTGGTCGCGGTCGCGCTGTTCCTGCAGAAGCGGCGGCCGGGCGCCTGGGCGCTCGGCCTGGCGCCCGCGGCCGTGGTGGCGGTCTCCGCCTGGCTCTTCCCGTTCTCCGGCACCCAGCCGATGGGCTTCGGCTCGGTGATCCTGCCCCTGTCGTACGGCCTGCTCTGCCTCTTCCTGGTGCCGAAGGAGTGGAAGACGGTCCGGCTGACGGCGGCCGTGTACAGCCTCGGCGTGGTGCTGGTGTGGCTGGTCAGTTCGCAGATCGGCTCGAACATCTCGCGGCTGCCGATGCTGTTCGCGGGCGCGACCCTGGTCGCGGCCCTCCCGTACACGGTTCCGCGTTCGCGCAAGTACTACGTCACGGTTCTCGCCTTCCTCGGCTTCGTCGGCTGGATCGGCTTCAAGTCGGTCGACGACATCATCCACACGACCCCGGCCGCGTCCTGGGCCCGCGAGCTCGCCCCGCTCGTCCACCAGCTCCAGCAGGTCGGCGCCGAGAAGGGCCGCGTCGAGGTGGTCCCGGCCCGCTCGCACCGCGAGGCCTCCGCGCTGGCGCCGTACGTCAACCTGGCCCGCGGCTGGAACCGGCAGGCCGACATGGAGCGCAACCCGCTCTTCTACGACGACACCCTGAACTCCGCGAACTACCACGAGTGGCTACAGCGCTGGGCCGTGCACTTCGTCGTCCTGCCCAAGGACGAGCCGGACGGCGACGGCGGGGAGCGCGAGCGGGCGCTGGTGCAGCGCGGGATGCCGTATCTGAAGCAGATCTGGGGCGACGCCAACTGGCAGCTGTTCCGGGTGACCGATCCGGTGCCGCTGGCCGAGCCCGACGCGGTGGTGGACAGCGCCGAGCAGGGCGAGCTGACCCTTGAGGTCCGCAAGGCCGGCCGGATCCTGATCCGGATCCCGTACTCGCCCTGGCTGAGCATCGTCGACGCGGACGGCAAGAGCCTGAAGGCGCCCCAGGAGACCGAGGCCTCCAAGCACCGGGCCGACGGCGAGCCGAAGACGTACACCAACGTGAACGGCTGCCTGATGGAGACGGCGGAGGACGCCAAGGGCGACAAGTGGACGATGCTGCTGGCCCCCAGGGCGGGGACGTACCGGCTGGCGGCGCCGTACCAGCTGCCGCGGGGCACGCCCTGCCCCGACGAGCTGAAGTGACCGGCCCGCGCCGGTGACACGGCAGCACGGTTGACGGATGGATTTAACGTGTTGACTGGCCGGGTAAATCCGTAGCCGGTCCCGTATAGATCCTGCTCAGAGCCATGATTCAAAAGGCCGGAGGGCCGCACCACGGCTCCCGTCTGCGCATTTTTTTTACATTTTACTTGACTCTCAATGACAGGCTCAGTTGACTGAAAGGCATTGATTCGTCAGCCGAGGAGGCAGCGCACTCATGGGGGACGAGACATCAGGGATCATCCTGGCCGGAGGCCGGGGCGAACGTGCCAAACCGCTCACCCTCGCCTCCTCTGACTACATCCGCAGCAAGGCGCTCATCCCGTTCGCCGGCCGCCCCGTCATCGAATGGCTCGTCGAGAACTGCCGGGACCAGGGCATCCGCCGCTTCCACGTGATCGCCCAGGGCGCCGAGAACCACAGCCAGATCAAGCTCGTCCTGGGCCGCGGCGAGCGGTTCGGCGTCGAGATCCACTACTCCCGGGCCCGCCTCGACCGCTACAACGTCGGCTCGGGCGCGGCCACCCTGCACAACCTCGAACGGTGGGACCTGACCGGCCGCGCCCTGGTCATGCCGGTCGACTCCGTCTTCGAGTTCTCGCTCCCCCTGCTGACCGACGCGCACGACGCCGCCGACGCCGTCGTGACCGTCGCCTCCGTCGCCCGTACGGCCGAGGAGATCGCCGGCAAGTACGGCGTGATGCAGACGTCCGCGGACGGCACCGTCTCGGGCTTCCTGGAGAAACCCGGCCTCGACCGCGTCCACCGCCTCTTTCCCGAGACATCCTTGCCGGGCACCGGCTTCACCCTGCCGACCAACGCCGGCATGTACCTGGTCGACTGCGAGCGGCTGCGACTGGCGGCCCGTACCCCCGAGATGATCCGGCTCGCCCAGCAGCACCTCGACTGGGGCGGCGACCTGCTGCCCTGGCTGGTCCGGCGGGGCCTGCCGGTCGCGGCCGCGCCCATCGACCGGCTCGGCGACCTGGGCAGCATCCCGGACTACCTGGCCACCCTCGGGGACGTGCTGCGCGGCCGCTACCCCTGGATGAGCCGGGCCATGGGCGCACCGGTGAGCACCGACCCGCGGTACTGGATCCACGAGTCGAGCCTGCGCACCAAGGACAGCGTGCAGGGCACCACCCTCGCCCAGAAGATCTCCGAGGGCAGCGTGGTGGTCGGCCCCGCCGTACGCATCGGGCGCAACGCCGAGATCGGCCCCGGCGTGAAACTGCGCTACACGGACGTCGGCGACGACGTCGACATCGACGAAGGGGCCCGGCTGAGCCGGACGGCGATCGGCGACGGCGCCGTCGTCGGGCCGTACGCCCGCATCACCGACTCGTACGTGGGGCCCATGGCGCAGGTGCGCTCCGCACGCGACAACCCCGTCCGGCTCGTCCACTCGGCGATCGGCGAGGCCGCCGACCTGCGCCCCGGCACCCGGCTGTCGGGGGTGAGCGTCTATCCGCGGCTGCGGGTCCCCGCCGTCACCGGCCTGCCCTCCGGCACCCACCTGACCAGCTCCGACGACATCCTGCGCTGGATCTGACCGGATCCTTCCGCGTCCTCGCGCCTCCACCCGCTCCTTCCCGCACGCCATTCGTCCGGCTCGGCTACCGCCCTGGGGAGTTTTCTCGATGGACAGCCCGATCGCAGTCATAGGAGGGACCGGCCGAGTCGGCCGGCTCGTCACCCGGCAGTTGCTGGCCCGGGGCGAGACCGTCCGGGTCATCGGCCGCAGCACCCAGCGCGCCCGGCGGCACATGCCCGCGCAGGCGCAGTACTTCACGGCCGACGTACGCGACCCCGGCACGCTCCGCACCCCCCTGCACGGGTGCGCCGCCGTCGTCTACGCCGTGGAACCGGGCACCGACGCCGCCGGCCCGGACAGTCCGGAGTCGACCCTGCACGGCGGCGTCCGCCACGTCCTCGACGCCCTGGGCACCGCCGGTGCCGACCGGCACTTCGTGCTCGTCAGCCAGCGCCATGTCACCCGCCGCGACCACCCCATGAACGCCTACGGCAGGATGCTGGACTGGCGGCTGGCCGGCGAGGACGCGGTCCGCTCCTCGGGCCTGCCCTACACGGTGATCCGGCCGGGCTGGCTGACCGACGAGCCCGGCCACGGCGTGCTGCACCTGGAGCAGGGCGACGCCGGCGACGGATTCGTGACCCGCGCGTACGTCGCCGAGGCCTGCGTCCGGGCGCTCGACTCGCCCGCCGCACGGGGCGTGACGTTCGAGATGCGCAGCGAGCCCGGCCCGGCCTCCGGTCCCGTGCCCTGGGACGAGCTCTTCGCCGGGCTGCGCGCCGACGTCCCGGCCGGAACGCGGGCGGTGTTCGCATGAGCGCCCCGGCCGAGGCCCAGGACCACCCGACCGGCCCCACCACCACGACCACGACCACGGATGCCACGAACGAGTTCATGACCCTGCCCGCCGACCAGGCCCCCGACACCCTCGACGTCCCCCAGCCCGGGGTCACCCCGGGCCGCCCGCAGCCGCTGGGCAGCACCGTGGACGCCGACGGGGTCAACTTCTCGGTCTTCTCCGAACACGCCACCCGCGTCGACCTGCTGCTGTTCGAGCATTGCGACAGCCCCCAGCCCTACCGGACCATCCAGCTGCGCCCCGAGCAGCACCGCAGCTTCCACTTCTGGCACTGCCATGTGCGGGGGCTCGGCGCCGGCCAGGTCTACGCCTACCGCATGGACGGACCGCGCGACCCCGTCGCCGGGGGCAGCCGCTTCGACCACCGCAAGGTGCTGCTCGACCCCTACGCCCGAGCCAACGTCAACAGCCGCTGGGAGCGGACCCGCGCGATCGGTCCCGGGGACAACGTCGAGTACTCCATGCGCAGCCTGGTGGTCGACCTGGACGACTACGACTGGGAGGGCGACACCCCGCTGCGCACCCCCATGGCCGACACCGTCATCTACGAGGTGCACGTCCGCGGCTTCACCGCCTCACCGACCTCCGGGGCCGCCCGCCCGGGCACCTTCTCGGCCGTCATCGACAAGATCCCGCACCTTCAGGAACTCGGCGTCACCGCCGTGGAGTTGCTGCCGGTCTTCGACTTCGACGAGACCCAGGTGCTGCGGACCGGCCCCGACGGGACACCGCTGCGCAACTACTGGGGCTACGACCCGTACGGGTTCTTCGCCCCGCACACCGGCTACTGCGCGAGCCCTCATCTCGCCACCCACATCACCGAGTTCCGCGACATGGTGAAGGCGTTCCACAAGGCAGGCATCGAGGTCATCCTCGACGTGGTCTTCAACCACACCAGCGAGGGCAACGAGTTCGGGCCGACGATCAGTTTCCGGGGCGCGGCGAACGAGGCCTACTACCACCTGTGGCCGCAGGACCGCTCCCACTACATGGACTTCACCGGGTGCGGCAACGCGGTCAACGCCAACCACCCCATCGTCACCAAGTTCATCCTGGAGTCCCTTGAGTACTGGGTGTCCGAGCATCACGTCGACGGCTTCCGTTTCGACCTCGCCTCGGAGCTCTCGCGCGGCCCGATGGGCTACGAGATGGCGGTGCCGCCCGCGCTGTGGGCGATAGAGCTGTCCCAGGTCCTGGCCGAGACGAAGATCATCGCGGAGCCCTGGGACGGCGGCGGGCTCTACCAGGTGGGCCGGTTCCCCGGAAAGCGCTGGGCGCAGTGGAACGGCCCCTTCCGGGACGACGTACGGCGGTTCGTGCGCGGTGACGCGGGCATCGCCGGCGAGGTCGCCTCCCGGCTCGGCGGCTCGGCCGACCTGTTCGCCCCGCAGGAGGAACTGCCCACCAACAGCATCAACTTCGTGACCTGTCACGACGGCTTCACCCTCAACGACCTGGTCAGCTACAACACCAAGCACAACCACGCCAACGGCGAGGCGGACGCCGACGGGACGAACGAGAACTTCAGCTGGAACTGCGGCACCGAGGGCCCCACGGACGACCCGGAGGTCGAGGGGCTGCGGGTGCGGCAGATCAAGAACCTGCTGTCGATCCTCATGCTCAGCCGCGGCGTCCCGATGCTGCTGGCCGGCGACGAGTTCCGCAACAGCCAGAACGGCAACAACAACGGCTACTGCCAGGACGGCCCGCTCTCCTGGCTCGACTGGGACCAGGCCGCCGCGGAGCAGGAGACGTTCGGGTTCACCCGCGGTGTCATCGGGCTGCGCAAGCGCTACCGCACCTTCCGTGAGCCGCAGTTCTTCTCCGAGCGGCTCAACCCCCGTCTCCTGCCGGACATCACCTGGCACGGCACACGGCTGCACCAGCCGGGCTGGGAGAACCCCGACGCCCATGTGCTGGCCTGTACGTACGGCGGTTTCGACGGTGATCCGGACCTGCACCTGGTCCTCAACATGTACCACCTGGGCCTCGACTTCGAGCTGCCCGTCATCCCCGGCCACCGCTGGCACCGCGTCCTGGACACGGCCCGGCCGGCCCCGCACGAGATCCTCCCGCCCGGAGCGGAGGAGCCGGTCGACGGTCCCACCTATCACGCCCAGGGCCGCAGCGTAGCGCTGCTGGCGGCCCTGCCTGACGAGAAGGGCACGCGACGATGAGCGCACTCTCCCAACGACGTATCACCTCCGACACCCTGGCGGGCTACGTCACCCACTACAGCCCCACAAGGCGGATGTTCGGCCTGCGCAGCCCGGACGGGCGTGAGTTCACGGTCCACCTGACCCACAACGCCGTCTCCCGCATCGTCCGCAACCTCGGCGACCCCTACCACGACACCACGGCCCGCACCGTCGACATGCTGGCCGAGGGCCGGTTCCTGTTCGCGTACGGGATCCTCTACGAGTGGGAGGGCGGCGCCCGCTTCGACGCCAAGGAGATCACCTTCCCGGAGGAGAGCCGCGGCCAGTACGTCTTCGAGCACCCCAACTGGTGGGTGCGGCAGGCCGCCGCCATCGCCGACTTCTACCTGCGCGGCCAGTTCCCGGACGGGAAGTACGACTGGCGCAACTTCCGCACCCACCTCACCCTCAGCGGCACCCACTTACCGGACTTCCACGGCCAGGACGTGCGCCAGGAGACCGACACCATCTCCCGGCTGGTGTACGGGCTGGCCACGGCCTACCTGCTGACCGGCGAGGACCGCTTCCTGGAGGCGGCGCAGTCCGGTACCGAGTACCTGCGCGAGCACATGCGGGTGGACGACCAGGCGGACGGGATCACCTACTGGTACCACGGCATCGACATCACGCCGAACGGCCACCGCCCGGTCTTCGCCTCGGAGTTCGGCGACGACTACGACGCGATCCCGATGTACGAGCAGATCTACGCGCTGGCCGGCCCCACCCAGACCTTCCGGATCACCGGCGACCCGAAGATCCTGAACGACATCGACCGCACGGTCGCCCTGTTCCAGAAGTACTTCCGCGACCCCGTCCACGGCGGGTTCTTCTCGCACCTGGACCCGATCGCCCTGGACCCGGGGGCCGACTCCCTGGGCCGCAACCGGTCCCGCAAGAACTGGAACTCCGTCGGCGACCACGCCCCGGCGTACCTGATCAACGCCTATCTGGCGACCGGCCGTCCGGACTTCGCCGCGCTCCTGGAGGAGACCGCGGACACGATCGTCCAGCGGTTCCCGGACGAGCCCGACTCCCCCTTCGTGCAGGAACGGTTCCACGCCGACTGGAGCCCGGACCGCACCTGGGGCTGGCAGCAGGACCGCGCGGTGGTCGGCCACAACCTCAAGATCACCTGGAACCTGACCCGCATCAAGGCCCTGCACGACAAGCCCGAGTACCTCGCCACGGCGGAGCGGATCGCCGAGCTGATGCCCGCGGTGGGCAGCGACGGCCTGCGCAGCGGCTGGTACGACGTGGTGGAGCGGCAGCCCGACCCGGACAGCGGCATCCACCGCATGGTCTGGCACGACCGCAAGGCCTGGTGGCAGCAGGAGCAGGCGATCCTCGCCTACCTCATCCTGGCCGGCACCACCGACGACCCCGAGCACCTGCGGCTGGCCCGGGAGGCGGCGTCGTTCTACAACGCGTACTTCCTCGACTACGAGGACGGCGGCGTCTACTTCAACGTCCTGGCCAACGGCATCCCGTACCTGCTGGGCACCGAGCGGCTCAAGGGCAGCCACGCGATGGCGGGGTACCACGCGCTGGAGCTGTGCTACCTGGCGGCCACCTACACCGGCCTGCTGCTCGGCAACGACCCGGTGACCCTGCACTTCCGGCCGCGTCCGGACGACCTCCCGGAGCGGCTGCTGCGGGTGGCGCCGGACCTGCTGCCGGCCGGCTCGGCGGAACTGACCCGGGTGTGGGTGGACGGACAGCCGTACCAGAACTTCGACGCCAAGGACCTGACCGTACGGCTGCCCGAGGGCACCGAACCGGTGCGGGTGCGGGTGGAGCTGGAGCCCGCCCAAATGCGGCTGCGGATGCGCGGCGAGTTCGACGGCGGCACCGCCCACATCAGCTGCCGCGGCGTGATCGACGCCGCCGAGCTGGGCAAGTTCCGCAGGATCCTCGGCGAGGTCATGGCGGCCGCCCCCCAGCGTGTGGAGTTCCACCTCTGCGAGACCAGCGAGATGTGCCGGTCCGCCATCAACGAGCTGCTGTTCCAGCGCACCAAGGCGGGGCTCGACGTCGACTTCGTGATCGTGGGCTGCACCCTGCCCGAGGTCGCCGACGCTCTGCTCGCGACGGACGCCTTCCTGCTGGAGGGGGGTGACGACTGCAACCATGAGTGATCTCGCGACCATGACACTCCCGTTACCGTCCGTGCGTACCCCGGATGCCCCGCCCGGTGCCCGTGACCTGCCGGCCTACTGCGGCGAGCTGTTCGGCCAGTTCACCCGGGCCGACCAGCGGCGCTGGGGCGAGGTGTACCTGCGCGGCCTGCTGGCCGTGCCCGGCCGCAAGACGCCGGCCCGGATCACCGAACAGGTGCTGGGGCGGCGGGCGGTGCAGCAGATCCAGCAGTTCGTGAACCAGAGCCCCTGGGCGTCCGCGCCGGTGCGCGGCCGGCTGGCCGGGCAGATGGCCCGGGCCTTCCGGGCCGAGGCCTGGTCGGTCGACGAGGTCGTCTTCGCCAAGAACGGCGACCGGTCGGTCGGCGTGGCCCGGCAGTACGCGGCCTCCCAGGAACGCACCGTCAACTGCCAGCTGGCGCTGGCGACCTCGCTGGTGGGTCACGCCGGCGGGGTCCCGGTGAACTGGCGGCTGGTGCTGCCGAGCCGGTGGGACCGCGACGAGGGGCTGCGCGGCCAGGCGCACCTGCCGGAGCACGAGCGCTGCCGCCCCCGGTGGAGCTACGTCCTGGAGTCGCTCGACGAGATGCTCGACGAGTGGTCCCTGGAACCGCTGCCGGTGCTGGCCGACTGGCGCGGCGACGGGGACCCGGATCCCCTGCTACGGGGCCTGGAGGCCCGCGGTCTCGGCTATGTGGTCCAGGCATCGCCGCACACGCCGGTCCTCCTCCCCCGCGGCCGGGCCGCCGCCCGGGGCGCCGGCGGCACGCTGGCCGACCTCGCCGGGCACGCCGTCCGCAACACCGAGCGGACGTCGGTGACCTGGCACGACCCGGTGACCGAACGCATGTGCCACTCGGAGTTCCTGACCGTTCCCGTGCTGCTGCGGGCCGAGCGTTCTCCGGAGGGCTGCCCGAGTGCCGCACCCCGGGCGCGGATGCTCCTCGCGGACTGGCCCTACGGCCGCCCGCAGCCGCGCGCCTACTGGCTGACGAACCTGCCGGTCCGCCGGCTCGCGGAGACCGTCCTGCTGGCCCGGCTGCGCAGGTTCGCCGGGGAGGCGCTGGGCCGGATGCACGAGGAGTTCGGCCTCGGCGACTTCGAGGGCCGCTCCTTCCGCGGCTGGCACCACCACGTGACGCTGGCCTCGGCCGCGCTCGGCTTCGACATGGTCCGCCAGCAGGCCGACGAGAGAGCCCTGAGCACACCGCATGGCTGAACGGCGCCCCCAGGACGGCAGTGGCGGCCCCGGGCGGACACACCCGCCCGGGGCCGCCGCACGCGCGCTTCCGCCCGGCTCCCTCGCGCCCGTCCCGCCCTCACTTCTCCCAGCCGACCTTCGCGAAGTCGAGGTCGCCGAGGCCGGGGACGCCGTAGTTGGCGAGGCCCTTGCGGACGGCGAGGATCTGGGGGCGCTGGTAGAGCTCGATGTCGTGGCCGAGGCGCCAGATCCGGGCGTCCGCCGCGTTGTAGAGCTGTCGCGCGGTCCGGGTGTCGAGGGTGCCGGCGGCCTTGTCGAGCAGTTCGTCCACCTGGGCCGAGCCGACCCGGCCGTAGTTCTCGAAGACCTGACCGCCGGCCGGGCGCCGGTAGACGGCGTAGGCGGAGCTCGGGTACGTCAGGCCGGTGAACCGGAAGATCGCGAGGTCGAAGTTGCCCTTGTCCAGGTACTGGGGGCCGTAGGCGGTGGCGGGGACCTTCTCGATCTCGACGCGGACGCCGGCCCGGGCGAGCATCTGCTGGACGAGCTGGGCCAGGTCCTCGCCGAGCCGGTTGGTGCCCTCGCTCAGCACCAGGCGCAGGGTGAGGCTGCGGCCGTCCCTGACCCTCGGTCTCCCCGCTCCCCGGCTGCGCCAGCCCGCCCGGTCCAGGGCGCTCTCGGCGGCCTTGAGGTCGAAGCGGCCGTAGCGGCCGGAGTCGTCGGCGTAGCCGGGCTGGTTGGTCATGTAGAAGTGGTTGCCGAGCAGCGGCACCTTCACCGGCAGGCCCGCCGCGGCGACCTCGGCCAGCGCCGGGCGGTCCACGGCCTGCTGGAGGGCGTTGCGCACCGCTCGGTCGGCGAGCGGTCCACTGGCGCCGTTCAGCGTGATGTGCACCTCGTCCCAGGCGGAGCCGATCCGGACGGCGGTGTCCTTGGCCTTCGCCAGCTGGGCGTAGGCCTCGCTGGTGGCCGCGTTGACGGCGTCGACCTCGCCGTTGAGGAAGGCCTGCAGGGCGGCGTCGGGGTCGAGGACGCGGAAGACGATCCGGTCGAGCCGGGGCCGGGTGCCCCACCAGGCGGCGTCGGGGACGAGGGTGAGGGTCTGCGCCGTACGGTCGACGGAGGCGAGCCGGAAGGGGCCGGCGGTGACCGGGAGCCGGCCCTGCCAGTCCGAGTCGAAGCGCTGCGGGGTGTCGTAGGCGACGGCCGGGAAGAGCGGGGTGAAGAGCCGGCGCCAGTCGGCGTACGGCTTCCTGAAGGTGACCCGGACCTCGTGCGCGTCGCTGCCCTGGCGGACGTCGGCGATCCGGTCGTAGCCGCTCGGGTCGGCGACCAGGTACCGGCCGTCGCCGCCGCCGACCGCGTGCCACTGGGCGGCGAAGTCCCGCCAGCTCAGGGCCCTGCCGTCGGACCAGCGGGCCTTCGGGGCGAGCCGGTAGGTGACGACCTGGCGCGAGCCCGCGGTGGTGACGGTGGCGGAGGTCAGGTAGTCCCGCACGATCCGCGGGACACCCTCGGCGTCCCGGGTGAACAGCCGCGGCTCCGTCATCGTGTCGATGGTCCACACGTCGTCCAGGGCGCCGTCGACGTGGTTGAAGTTGAACTGCGTGATCATCTGTGTGATCGGCAGCGTCAGGGTCCCGCCGGAGCGCAGGTCCCCGGACGGCAGCGCGTTGATGTCGTAGGTGCCGTACGTCGGCAGCGCCTGCTGCCCGGAACCGTCGTGCCCGCCGGGCCCGGAGCATCCGGTCGCCGTGAGGACGATGAGCGCCCAGCCGGCCATCCACGCGGACCAGGCCCGTAATCGCTCCACCTGTCAGCCTCTCCGGCGTCGCGTAACCGCCAACTACCCCTGTTGCCATGGGAATTGCGGCGTCGGAGCCTAACATCACGATGTTTCCCCCGAATGAAGAGAAGGCAGACTTCATCCCCCGGCGAACGCCCGCGCCCCGGCCGGGCCGTCACCCTCCCTGCCCCGTCAGGAGTGCCATGTTCGTCCTGATCGCCAGGCGCCTGGCCCGCTGCGTGGTCCTGTTCCTCCTCTCCCTGGTCCTGTCCTACGCGCTCGCCTCGACCGCGCTCGATCCACGCGCGTACTTCGAGGACCGCAGGCCACCGCCGCCGGCGCGGGTCGTCGACGCCGAGCTGGCCCGGCTCGGCATGGACGACCGCGCGCCGCTGCCCATGCGCTTCGCGCACTGGGCGGACGGCGCCGTCCACGGCGATCTGGGCCGCACCATCGACGGCGAGTCGGTGCGCGCCGAGTTCGGCCGCCGGATCGGCGTGTCGGTACGGCTGCTGCTGGTGGGCACGCTGGCCGGTACGGCCGTCGGCACCCTGGCCGGGGTGTGGTCGGCGGTCCGGCGCGGCGGGCTCGGCGACCGGGCGCTGGCCGGGTTCTCCTTCGCGGTGCTGTGCGTGCCCACGTTCGTACTGGCCCTGCTGCTGAAGACCGGGGCGCTCGCGGTCAACCGGGCCGCGGGCGGCAGCGTCGTCAAGTACACGGGCGAGCACACCCCCGGGCTGCGGGGCGACTGGAGCGTCCACCTGCGGGACACCGCGGCCCACCTGGTGCTCCCGGCGCTCTGTGTGGCGCTCGCGGCGATCGCCCTGTACAGCCGCTACCAGCGCGCCGCCACCCTGGACGTGCTCGGCGCGGACCATCTGCGCACCGCGCGCGCCAAGGGGCTCACCCCGGGCCGCGCGCTGCTGCGGCACGGGCTGCGGATCTCGCTCGTGCCGATGACGGTCTTCTTCTCCTTCGGCGTCCTCACCCTGGTCACCGGCGCCGTGTTCACCGAGCGGGTCTTCGGCTGGCCCGGCATGGGCAGCTGGCTGATCGACTCGGTGGAGAAGGGCGACGTGAACTCGGTGGCGGCGGTCAACGGCTTCGCCGCGGCCGTCGTCCTGCTGGCGGGGCTGGTCGCGGACGTCCTGCACGCGCTGCTCGATCCCCGGGTACGGCAGCCGTGAGAGCGGGACGGCGAGGGCGGGCCGTGCTCGGCCGGCTGGCCCGGCACCCGGGGGCGCTGTGCGGACTCACGCTGCTGCTGGCCCTGGTGGCGCTCGCGGTCGCCGGACCGTACGCGTGCCGGTGGTCCTATACGGACGTCGACTACACGGCGCTGCGGCAGCCGCCGGACGCACGCCACTGGATGGGCACCAACCGGATCGGGCAGGACGTGTTCGCCCAGGTCGCGCACGGGCTGCGGAAGTCGCTGCTGATCGGGGCGGTGGTGGCCGCGGTCGCCACCGGGCTGGCGGCGGCGGTGGGCGCCTCGGCTGGCTACTTCGGCGGCTGGACGGACCGGTCGCTGATGTTCGTGGCGGACCTGCTGCTGGTTCTTCCCGGCTTCCTCGTCCTCGTGGTGCTCGCCCCGCGGCTGCGGCAGTGGGGCTGGCTCGCGCTGGCCGGGCTGCTCGCCCTGCTGGGCTGGATGGTCACCGCGCGGGCGGTGCGCGGCATGACCCGCTCCCTGAGAGAGCGTCAGTTCGTGGTGGTGGCACGGCTGATGGGGGTCGGACCGGTGCGGATCATCTGGCGGCACATCCTGCCGCACCTGGCCTCGTTCCTGATCACCGACGCGACGGTCACGGTGGCCGGTGCGGTGGTCAGCGAGGCCGGGCTGTCCTACTTCGGCTTCGGCGTCCAGCCGCCCGACGTCTCCCTGGGCACGCTGATCGCGGACGCGTCCGACGTGGCCCTGGTGTATCCGTGGATGTTCTTCTTCCCGGCGGGTCTGCTCACCGCGTTCGTGCTGGCCGTCAGCCTCCTCGGCAACGCCCTGCGCGACGCCCTGGACCCCACGACGGTACGGCCCGCCGGGCCGCCCCGCGGTGCCGTGTCGGGGCTCGCGTGATGAGCACGGGCCCGGCCGCGCGCGGACCGGCGGACGCGGTCCTCCAGGTGCGCGGTCTGACGGTCGCCTTCGGGGGCGGACGACGACGGCCGGCCGTCCCCGTGGTGCGTGGCGTGGACCTCGTGCTGCGCCGCGGTGAGGTGCTGGGCCTGGTGGGCGAGTCCGGCGCGGGCAAGTCGCTCACCGCGCTGTCCCTGCTCGGCCTGGCTCCGCCCGGCGCTCAGGTGGGCGGTTCGGTACGGCTGCTGGGCGAGGAGGTGCTGGGGCGGCCGGAGCGGGAGCTGGCCGCTCTGAGGGGCAGCCGGATCGCCATGGTCTTCCAGGATCCGCTGCACGCCTTCACCCCGGTGCTGCGCGTCGGCGACCAGATCGCGGAGGCCCTGCGCATCCACGAACGCCCGCGCCCGCGACGGGAGACGGCGCTGCGGCGGGCCGTGGAGCTCCTGGACTTCGTCGGGGTGCCGCAGCCGTCCCGGGCGGCCCGCGCCCTTCCCCACCAGCTCTCCGGCGGCATGCTCCAGCGGGCCATGATCGCGATGGCGGTGGCGAACCGGCCCGCCGTCCTCGTCGCGGACGAGCCGACCAGCGCGCTCGACGTGACCGTGCAGGCCCAGGTGCTGGAGGCGCTCGCGGCCGCCCGGCAGGAGACGGGGGCGGCGCTGCTCCTTGTCACCCACGACCTCGGCGTGGTCGCGGGCGCCGCGGACCGGGTCGCGGTCCTGTACGCGGGGCGGGTGGTGGAGACGGGGCCGGCGGAAGCGGTGCTCTGCCGCCCCCGCATGCCCTACACCCTCGGCCTGGTCGGCTCCGTGCCCCGCCTCGACACCCGGACACCGCCCACCCCGGTTCCGGGCACCGCGCCCGCCCCGGGCACCACCGGCCCGGGCTGCACCTTCGCCGCACGGTGCCCGCTGGCCGAACCGGAGTGCCGGGCGGCCGAGCCCCCGCTCACCGGGGTGGACAGCCCGTCCCTGGCCGACCCTTCGGCACCCGGCGCCCACACGGCGGCCTGCCGAAGGATCCCGGAGGTCCGGCACCGGAGCGCGGCGGACCTGTTCGGGCGACCGCCGGCGGAAACGCCGGACCGGGGCGTCACGATCACGGAGTTGCCCGCACGGCCGCCGCGACCGCCCGCGCGCCCGGCGGCCACCACGGACGGCGACCCGGGCACGGCCGCCGCGGAGCACGCCCCGGCCGCCGGCGACCCGGGCCGTCCCGGCCGCCCGGCCGGGTCGCCCCCGAGGACGGCGGGGGACCCGGCCGCCGAGGCGTCCGCACCTCCGACAGCCGCGCCGCCGTCGGGCACGGGCAGCGCCGAACACACCCCGCCCGCCGCCCCGGCCGGACCGTGGCGACGGGCCCTCGACGCACCGGCGCACGTCGACCGCCCGGCCGAGCCGCCCCCGAACCCGGCCGGGGAGAGGGCCGGGGAGACGGCCGGGGACACGGCCGGGGACACGACCCGACGCACGAGCGCCGGCCCGGCCGCGGGCACGTCCCGAGCCTCAGCCCCCGCGGCAGCCGCAGCCGCGGGCGCGGGCGCGGGCGGCGACGTCGTGCTGTCCGTCTCCGGGCTCGGGCGGTCGTACCGGCTGCCGGGGTTCCGGCAGCGGCGTGCGCCCGTGGTGCGGGCCGTCGAGCACGTCGATCTGGAGGTGCGGCGCGGGCAGACGCTGGCGCTGGTCGGGGAGTCCGGGGCCGGGAAGAGCACGACGCTGCGGGAGATCGCCTCGCTGGCGGCTCCGCAGGCCGGCCGGGTGGAGGTGCTCGGGCAGGACACCGCGCTGCTCTCCCGGCGAGCGGCGCGTGAGCTGCGTACGGCGGTGCAACTGGTGCCGCAGGACCCGGCGTCGAGCCTCGATCCGCGGATGCCGGTGGGTGACATCGTCGCCGAGCCGCTGCACGCCGCGCGGGTGCCGCCGGCCGTCGTGGCGGCGCGGGTCCCCCGGCTGTTGACCCAGGTGGGACTGCGCCCCGCGGACGCGGACGGCTACCCGCACGAGTTCTCCGGCGGGCAGCGCCAGCGCGTCGCCATCGCCCGGGCCCTGGCGGTCGGCCCCGCGCTGCTGCTGCTCGACGAGCCGGTGTCCGCGCTGGACGTGTCCGTGCAGGCCGGGATCCTGGACCTGCTGCTCCGGCTGAAGCGCGCGCTGGGCCCGGCGTATCTGCTGGTCTCGCACGACCTCGCGGTGGTACGGCAGCTCGCCGACCGGGTGTCGGTCATGTACGCGGGCCGGACGGTGGAGACGGGCGGCGTCGCCGAGGTGTTCGGCCGGCCGCGCCATCCCTACACCCGGGCCCTGCTCTCGGCCGTCCCGCTGCCGGATCCGGTCGCCGAGCGCTCCCGGCGCCGGATCGTGCTGCCCGCCGACCCCGGGCCGGGCCCGCGCGCCGTCTCCGGGTGCGCCTTCCGGGCCCGCTGCCCCGTCCACGCCGGGCTCCTGGCCGCCGAGCGGCGGCGCTGCGCGGAGCAGACACCCCGCGCGCGGTCGGCCGGAGAGGCCGCCGGCCACACCGTCTCCTGCCATTTCCCACACGACTGACCGCACGACTGACCGCACGACCAGCGCGCGGCTTCCCGCACGACGAAGGACCGGGTCCGGTCCCGCGGCCGTCGTGCGGCCGCCGGACCGGACCCGGTTCCCGGTTCCGTGCGAAACGCGTGTGTGCTCAGCAGCAGCCACCGCTCCCACCGCTGGACGCGGGCATGCCTTCGTGCTGCGGACGGTTACCCGGACCGGAATCGCTCAACCACAGTCCCCCCGACACAAGACCACTGACCAGGACGACGACTGCGAAGAGCGCGATTATTTTATTGCTCACGAAAATCCCCTCCCCTGAACAATAGAAGGTTGCGCCTTGACAATTACAGTCAACATTGAATGACTAGTTCAGTCAAGTAGTTTCTAGAAAAATTAATCATATCCAAACGGAATATCGTATGCCGCATAAGGCGGCCATCGACAGGATCAGAGGAACTACCTGTAAAACGCACCCGAGAGCCACTAAAAGATCACTGGAGGCCGCATTGGGTAGATATCAGCTTACTGATAACATCGATCTGTCATCCCGACAGTCAAGTACGGCACCGAGGAGTTCACATGGATCCACTCGGCAACGCGACGGCCGCAGGACTGGGCGAGCGCATCAGGGTGTTGCGCGGCAAACGGGGACTCAAGCAGCAGGACCTGGCGTCCGGCGAGATTTCGGCGAGCTACATCTCCCTGATCGAGTCGGGGAAGCGCGGCGCGCCGTCGGACGCGGTGCTCGCCGCGCTCGCCGAGCGCCTGGGGTGCTCCGTGGAGTATCTGCGCACCGGCCGCGACGACCACGAACTGGAGGAGACCCGGCTGCGGCTGGCCTTCGGCGAGATGGCCCTGCGCAACGGCAGCAACGGCGAGGCGCTCCAGACGTTGAGCGACCTCCTCGCGAAGCCGTCCCTGCTGGACCCGTCGATGATCCGGCGCGCGCGCATCGCACAGGCCTCCGCCCTGGAGAAGCTCGACCGGATCGAGGCCGCCATCACGATCCTCGAGGATCTCCAGCGCGACCCCGAACTGCCGCCCGGTTCCGCCGACTGGTGCACGGTGTCGGTCGCCCTGTGCCGCTGCTACCGCAACGCCGGCGACATCACGACGAGCATCGAGATCGGCGAGCGGGCCATGTCCCGGCTGGACGCGCTCGGCCTGGACGTCACGGTCGACCACGTCCAGCTCGGCGCCACGGTCATGGCGTCGTACCACATGCGCGGCGACCTCACCCGGGCCCAGCTTCTCGGCGTCCGGCTCCTCGACGCCGCCGAGAAGCAGGGGGCACGGGCCGCGCGCGGTGCCGTCTTCTGGAACGCGGGACTCGTGGCCCGCTCCCGCGGCCAGCTGAACGAGGCCCTGGCGCTGGTGGAGCGGGCGCTGGCGCTGATGTCCGAGGACGACAACATCCGCCATCTGGCCATGCTCAAGATGAACTGCGGCTCGCTGCTCCTCCAGGTCGACGAGCCGGAACCGACGCGCGCCAAACAGCTTCTGGAGGAGGCGCAGCAACTGCTGGCGGAGGTCGGCAACGCGCCCGAACTCGCCCAGTGCGAGATCGGTCTGGCCGACGCGGACGCGATGCTCGGCAACCTGGACGAGGCCGCGGCCCACGCGGAGCGGGCCCTCGGCCTCACCGGTCCGGAGTCCCGCATCCAGGCCGTCGGCGCACGCGCCACGCTCGCCGAGATCCATCTGCTGCGCGGCGACCACGAGCAGGCGGCCCAGTGCCTCCAGGCCGCCACCCGGCAGCTGCGCCAGTTCCCGCCGTCCCACCAGACCGCGCTCAACTGGCGGTACGTGGGCGACCTGTGGCGCCGCCAGGGCAACAGCACGGCGGCCCTTCAGGCGTACGACCACGCGCTGTCGTCGGCCGGTCTGGCCCCGAACCGCGACCCGAGCACGACCTTCACCGAGCAGGGCCGCTCCTGACCCGCTCCGCACCACCCGGTTCCCCCTCCCGGAACCGCCGCGAATTGCCCGATCGACAAAGAGAAAAGAAAGCCCGCCGAGCCCTGATTTCCTTTTGCCGATTCCGGCCCTTTCCGCACCGGATTCGATGCCGGATCGACGCCGGACCGGACACCGCGTCGAAGCCGGACCGGACGCCGGGTTCGACGCCGGGTCGAACGCCGGCTCGGACGCCGGGTTCGAAGCGGGGTCCGACGCCGGGCCGGACACCCGGTTCGACGCCCCGTCCGACGCCGAGCAGGCCGCCTGGCCGGGCACCCGGTCCGGCGTCGGGCCGGCCATCCGGTCGCACACCTGGTTCGGCGCCGGGGCCCAGGCCGGTGGCGTGGTTTCGGACATGGCGGCGTCAGCGGGGCGTGGTGGCGAGGCGGTGCAGGGCGGCGAGGGGGATCGGTAGTCGGTCGGGGCGCAGGCGGGACTCGTACACGGCCTCGTAGACGGCCTTGTCCGCCTCGAACGCCCGGAGGAGTACGGGGTGGCAGTCCGGGTCCTCGTGGCCGGCGGACGCGTACCCCGCGATGAAGGCCCGCCGGTTGCGCACCGCCCACGCGGACGCGCGCCGACGGCGGCGCAGTCGCACCGACGGCGAGGACTCGCCCTCGTCGTCGGCGGCGGCAAGGCCGGTGCGGGCCGCGTAGTCAAAGGAGCGCAGCATGCCGGCGACGTCCTTGAGCACCGGCTCCGGGCGGGCGCGTTCGGCGGCGGACCGGGCCGGTTCGCCCTCGAAGTCCACGATCCGCCAGCCGTCGTGGGCCCGCAGCGCCTGCCCCAGGTGCAGGTCGCCGTGGGTGCGCTGGACGAAGAGCGGGCAGCCGCGCCCGGCCACCCGCGCGCAGTCGTCGAAGAGGGCGCCGAGCCGTGCGGTGTACCGGGCGAGCGCCGGGACCTCCTCGGCGGCCTCCTTGAGACGCATGGTCATCCGGGCCGTCTCCTCGGCCACGTCCGCCGCGGTCAGCCGGGTCCGCCCGAACGCCTCGCCCAGCGCGCCGTGCACGTCGGCGACGGCCCGGCCCAGAGCGGACGCGTCCGCGGTGAAGCCCCCGCCGGCCGGGTTGCCGGGGCCGGTGCCGGCCACCGCGTCGGCCGCCTGCCGTACCGCCTCCTGCCAGCCGTCCCGGGCGTCCGGCAGGAACTCCTCGACGAGGCCGAGCACCAGGCCCTCCGCGCCGGGCGCGTCGCTGTGCACCGCCCCGTAGAGATGGGGGGTGCGGGCGCACTCCCGGCCGGTGAGCGCCCGCAGCGCCTCGACCTCGGTGTGCGGTCCCGGCTCCGGTCGGCGGAAGATCTTCAGCAGGACCCGGTCGCCGTAGGCCACGGAGGTGTTGCTCTGCTCCACCTGGAGCGGCCGGGGCACCAGGCCGACCGGCAGCGGATAGCGGGAGCTGCGTTCGAGGCGCGGCCCTGGCCCGGCGCCGCCGCCCGCCAGGGTGCGCAGCAGCAGGGCGAGCAGGGTGCCGTCGGCCAGCGCGTCGTAGACCCGCCAGCCCTGCCAGGGGCCGGCCGGCACGGTGGTGATGGCGGCGGGGTCCAGCCGGGCCGGCAGCTCCGGGCGCAGGCCCAGCAGGAGCTGAAAGCGCAGCGGTCCGGCGGCGCCGTCCGCCGAGACCACGGCGTGCAGCAGCAGCGGGGGGTCGTCCCCGACCACCGACGCCGCGTCGGCGGTCAGCGGGGCCCCGGCGTAGCGCGCGTCGAACCAGCGCCGGCCGGTCAGCCACGGCCCGAGCGCGGGCAGCAGCGGCTGTAGGATCTCCGTCCTCATGACGCCTCCTCGGTCGTCAGTACGTGCGCGACCTGGTGGGCCGGGTCGAGGCGCACGTAGGTGGACTCGCCCCAGCCGTAGACGGCTCCGGTGAGCTCGTCGCGGAGCTTGAGCGTGCCGTCGACGGGCAGGCCGAGGGCCGCCAGGTCGCAGGTGACGGTCGCCTCCTGAACCCGGTGCGGATCCAGGTTGACGACGACCAGCACCACGTCGGTGCCGCCCTCGGGCCGGCCCACGTGTTTGGAGTAGGCGAGGATCTGGTCGTTGTCGGTGTGCTGGAGCCGCAGGTTGCGCAGTTCCCGGAGGGCGGGACGGGTCCGGCGGAGCCGGTTGAGCAGGGTGATCAGCGGGGCGATGGTCCGCCCCTCGGCCTCGGCGGCCGCCCAGTCGCGGGGCCGCAGCTGGTACTTCTCCGAGTCGAGGTAGTCCTCGGTGCCCTCGGCGAGCGGGGTGTTCTCGCACAGCTCGTACCCGGCGTAGACCCCCCAGCTGGGCGCGGCGGTCGCCGCCAGCACGGCCCGTACCTCGAAGGCCGGGCGGCCGCCGTGCTGAAGGTAGGCGTGCAGGATGTCCGGGGTGTTCACGAACAGGTTGGGACGCAGGAAGTCGGCGCTGTCCCGGGTGAGTTCGGGCAGGTACTCGGTCAGCTCCTGCTTGGTGTTCTTCCAGGTGAAGTAGGTGTACGACTGCTGGAAACCGGCCTGGGCCAGGGCGTGCACCATGGCCCGGCGGGTGAACGCCTCGGCCAGGAACACCACGTCCGGGTCGGTCGCGTTGACCTCGCCGATCAGCCGCTCCCAGAAGTGCACCGGCTTGGTGTGCGGGTTGTCGACGCGGAAGATCCGTACGCCCTGCGCCATCCAGTGCCGCAGGACGCGCAGCGCCTCGGTGTACAGGCCCTCGAAGTCGGTGTCGAAGTCGAGGGGGTGGATGTCCTCGTAGGTCTTGGGCGGGTTCTCGGCGTAGGCGACCGAGCCGTCCACCCGGTGGTGGAACCACTCGGGGTGCCCGGTCACCCAGGGATGGTCCGGGGAGCACTGGAGGGCGAAGTCGATCGCCACCTCCAGGCCGAGGCCGCGGGCGGTGCTGACGAAGTACCGGAAGTCCTCCAGGGTGCCGAGGTCGGGGTGGACCGCGTCGTGGCCGCCCTGCCGGGAGCCGATGGCCCAGGGCGAGCCGACGTCGTCCGGGCCCGCGACGAGCGTGTTGTTCCGGCCCTTGCGGTGGGTGCCGCCGATGGGGTGGACGGGCGGCAGGTACACCACGTCGAAGCCCATCGCCGCGACGGCGGGCAGCCGGGCGGCGGCGGTCCGCAGGGTGCCGCTCACCGTCCGCCCGTCCGCCGTCACGACCGCGCCCTCCGAGCGCGGGAACAGCTCGTACCAGGACCCGGCCAGGGCGCGCCGGCGCTCCACGCGCAGCGGCAGCGGCCGGGAGGCGGTGACCAGTTCGCGCAGCGCGTAGCGGCCCAGGGCGGCCGTCACCCGGGGGGTGGTGACGGCCGCCAGCCGGGCGGAGGCCGGCGCGAGGGTGTCACGGAGCGCGGCGATCGCGGCCCGGACCTCCTCCCGGCGGTCCCGGTCGGTGATGTCGTTCTCGCCGTGTGCCGCCCGTTCGTGCAGCAGCACGCCCTCGCGCAGGGTGAGTTCGGTGTCGACGCCGGCCGCGGTCTTCAGTCCGGCGTCCCGGCGCCAGGTGGCCAGGGGGTCGGCCCAGGCCTCGACCCGGAAGGTCCACAGGCCCTCGGCGCCGGCGACCACGGTGGCGCTCCAGCGGTCGGCGTCGGGATCGACGAGGGTCATCGGCACCCGCTGGGCGGGGGTTCCCTCGGGACCGCGCAGGACCACGTCCGCGGCGATCACGCCGTTGCCCTCGCGGAAGACGGTGGCCGTGATGTCGAGGTGTTCGCCGGTCACGGCCTTGGCGGGCAGTTCCCCGTCCCGCACCCGGGGGCGGACGTCGAGGACGGGGATGCGCCCGGTCACCGGTGTCATGATGATCGCTCCTCTCCCCGTTCGCGTCCCGTCAGCCCCGCCCCGCCTGCCCGGCCCGGGCGGCCGGGGCGGGCTCGGCGGGCCGGCGGTCGGCGAGCAGGTCGATGATGGTGCGGGCGAAGACGTGGCAGTGGTTGCCGGTGCGGCCGGTGACCAGGTCGTCGTGGACGACGACGTCCTGGTCGACGTACTCGCCGCCCATGTTGCGCAGGTCGCCCAGCAGGTTGTTGTGCACCACCGCGCGCCGCCCGCGCATCAGGTTGGGTACCGGGGCGGCGAGCCACATGCCGTGGCAGATGATGCCCTTGAGGATCGCCGGGTCGGCGAACGCGCGGCGCAGGAACTGCGAGGCGGGCGGCAGCCGGTCGGGGTCGTCGGTGTAGCGGAGGCGGTCGGCGACCATCCCGGAGGGGACGATCACCGCCGAGTACTCCTTCAGCGCGAACTCGTCGAGGTCCTCGAAGGACTCGTTCACGTCGAAGGGCATGCGGTGCTCGTGCCCGTGGAAGGTCATGCCCTCGTTGCCCCAGAGCCGGGTCAGGAAGTGGACCTCGGCGCCCTCCTCGGGGAAGCGGTAGCGGTAGTAGAGGATCTCGGGCTCGTAGAAGTCGCTCTCCATCAGGACGGCGATCTTGTGTCCGTTCAGTCGCACGGCGGTCACCCCTTTCCCTTGGCCGTCACCAGGTCGACGAGGAACGGCCCGTGGTGGGCGAGCGCCTGTGCCACCGCGCCCTCGGCCTGACCGGGCTTCTCCACCCGTACGGCGGCCACCCCGAGGGAGCGGGCGAGGCCGACGAAGTCGATGGACGGGTGGGAGAGGTCGAACATGCCGGGCTGTTCGTGGGCCGGTATGCCCGTCTCCCGCCAGTACTCCTCGATGTTGTCCTCCAGCAGCCGGTAGCTGCCGTTGTTGCAGATCACGAACTTGGTGGGCAGGCCGTGGCGGGCGGCCGTCCACAGGGCCTGGAAGGTGTACATGCTGCCGCCGTCGCCGGTGAAGCCGACCACCGTGCGGTCGGGGTGGGCGAGCTGGGCGCCGAGCGCGCCGGGGATGCCGACGCCGAGGGAGCCGCCCCGGGTCTGCATCCAGTGGCCGGGCAGGGTGGGCGGCAGATGGCGGAAGATCGTCGGGGACGCGGTCAGTGCCTCGTCGAACAGGATGGCGTCGGAGGGGAGCCGGCGGGCGAGTTCGCGGGCGAAGGCGGCGGTGGGCACGGTCTGCGCCTCGCCGTCGGCCAGGTCCCGGTCCCGGGCGCCGGCCAGGGCGTCGGCCCGTTCGGCGGCCCGCACCCGCAGCCGCTCGGCCGCCTCCGCCCGCCGCTCGTCGCCCATCTCCCCGTGCAGCGCGTCGGCGAGCAGTCCGAGGGTGGCCTTCGGGTCGGCCACGATGCCGAGGTCGACGGGGAAGTTCTTGGCGATGGCGTCGGTGTCGAGGTCGACGTGGACCACCGGGGTGCCCTCGGCGAAGACGTCGTACCGGGCCGGGAACACCTCGGGCAGCGCGTAGGTGCCGACGATCAGGACGCCGTCGGCGGCGCCGGTGATCCGCCGGCTCTGCTCGCCGAACATGTGGCCCAACTGGCCCGCGTACGCCGGGTGCTGGGCGGACAGGTTGACCTCCGCCCAGTCGGCGCCGTACACGTCGGCGCCCCACACCTCGGCGAGGCGGGCCAGTTCGGCCTGTGCGCCCGCGAAGTGCACGCCGTCGCCGGCCACGATGAGCGGGCGGCGGGCCCCGGCGAGCAGGGCCGCGGCCCGGGCGACGGTGTCCGGGGCGGGCCGGTTGCGGATGTCCGGGTAACTGACCGGGGCGACCGCCTCCCGGGTGCCGGCGTCCATCACGTCGGCCGGCAGCACCACCAGGACCGGCCCGTACGGCGGGGTCCCTGCCACCTTGAAGGCGCGGCGCAGCACGCGCAGCGTGGAGTCGGGGTCGAGCACCCGGGTCGCCCACTTGGTGACCGGCTCCGCCATGCCGACCAGGTCGGCCGCCATCTGGGCGTCCAGTCCGGCATACCGCAGCCCGGCCTCGCCGACCAGGGTGACGATCGGGGCGTGGCCGCGCATGGCCTGGTAGAGCATGCCGATGCCGTTGCCGAGGCCGACCCCGGAGTGCAGTTGCAGGACCGCCGGGGTGCGGGTGGCGCGGGCGTAGCCGTCCGCCATGCCGACGGCCGTGGCCTCCTGCAGGGCCAGGATGTACTGGATCGAGGGGAAGGAGCGCAGTTCGTCGAGGAACCCCTGCTCGACCGTGCCGGGGTTGCCGAACATGTACCGGACGCCTTCGGCCTCCAGTTGCTCCAGGAGCGCGACGCGCGCGGGCCTGCTGTCCATGCTGGTCACCTCTCGCGGGACGGATGTCAGGACGTCAGGAGGTCCTGAACCCCCACTGGCGCAGGCCCTGTTCGAGGACCTCGACGGTCTTCTGGCCGGTCAGGTAGGAGTCCGGGGTCGAACGGCCCGTGATGAACGGGTAGTCGACGATGACCGAGGTCTCCTTGCCGAAGTTGCCGTGGTAGGCGCCGCCGGGCGCGGTGGCGTCGCGCAGGATGTACTCCAGCGGGTACGGCGGCGGGCCCATCACGAAGTCGGTGCCGAGGAACCCGGTGCCGTCCTTGTAGTCGTACTCGATGCAGTGCCCGGTGACGTGCTTGCCGCGGATGATGGACTCGCGGGTCTCCTGGTCGCGGGCGAAGGCCAGGCAGGCGACGCCGTAGCACTCGGCGGCGATCGGCCGGTCCAGGGCGCGGAAGGCGAGGATCAGGTCGTGCACCCGCCAGTTGTTGGCGAGGTCGACGATGGGTCCGCTGCCGCCGACGATCAGCAGCGCGTCGTAGCGGTCGGCGATCTGGTGGCGGATCTGCTCCAGGCGGCTGTGGTAGGCCTCCCAGTCGCGCAGGAAGTACGGCCGGGAGCGGTAGGGCCGGTCGGGGAGCCAGGACGCCAGGTCGAGGGGGTTGTCGAGCCGGTCCGACTCCTCGACGGCCCGTACCTTCGCCGCCATCTGGGGCGTGGTGACGGACCGGCCGAGCGGCGGGTCGACGTACTCGGGGTCCATGCTCGGCGGCAGCGCCTGGGGCCGCTTGCCGGTGGGGGTGGCGAAGGTGACGTGGTAGCCGGCCTGGTCGAAGGTCTCCAGGGGGCCGATCAACTCCTCGCCCCAGTAACCGTGTTCGGACAGGACGACGAGAATGCGCCTGCTCATGGGATTCCTCCCGGATCGGCGGGACGGTGCCAAGTGGCGGATTCCTGTCTACGGCGGGGCACTTCGTCCCGACCATCGCCGCCGCCCGTGCTCATGGCACATGCACAAATGGCCGAATGCACTACGGCATGTTGTGGCCAACGCCTGCGGGTGCCTCGCCACCGGGCGGTACGGCTCCCGCGAAGAGGCGAGTTGCCCGAGCCTGAGCTGCGACTTCGCACAGTGCGGCCGGTGTCCGGGCGCGGGGCGCACGGCGCGGCCGGGGTGTGGGGTCATCGGACGCGTATCGCTCCCGGTCGCCGGGAGCGGGACCCCGATGAGCGGAGACATCCATGTCCACCGAACAGACCGGCTCCGACCGGGAGATCGAGGAGTTCGTGCAGCGCTGGTTCGGCCTGCTCAACGTGCACGCCCCGGTCGCCGAGCTGCTGCCCTTCGTCGCCGACGAGGGCCTGGAGATGGCCTTCCCCGAGCGCACCCTGCACAGCCACGCGGACTTCGTCGACTGGTACGTGGCGGTCGGTGAGGCCTACAGCGAGCAGGACCACACCGTGGAGAAGCTCGTCCACCAGGAGGACGGACCGCGGATCGGCATCGACCTGACCGTCGTGTGGACGGCGAAGTCCACCGCCGACGGCACCGTGTCCTCGTTCCGGATCAACCAGCAGTGGCGGCTCGAACGCCCCGCGCCGGGCGCCGCCCCGGTGATCGTCGACTACCAGGTCGGCGAGCCGGCCGCCCTCTGACCCCGTCACCGTTTGGAGGCTGTCATGCCGTCGAATCCGACTCCCCCGGTGCCACCGGCCGCCGACTACGTGGTGGTCGGCGCGGGTTCAGCCGGCTGCGCCGTCGCCGCCCGGCTCAGCGCGGACCCGTCCGTGACCGTGACCCTGCTGGAGGCCGGCGGCCCGGACGAACGTCCGGAGATCCACCACGCCGACGCCGCCTCGGTCCTCTCCCTGCTCACCGCCGACTGGCGCGGCGAGATCGACTGGGGCTACGTCACCGAACCCGAGGCCGGCATGGACGGCCGCCGCGTCCCGGTGGCCCGCGGCAAGGTCCTCGGCGGGTGCAGTTCCGTCAACGCCCTGATGTGGGTGCGCGGCAGCCGCCACGACTACGACCGCTGGGTCACCGAGGGCGCGACCGGCTGGTCGTACGACGAGGTCCTGCCGTACTTCCGGGCCGCCGAGAGCTACTCCGGCGGCGGTTCCGAGCTGCGCGGCGCCGACGGTCCGGTGCGGGTACGGCAGCTGGACGCCCCGTCCCCGCTGGCCCGCGCCTTCGTGGCGGCCGCCGGTGAACTCGGCCACGACGCGCCGGGCGACGGCGACTACAACGGCGCCCGGCAGGACGGGTTCGGCTTCCTGTACCAGACCAACCGCGACGACGCGGGCGGGCGGTGCAGCGCCGCCGACGCCTATCTGCGCCCGGCCCTCGACCGGCCCAACCTGACCGTGGTGACCGGCGCCCGGACCACCCGGCTGCTGCTCGACGGGGACCGGGTCACCGGCGTCGAGTACGTCCGCGACGGCGCACCGGCACGGATACGCGCCGAACGTGAGGTCATCGTGTCCGCGGGCGCGTTCGAGTCGCCGAAGCTCCTGATGCTGTCCGGCATCGGACCGGCCGACCACCTCAGGGCGCACGGCATCCACTGCGTGCGGGACCTGCCGGGCGTGGGCGCCGGACTCCAGGACCACCTCTTCACCCCCGTCTGCTACCAGTCCTTGCGGGAGCACCCGCCCGGCGCCCTGCTCTCCGAGGCCGGGCTGTTCACCCACACCCCGGCCGCCGACCCGGCCGGGCCGCCCGACCTGCAGTTCACCTTCGGCCCGGTCAAGTTCCTGCCGGCCGGCGCGCCCGCCGAGCAGTGGGAGGGCCCCGGCCTCACCTTCGCGCCGATCGCCGTGCTCCCGCACAGCCGGGGCCGGGTACGGCTGCGCGACGCCGACCCCGAGTCCAACGCGGTCGTCAGCGCCGGCTACCTCACCTCGGCGGCCGACCTCGACGTGCTGGTGCACGGCGTCGAACTGGCCCGCGAACTCGCCGCCACCCGCGCCTTCGACGCCTTCCGCGGCGACGAACTCGGCCCCGGCAAGGACGTGTCGGGCCCGGCCGAGCTGCGCGCCTACGTCGCCGCCAACGCCACCACCCTGTGGCACCCGGCCGGCACCTGCCGGATGGGCACAGGACCGGACGCCGTCACCGACCCCGAGCTGCGCGTCCACGGCGTCGCGGGCCTCCGGGTCGCGGACGCCTCGGTCATGCCGTCCATCGTGGCCGGCAACACCCACGCACCCAGCGTCATGATCGGCGAGCGCGCGGCGGCGTTCGCCCTCGGCACCTCCCTGCCGCCTTCGACCGCCGCCCGACCGAACGAGGGGATGCAGCATGTCCACCCGTGACCAGCAGGACATCCGGAAGCTCTACGGGAGCTTCCTCGACGCGCTGAACGCCGGCGACCTGCAAGGGGTCCGCGCCGTCCTCAGCCCGGACTTCACCGACCACCACCCCGGCTTCGACATCACCGGCATCGACTCCTACCTGGACGCGGTGCGCGGCGCGCACGAGACGCTCGACCTCAAGGGCGAGCTGGAGGAGGGCGTGCCGCTCGGGGACGACCGGATCGTCACCCGGGTGAAGCTCACCGGCACCCACCTCGGCGACGTGCTCGGCTTCCCGGCCACCGGCCGCAAGGTCCAGTGGTCCACCACCGAGATCTGGCGGGCCGAGAACGGCCTGTTCGCCGAGCGGTGGGCCCAGGACGACCTGCTCGGCCTGCGCGCCCAGGTCTCCTCCGACGACCTGAACTACACCGTGGTCCGGCAGGTCAGCGACGCCGTCAACGAGCGCCGCTACGACGACCTCGACGAGCTGTTCGGGCCCACGTTCAAGGACAACAACCCGGCCTGGAGCGTCGAGAGCCTCGACGAGCTCAAGGGGATCATCAAGGCCGCGCACGACGCGCTGGACATGGCCGTGCACCTCGACGCCCTGTACCCGGCCGCCCCCGACAAGGTGATCATGCACATCACCTTCCACGGCCGGCACATCGGCCCCTTCCTCGGCCAGGAGCCGACCGGCAAGGAGGTCTCCTGGACCAGCCTGGAGGTCTACCGCCTGGAGGACGGCAAGGTCGTCGAGCGCTGGGTCCAGGCCGACACCACGGGCCTGATGCGCCAGCTCGGCGTGCCCCTCCCCTGACACCCCCGTCCTGGACGGCACGGGCAGACCGGAAAGCAGGCAGACACGAAAGGACGGGCGCATGAGCACCCGAGAAGTGGTCGACACGTACTACCGGCTGGCCAACGAGGGCGACTGGGACGCCTGGTGCGACCTGTTCGCGGTCGACCAGACCATGGACGAGCAACTGGCCGGACACGTCGAGGGACGCGAGACGCTCCGCGAGATGATGAAGGGCTTCCCGCAGATGTACGCCTCCTTCGCCAACGTGCCCCGGCACGTCGTCGTGGACGGCGAGCAGGCCGCGGTGGTCTCCGACATCACCGCCCGCACCCCGGACGGCATCACGGTCGAGGCCGCGGTGTGCAACTACTTCCGTGTCCGGGGCGGGCTGATCACCTACATGACGAACGTCCACGACACCGTGCCGTTCGCCGCGGTCACCGGGAAGTGACGGCCATGACGACCGCCGCCCCGCACGGCCCGCGCTGGTCGCACGTGGGCCTCAACTGCCGTGACCAGAAGGCCACCGAGGACTTCTACACCCGGCACTTCGGCTTCCGCCGGGCCCGGGTGGTGGAGGCCGACGGCGTCCGCGTGGTGTTCCTGCGCAACGGCCCGGTCTACCTGGAGCTGTTCGCGACCGACGCGGAGCCGCTCGTGACGGCCGACAAGGACGGCCCGGCCGGCCCCGGCACCGCCCGCCACCTCGCCTTCCAGGTCGACGACGTGGACGCGTTCCTCGCCGCGGCCCGGGGCGAGCTGGAGCCGACGCTCGGGCCGCTGACGTTCGACGAGTTCATCCCCGGCTGGAAGACGGTGTGGGTGTCCGACCCGGACGGCATCGTGGTGGAGGTCAGCCAGGGATACACCGACCAGTCCACCGAAGAACTGGCAACGTACGCCTGACAGGAGAGTTCCCCACGATGAAGGCCGTTCCCGAGCAGACCATTCTCATCACCGGCGCGACCGACGGTCTCGGCCGCGCGGTCGCCCGTGAACTCGCCGCGCAGGGCGCGTCACTGATCCTGCACGGCCGCAGTGCGGCCAAGGGCGCGGACCTGCTGGCCGAGCTGCGCGCGGCCGGCGCCACCGGCCGGCTGAGCTACGAGCTGGCCGACTTCTCCTCGCTGGAGGACATCGGCAAACTCGCCGAGCGGATCCTCACCACGTACGACCGGCTGGACGTGCTGGTGAACAACGCGGGCATCGGGGTCGAGCTGGCCCGGCAGGAGAGCCAGGACGGGCTGGAGCTCACCTTCCAGGTCGACTACCTGGCCGCGTACGTCCTCAGCTGCCGGCTCGCCCCGCTGCTGGCGGCCTCGGCACCCGCCCGGATCATCAACGTCAGCTCCGCGGGCCAGGCCCCCATCGACTTCCGTGACGTGATGCTGGAGCGCCACTGGGACGGCGTGCAGGCCTACTGCCAGGCCAAGCTGGCCCAGATCTCCCTCACCTTCGACCTGGCCGAGCGGCTGCGCGGCACCGGGGTCACCGTCAACGCGCTGCACCCGGCGTCGTACATGCCGACCAAGATGGTGGTGAACCTGTTCACCCCGCAGAGCACGGTCGCGGACGGCATGCGCAACACCCTGCGGCTGATCACCGACCCGGCCCTGGAGAACGTGTCGGGCGTCTACTTCAACCGCTCGACGCGGGCCCGGGCCGGTGCCCAGGCGTACGACGAGACGTCCCGCGCCCGGCTCCGGGAGCTGAGCGAGTCCCTGACCGGAGTGGCGTTCCCGGCCGGCCTCGGCTGATCCCAGCGCCTCCCCCGAACGGGACGAGCCCCCGCCTCACCGCAGCGAGGCGGGGGCTCGTCCATGTCCCCGGTCCGGTGTCTCCGAGAGCTAGGGCGCGGTGACGGAGAGCCGGTGGTGGAAGACGTTGTGCGGGTCCCAGGCCGCCTTCACCGCCCGCAGCCGGGCCAGGTTGTCCTTGAAGTAGAGGCTCTGCCAGGACACCCCCGAGGTGTTCCAGGCCGGGTCGGTGAGGTCGGTGTCCGGGTAGTTGATGTACGAGCCGTCGTTGGTGTCGTTCGGCACGGGCACCCCGCCGGTGTCGGCGTACAGGTCCCGGTAGAGGTTGCGCATCCAGGTGACGTGCCGGTCGTCGGAGGCCGCGTCCGGCCAGTACGTCGTGAAGTTGGCCTTCAGGACCGAGTCCCGCTGGGCCAGCGCGGTGGCCGAGGACGCGACGGTGTTGACCTTGCCGCCGTAGGAGTAGAGCAGGATCCCGGCGTGGCCGTCGTAGCCGGCGTCGGAGAGGTAGCCGTAGAGGGTCGCGGCCTGTGCGGCGGACCAGCCCCTGCGCAGATAGGCGCCCTTGGACTTGGTCCGGTTGTACAGGCCTGTGTCGTACGGGTCCTTGAGCGTCGTCTTCATCCACGGCCAGGAGGAGCGGACCTCGGTGTACGGCGCCCCGATGCCGCCGGCCACCGCCGTGACGTACGCGTCCAGCAGCGCGGACGCGTCCGGAAGGGTGCCGTCGATCTGGGAGTTGAGCACGACGGCGCCCTGGACGCGGTTGTACAGGATGAGCACGCTGTGCAGGCTGTCGTAGGCGGACCCGGCGACGCTGTTGCGGGCGTGCCAGGTGCCGTGGTCCGCGACGAGGGCGGTGAAGGCCGCCTCGGTCAGGTCGCTCCACTTGATGGTGACCGTGGACTTCAGGAGCGTCTTCGGGGGCCTGGGCAGCAGGGTCGCGGGGTCGCTGCCGGCGGCGTCCGGGGAGCGGAACCAGTACCGGGTGACGATGCCGAAGGTGCCGCCGCCCCCGCCGGTGTGCGCCCACCACAGCTCGCGGTGCGGGTCGTCGGCGTCCCGGGTGGCGACCACCGCGCGGGCGGTGCCCGTGGCGTCGACGGTGACCACCTCCACGGCGTACAGGTGGTCCACGACGGCGCCGTGCTGCCGGCACATCGCGCCGTATCCGCCGCCGGTGACGTGCCCGCCGACGCCGACGGTCGGGCAGGTGCCGCCCGGCAGGGCGACGCCCCACTCCAGGTACAGGGTCCGGTAGACGTGGCCGAGGGTGGCGCCGCCCTCGACGAGGAAGGCCCGGCGCGCGGGGTCGTAGCGGACCGCGTCCATCCCGGACATGTCGACGAGTATCCGTACGTCCGGGTCGTCGACGAGCCCGTCCAGGCAGTGCCCGCCGCCGCGTACCCCGACGCGTCTGCCGTCGCGCACCGCCTCCTGGACGACGGCCACCACCTGGTCGGTGCTGTGCACGAGCCGCACGGAGTCGGGGGCGGCGGTGAATCTCGCGTTGTAGCCGCGCGAGGTGAGGTCCAGGTATCGGGTGTCGGAGGCGTCGACGGTGACCGCGGCGGGGGCGGCCGTCGTGGTGGCGGTGGCCGTCTCGTCGGCGGCGCGGGCGGGGGCCGGGAGGAGGGCCGCGCCGGCCCCGGCGGCGGCCGCCGAGCCGATCAGTCCGCGCCGGGTGAGCCCGGCGGCCGGCCGCCGGGCCGGCTGCTGCTGTCGTGTCACAGGTGTCTCCTGTCTCTCGGGCGTTTCAGGGGGAAAACGGCCGCCGCCCGGGAGGCGCGGAGCCTCCCGGGCGGCAGGGGGGAGCCGGCGGACGGGGCGGTCAGACGACCTCGTGTCCGCTGACGGTGGTCTCCGGGATCTCGTCGCGGACGTCCCAGTGCTCGACGATCAGTCCCTCGTCGATCCGGAAGACCTCCACGACGACCATGCCGCGGTCGTCCGGGTCGCCGCGGAAGCGGGTGTGCAGGAACACCAGGTCTCCCGAGCCGGCCGCGCGCCGGATCTCGAACCGCGCCCGCGGGTACTGCTTGTGGAAGCCGTCGACGAACTCGACCAGCGGGGCCCGCCCGTCGGGCAGGTTCGGGTTGTGCTGGATGAGGTCCTCGGCCAGGTACTTGTCGGCTAGTTCGGTCCGCCCCTGGTTCCAGACGGTCTCGATGTACTCGCGCACGAAGTTCACCTGGTGGCTGCTCATGGGTTCTCCTTGACTCAATGGAACTGGCTTTGGTGGAGCGCCCCTGAAAGGGGCGCGGGGCTGTGTCGATGTGCGGCTGCCGCCGCGTGGGCGCGCCAAGCCACGACGGCGCCGCAGACAACCGACAAGGCATCGCGGCACTCCCGGCGCGGAGCGCGCAGCGCTCAGCCGGTGTGTACGGGAGCGCTCGCGGCCCGTTCCGCACCGGCCGCCGCCGCGGCGACCTGCCGGACCGAGGACAGGTGGGCCAGTCCGGCCAGGACGAGGACGCCCAGGGCCGCCCAGGGAATGGGGCCGGCGCCCAGGTCCGGCAGCAGGGAGCTGCCGATGAAGCTGCCGAGGCTCATCCCGAGGTAGAGCGCGGCGGCGTTCAGGGCGAGGATCAGACCGGGCTGCAGCGGCACCAGCTCCACCAGCCGGGCCTGCTGCGGCGCCTGGTACAGCTGGCTGAAGAACGCCCAGAACGCGAAGAAGACGACCCCGGGCGCGGAGTGCGGGGCGACCAACAGCAGCACGAAGCCCAGCGCGAGACCGAGCACGGCGACGCTCACCGTGCGCCCGCCGCCCAGCCGCTCGGCGATCCGCGGCGCGCAGGCGTTGCCCGCCACCCCGATGACGCCGAAGGCGAGCAGGGTCAGCGAGATGAGCCCGGAGGAGGCGCCGAAGCGGTCCTTCAGATAGGCGCCCGCGATGCCGTAGACGGTGAACTGGGCGGCCATGAACAGCAGGGTGGTGGTGACCGTGGCGGCGGTGGCCGGGGTGCGCATCGCCTCCCGGTAGGCGCCGACCGTCGGCGGTTCGCCGGACGGGATCTCGGGGACGAACACCAGCACCGCCACGAAGCCGAGCGCCGACAGCGCGGCCACGCCGAGCAGGGCCGGCCGCCAGCCCAGCGAGCCGCCGAGGAACGAGGCCAGCGGCACGCCGAGCACCGCCGCGGCCGTCATGCCGCCGAACACCGTGGCCAGGGCCCGCTGCCGGCGCTCGGGCGGCACGATCAGCGCCCCGGCCGCCGAGGCGCCGGGACCGAAGACGGCGGCCCCCATCGCGCCGAGCACCCGGGTGGCCGTGAGGAAGCCGTAGCCGGGCGCGACGGCACCGAGGGCCGCGCCGACGGTGAGCAGGCCGATGCCCACGAGCAGCACCCGCTTGCGGTTCCATCGGCGCAGCACGATGGGGGCGGTGGGCGCGCAGACCGCGAAGGTCAGCGCGAAGACGGTGACCAGGATGCCCACCGTGGCCGGCTGGACGTGCAGGTCGTCGCCGATGGGGCCGTTCAGGCCGACGACCGCCAGCGAGATCGTCCCCAGACTGAAGTAGCCCAGTGACAGGGAGAGCAGGGCTGGTAAGGCGCTGCGGGACGGCATCAAGCCACCTCCTGTTGCTCTTCGTCGGCGGTGCCGGAATGGGTGCCGGGATGGCGGGGGCCGGAAAGTTCCATACAGCGAAGTTAGGAACGCTTCGCGTCCCGCCGGGGCCGCCTCAGGAGGGCGTCCGGCACTGCCCCAGATCCGTCGGCCTACTACGTCAGGTCGCCGTCAGCTCGTACCGAACGCCCGGTTGCGCAGGATCAGCGGCACCTGCCGCCCGGAGCTGATCAGCCAGTGCTCCACCGCGTTGACCAGCAGGAGCAGCACGGTGGTGACGGCGAGGGTCGCCACGCCCGGCAGCCGCCACACCGGCAGGGCGAGGACGAGCAGGGCGAGACCGCAGTAGAAGCGGGTGGCGGACGCGGCGCCGAACATGCGGCGCCGGGTGTAGCAGAACGCCAGCATGAAGAGGGCGGCGCCGGACGGCAGCAGGGCGGCGCTCAGCCCGTCCGGCGTGTGCAGGGGGGAACGGACGGTGCGGGTGGCGCCGACGGAGACCAGCAACAGGCCGACGACCAGCACCAGATGGCCGTAGCTGAGCACGTCGCGGACGACGACGGACGGGGTCGGATGGGTGCGCAGGGCATGTGCGACGGCCGAGGCCACCAGGTGGAAGTAGAGCCACCACAGGGCGCAGCCGACCAGGAAGGCGAGGACGAGGGCGGTCAGTTCGGCCGGCGCGAGCGGGCCGGTGGCGGCGCCGGCGCCGACGGCGAAGACGTTCTCCCCGAGGGCGATCATGACGAACAGGCCGAACCGCTCGGGCAGATGGTTGACGCCGAACGCCAACTGGCGCAGGTGGCCACCGAGTACGAGGGGCGCGGCGATCTCGGCGATCACGGCGCAGGCCCAGCAGACCTCACGCCAGGGCGGCGGGGCGGTGGCGCTGGCGAACAGGACCAGGGCGAAGGCGAGTCCGGCCCGGTAGGGGTGGATCGTGTAGAGGGCGCACTCCCGGCGGATCGCCTCGCCGATCAGCAGGCGCAGGGCGAGATAGCTTCCGGAGTACAGCAGCGCCGCTTCCCGGTTCTCCAGGGCGAGCGGGGCGGCCACCGCCATGCCGTAGACGGTGAGCGCGGTCAGCAGCAGGAACACCCGTTGCAGGTTGGTCTCGTGCACGGCGTTCATCGCCATGACCACGTCCACCCAGGCCCACCAGAGCGGGACCAGCACGAGCAGGCATTCGCCCAGCACCGGCCAGCTCGGGTGCGCGGCGACCGGGTGGGCGACCTGGCTCACGCCGAACGCGAGGACCAGGTCGAAGAAGAGTTCCGCCCAGGTGGTGCGCTCACGCGCCGAGGCGGCGGGAGGGGTCGTCGCTGCGGTTGCGTCGGTCATCCCTGTATGGGGACACGGCCCCCGCCCGCCGCCCGCGCGCCGTGGAAGTCCGGCGCGTACTGCGGGAAGTCACGGCCCCGGATGTCCTAACTCGGCCACCGGGGCGGCCGGTTCACGTCACCTGGTTCAGCGCAGCTCCGCGACGTACCGGTCGGTGCCCGGCACGGTCGGTATGAACGGCGCCACCAGCTCCACCCGGCCGAGCCCCGAGGCGGCGACGTCCTCGTCCAGGCCGGTGAAGCGCGCGTCCCAACAGTCCCTCGGGTCGGCCTCCAGGAACCACAGCAGGGTCAGCCGGGTGTCGACCCCCTCGACCTGCTTCACGTACGTCATCCGGTCCCCGGGGAGCGGGGTCGGCCGGAAGACGGTCACCATGGCGGCCGGCGAACCCGCCAGCCTCTTCGGCAGGTGCCGCCCGCGCAACCACTCCACCAGTTCGGCCCGTTGCCCGGCCGACTCGCTGTCGACGACCTCGACCACCAGCCCCGCGTAGGGATGGTCGAGGGCGTGGAAGTCGCGCGGCCCGGCGGCCCCGTCCCGGTACACGGTCGCCTCGTGGTCCTGGAACGCCGTGAAGACGTGGGTCCGGTCCTGGTAGACGCGGGCGTCCCGGTTCAGCCGCCGGTTGATGGCGACCGTCCACTTCATGTGGTCGGCGTAGCGGCCGTCGGTGATCCAGTACGTGGAGATGTAGCAGCCCGCGGTCACCGGCTGGGCGACGGCCGACTTCTCGGGGTAGCGCAGGAGTTGCAGGTCGCGGGTGGCGACCCAGCGGCGTCCGGCGTACATCCAGGGCATGGCCATCGCGCCCGCGTAGTAGTGGTCGTCCTCGTACCAGCGGTTGTACGCGTACTCGTGCCCGGGGTGCGGTTCGACCATGGTGATGAGGGCGTGGCCCGGCCGGACGCCGTACGGCCCCACGGCGGCCAGTTCCGCGTAGACCTGACTGCGTGTGTCGTTCTCTGTGTGCGTCGAGTCGCCTGTCATGACTCCGGTGTAGCTGACTGTGCGTCAGATTACGAGAGGGCGGCGGAGCCGGCCGACGGTGCGGGAGAGGTTGTTCAATTCGCAAGAGATTGACGGGCGTCGACAAGCTGGCGAGAATGCGGATCGCCTCACTGCGACCACAGTGAGTGAAGTGACGCCAGGGTTGAGCTACGCCGCCTTCCGCCGGCCTGTGTACACCCCTCGCACACGACCACCTCCCACACCTAGTTTCCGCAAGGGCACATCTTGACGCGCTTCTCACGCCCCAGAACGTCGGCCGTCCTCGCCGCAACCGCTTTCCTCGCCGCCGCGCCCCTCGCCGGGGCCACGACCGCGAGCGCCTCCTCCGCGAGCGGCTGCCAGACGGCCACCGTGCAGTACCGCATCGTCGACGCCGACGGAAAGCCGGTCGGCGCCGACTGGACCTCCCAGGGCGGCTTCCACCAGTGGGACACCGCTCCCGGCACGGTCGAGGTGCGCCTGGCCCCCGGGCAGAGCGTCGGCGCCGGCTGCACGTACCCGGTGTCGCTGGCCGAGTACACCACCGAGGGCTCCAACTGGTACACCTCCGGCCACCAGACGCTCGTCGACCACGCCACGGTGTACCTCACCGCCGACGACGTCGCCGGCGGCGACGACGCCAAGCGGACCTGGCAGAAGCTGGCCGTGAAAAGCCCCGACTGCTTCGGGCAGATCGACCTGTACGGCGACGACGTCATCTACGACGGCAAGCCGGGGGACGGGCACGGCCCCGCCCCCTACGAACCCGGCAACGTCGTCACCCCGTACCACCTCATAGCCGCCTGGAACGGCGGCGACAAGGCGTGCACCCCCGCCCAGCCGGAGTCCCCCACGCCCTCCGCGTCGACGCCGGCCAGCCAGCCGCCCGCCCCGGAGACCTCCGCGCCGGCCACCCCGACGCCCTCCACCCCCGCCACCTCCACCCCGCCCGCCTCCTCCTCCACCCCGCCCACCACGTCCCACGTCCCCCCGATGAAGTCGCCGCCGCCCACCACCCCGGCCCCCTCCCCCAGCACCAGCACCCCGCCGCTGGCCGAGACCGGCGCCAGCTCCTCGACGCCCCTGATCGCCGGCGGCGCCGCCCTGGTGATCGCGCTCGGCGCCGGCACGCTCTACGCCACCCGCCGGACCCGTCGCTCCTGACCCTCCCCGTGTGGCCCTGAACATCCGCAGCCTCCCCGTGAGGCCGTGAACATCCGCCGGCTCCGCCCCCCCCGGGGCGGAGCCAGCGCCGTTGGGGCCGGGCCGCACCTGACCCCTTCCACCCTCCCGCGCTCACCCCTAACCTGACGGACCGTCAGGCAAGTGGCAGAGCCGGGAGGTCAGTTATGTCACCACTGGAGGGCAGGACCGTCGTCGTCTCGGGGGTCGGCGCCGGGCTCGGCCATCAGGTCGCGGCGGCCGTCGTACGGGACGGCGGGAACGCCGTGCTGGGCGCGCGGACCGAGGCGAACCTCGCGAAGAGCGCGGCCGGGATCGACCCGGAGGGCACCCGGACCGCGTACCGGGCCACCGACATCACCGACGAGGGCCAGTGCGAGGCACTGGCGGAGCTGGCCCGGGAGCGGTTCGGCGGGATCGACGCGGTGGTCCATGTCGCCGCCTGGGACTCCTACTTCGGCGGGGTCGAGGACGCGGACTTCGCCACCTGGGCCTCGGTGATCGACGTGAACCTGCTGGGCACGCTGCGGATGACCCGGGCGTGCCTGCCGGCCCTGAAGACGGCGGGCGGCGGCTCGGTCGTCTTCATCGGCACCCAGTCCGCCGTCGCCGCGCCCTCGCAGGTCAAGCAGGCCGCGTACGCCGCCTCCAAGGGCGCGCTGACCAGCGCGATGTACTCGCTGGCGCGGGAGCTGGGGCCGTACCGGATCCGGGTCAACACCGTGCTGCCCGGCTGGATGTGGGGGCCGCCGGTGCAGGCGTACGTCCAGTTCACCGCGCACACGGAAGGGGTGCCGGAGGACGAGGTGCTGGGCCGGCTGACCGGGCGGATGGCGCTGCCGGACCTGGCGACGGACGGGGACGTGGCGGACGCGGCGGTGTTCCTGGCGTCGGACCGGGCGCGGGCCATCACGGGCCAGTCGCTGCTGGTCAACGCGGGGGAGCTGATGCACTGAGGGGGTCGGTTCCCGGCCATTGGGCCGACCATCGCATCGTTCATACTCGTGAACCAAGGTCAGGAAGACGAACGATTTTACTTTGCCTTGACCCTACGCCCGCTTGTCGTGCCCGCGTAACGGAACCCACGATGAGCGGGCACTTCGCGGCCTTCCCCGTCCCCGCTCCGCTTATGCGAAGTGCCAGCCAGCTGAGCGGAGTTCAGTAGGCGGACCCTGGAAGGGGGGCGCATGAACGGGCTCGACTGGGCCGTGCTCATCGGCTACTTCGGTGTGATGGTCGCGATCGGCATCTGGTCACACAAACGCGTGGACAACGTCAGCGACTTCTTCACCGCGGGCGGCAAGATGCCCTGGTGGCTGTCCGGCATCTCGCACCACATGTCGGGCTACAGCGCGGTGATGTTCACCGGGTACGCGGGCATCGCCTACACCTACGGCGTGACCTCGTTCGTCACCTGGTCCTTCCCGATCGCCCTCGGCATCGCGATCGGCTCGAAACTCTTCGCCCCGCGCGTCAACCGGCTCCGCTCCCGCCTGCACGTGGCGTCCCCTCTCGAATACCTGAAGAACCGCTACAACCTCTCCACCCAGCAGGCGCTGGCCTGGTCCGGCATGCTGCTGAAGATCGTGGACGTGGCCGCCAAGTGGGCCGCGATCGCCACCCTGCTGTCGGTGTTCACCGGGGTCTCCCTCAACCAGGGCATCCTCATCACCGGCGCGATCACCGCCGTCTACTGCACGATCGGCGGCCTGTGGGCGGACGCGCTCACCGAGCTGGGCCAGTTCGCCATCCAGCTCCTGGCCGGCATCTCGATGTTCGTCGCCGTCGTCCTGAAGCTGAACGACAAGGGCATCGGCCTGTTCGACGCGTTCGGCCAGCCGGCCCTGCACGGCCACGGCAAGCCGCTGGTCGGCCCCTACGGCACGGTCTTCCTCCTGGCCTTCCTCTTCATCAAGCTCTTCGAGTACAACGGCGGCATGCTCAACCAGGCCCAGCGCTACATGGCGACGGGCAGCCCCAGGGAGGCCGAGCGCAGCGCCCGCCTGTCCGCCGCCCTCTGGCTGGTCTGGCCGGTCGTCCTCTTCTTCCCCATGTGGATCTCCCCCCTCCTGGTCCACGCCCAGAAGCCGGACGGCTCCGACTCCTACGGCCTGATGACCGAACAGCTCCTCCCGCACGGTCTGCTGGGCCTGGTCATCGTCGGGTTCTTCTCCCACACGATGGCGATGTGCTCCTCCGACGCCAACGCGATCGCGGCCGTCTTCACCCGTGACGTGGCGCCGGTCCTCTCGCAGCGGGCGCGGGCCTGGAACGAACGCTCGGGCCTGATCGCGGCCCGCGTCACCACGGTCGTCTTCCTCGGCCTGTCCATGACGGTGGCCACCCAGGTCAACTCCCCCACCTTCAAGGACATCATCACCATCGTCATCAAGTGGGTGGCCGGCCTGATGGGCCCGATCGCGATCCCGATGATGCTGGGTCTGCTCCGCCCCTTCCGCCGCTCCGGCCCGACGGCCGCGCTCACCAGCTGGGCGGCGGGCCTGTTCGCCTTCTGGCTGGTGAACTACCCGATCAACTGGAACGTCGAGGGCGGCGTCCCGCTCCAGTACCAGGTGTCGATCCCCCTCGCCGTCTCCCTCGTCCTCTACGTCCTCATCGGCTACCTGAAGCCGGAGGACACCCCGGAACGCCTGGCGATCATCGAGAGCGTCAACACGGACGGCGACGGAATGTCGGCGGCCGCGGTGCCCGCCGGGGCCGGAGCCGGAGCCGGAGCCGGAGCCGGGGACAGCGTGCCGACGCAGTAGGCGGCACGGGGTGAGGCCGTGGGGCGGCGGCGGAACGGCGGGAGCTGAGCGCGCCCAACCGGCGCCGGCCGCACACCAACCACGGCCCGCGCCGCACACCAACCACGGCCCGCGCCGCGCCCCTTCCGGGGCGCTGCCGCTCAGCCACTCCGCGGATACCGCGCCAGCCACCCCGGAGCCGCACCCGCCGGGCTGTGCAGCGCCGGCCCCTGGGTCATCTCCATCGCGAAGTCGTCGGCCAGCTCCAGGATCGTCGGACGGCCCTCCAGTTCGGCCACCCAGGCCGGCGGGAGGGCCGTCTCGCCGTGCAGGGCGCCGAGGAGGCCGCCGGTGAGGGCGCCGGCGACGGCGGAGGGCCCGGCCTGGTTGACGGCGAGACACAGCCCGTGCCGTACGTCCGCGCCGACGAGCGCGCAGTACACCGCGGCGGCGAGCGTCCCGTCCGCCGCCCCGTCCCCCGTCAGCTCCTCGACCCGCGCCGGGGAGGGCATCCCCTGCCGTACGGCCCCGAGCGCGTGCTGCAACGCGTCCGAGACGGGCTGATGCCCCGGCCGGGTGGCGAGCAGGGCGAGGGCCTGCTGGACCGACCCGTCGAGGGACTGGCCGCGCGCCAGCCCGTGCACGATCACGGCGTACGCGCCCGCCGACAGACAGGCGGTCGGATGCCCGTGCGTCTGCGCCGAGCACTCCACGGCCAGCTGTACGACGAGCTGCGGCTCCCAGCCGACGAGCAGCCCGAACGGAGCGGACCTGGCGACGGCCTCGGGCCCCATGTCGTCCGGGTTCTTCGGCGACTCCAGGGTCCCCATCTTCTTGTCCCCGAGCCCGAGCAGCAGCGACCGGGTCGGCTCCCGTCGCGCGTACAGCCACTCCTCCCGGGCCAGCCACCCGTCCTCCGCGCGCCGCTCGTCCGGCCCCCAGTCCCACTGGGTGGCCGCCCACCGCAGATAGGCCCGGTGCAGGTCGGTGGGCGGATGCCAGGCCCCCGTGTCCCTCCTCACCTGGGCTCTTATCAACCCGTCCACGGTGAAGAGAGTCAGCTGCGTGTGATGAGTGACGGTCCCGCGCCGTCCGTACCCGATCCCGAGGTCGACCAGCCCCTCGGGCCCGTAGGCCGCCTGGATCTCCTCCAGCGTCAGCCCGTCCACGGGCCCGCCGAGCGCGTCCCCCACGGCGCTGCCGAGGAGCGTCCCCCGCACCCGGCTCCGGAAGTCCTGCTGCTCGGTACGGCCCCAGACGGCACCCGACGTCACACTCACCACCATGACCTCCTCACGGGCACCGTCCGTACATACGAGCGCTCAGCACTGTATTCGACCGGGCACGGTCCGTTCAGGGGGCAGTTAGGTATGCGAAGTGTGGGTTGTGTGGCCCCGGGTGACCCGGTTTCGGCCAGGTGGGCCGGGCGGGCAGGGGACGGTCAGCCCTGAGCGGCGTCCGCCGATGCCGCCCTGCTGAGGGTGTCAGCCACCGTTGCGCAGGCGAGCCGGGCCACGGAGCGCAGCTCGGCGTCCGAAGCGCCGGCACGGCTCAGTACGGCCAGCGACTGGTTGACGGCGACAACGAATGTGGCGAGTTCGTCGAGCGTCCGGGGGTCGGCCGAGGAGTCCGCCAGTGCTGTGCGTACCCGTTGGCGCTGCTGGTCGAGCAGGCCGCGCACCTGGGTCCTGTTCTCCTCCTTCAGAGTCGGTGACTGCGCGGCGGACTGCGCGACGAGGCACCCCACGGGGACCGACGGGTCGGCGATACGGCTCAGGACGACGTCGAAGAACGCCTCGACCGCGCGTACCGGCTCACCGGGGTACGCCGTCAGCGCCTGCTCGTACTGCGCGCCGTAGATCCGCGCGTAGCGGTCGAGGCACTGGCCGAACAGGGCGTCCTTGGTGCCGAAGGCACCGTAGAGGGAGCCGCGGCCGAGTCCGGTGGCGGACCCGAGGGCATCGAGTGAGGCGTCCGCGTATCCGCGCTGCCAGAACACCCGCATGGCCTGGTCCAACGCCACACCGACGTCGAACTGCTTCCGGCCCGACATGGCGCGCACCTCCCGTTTCACGACTCCGCCGCAAGCCTACCCGCATCTTGGACCGATCGGTCACAACATCTTTGACCGATCGATCCAAGATGGCTAGCGTGAGGAACGGCGGTTCCCTCACCCGAAAGGCCGCACGATGATCAACGATGTCGCGCCAGACGTCCGCACCCACGTCGTTCCGCCCGTCCACGGGCGCCGGGCGCGCGCCGGGTTCTGGCTCGTGGCCGCGGTCTACACCCTCGTCATGCTGGGCGGGACGCTGCCGATTCCGCTGTACGCGTTCTGGGCGCCGCAGATGGGCTTCGGGCCCTTCACCACCACGCTGGTCTTCGCCGTCTACGCCTTGGGGACGGTGCTCGCGCTGATGGTGTTCGCGTCGCTCTCCGACCGCGCGGGCCGCCGTCCCCTCCTGGCCGCCGCTCTCCTGGCCGCGGCGGCGAGCACCGTGCTGTTCCTCGTCGCCCGCGATGTCGCGACCCTCCTGGCGGCACGGTTCCTGTGCGGCCTGAGCACCGGCGTCTTCACCGCCACGGCGACCGCGGCGCTGGGTGAGCTCGCCGGAGCCGAGCACACCCGACGGGCGTCGACCGTCTCCACGGTGTCGAACATGGGCGGACTGGGACTGGGCGCCATCGCCGCCGGCCTGTTCGCGCAGTACGGGGCGGATCCCACCCATCTGGTGTTCTGGGTCTACCTCGTCGGCCTGATCCCGGCGTTCCTGGCCGTCGTCGTCACCCCCGAGACCGTCATGGCCCGGCAGCGCCCCGCGTTGTCCGTTCGCCGTCCCGCCGTTCCCGACCGGGGGACGGGGCGGACCGAGTTCCTGCGGGCGGCCGCGGCCGTCCTCGCCGCCTTCGCGGTCAGCGGACTGTTCTCGTCGTTGGTGCCTTCCTTCCTCCGCGAACAGCTGCACGTCCACAACGTCGCGGCGGTCGGCGCACAGGTCGGGCTGCTGTTCCTCGTCGCCCTGGTCGCGCAGGTGGCCGTCCCGGAGCGGTGGATCTCCGGGCGCTGGCCGGCGCCGGCGTTCCTCATGGCGGGCGTCGTGGTGTTCGAGACCGGCCTGTGGGCACGGTCACTGCCCACGTTCGCCGCCGGAACACTTCTGGCGGGTGCCGGCATCGGCCTGGTCTTCCGCGGCGGCGTCGGCGTCGCCCAGCGGCTCGCCGATCCGCTGCGCAGGGCGGATCTGCTCGCCACGTACTTCCTGGCCGCCTACACGGGCACGATCGTGCCCACGCTGGCCCTCGGGCTCCTCGACCAGATGATCAACCAGGACGTCGCGACCCTGCTCCTCGCCGTCACGGTCGTAGCGACCACCCTCGCCGGCGCGCTGCGCCGCCCCGCCGCCGCCACCGCCTGAGCGAGAGCCGCGCCGCGCCGCGCCGGGTGGCACCGCCCCGCCTCCGCCCACTCCATGAAACCCCGTCAGCCACTGCCAATCACTGCCAACCACTGCCGCAAAGGATGACCGTGAGTCTGTCGTCGACCCACCTGCCCACGCCCGAAGGCCCCGGTTCCGTCTCCGGGGCGGCCGGCCTCCCGGCCCGGTTCACCGACACCTTCACCAGCCGGTACGTAGATACCGGGGAGCTGCGCCTGCACGCCGTCACCGGCGGCGAAGGACCCGCGCTGCTGCTGCTCGCGGGCTGGCCGCAGACCTGGTACGCCTGGCGCCTCCTGATGCCCGCGCTGGCCCGGGACTTCCACGTCGTCGCGGTCGATCCGCGCGGTGTCGGACTGTCCGGCAAACCCCTGGACGGGTACGACACCGGCACGCTCGCAGGCGACTTGGTGGCGCTGATGGACGCACTCGGGCATCAGCGCTTCGCCATGGTCGGTCACGACGTCGGGATGTGGACCGGCTATGCCCTGGCCGCGGATCACCCTGACCGGCTCGAACGCCTGGCCGTCGCCGAGGCCGCGATCCCGGGACTTTCCCCGACGCCACCTCTTTTCGGCAGCCAGGAGGCCAACGACCGCCTCTGGCACTTCGCCTTCAACCGCCTCACCGGCGTCAACGAACAGTTGGTCAGCGGACGGGAACATCTCTACTTCGGCCACCAGTTCGCAACGAAATCCGCGAAGCCACTGCCCGACCACGCCGTCCGGTACTACGTCGACATCCTCGCCGCCGACCCGGAAGCCCTGCGATCCAGCTTCGAGTTCTACCGCGCACTCGACACGACCATCGAACAGAACCAGCGGCGCAGGACTCGACGGCTGTCCCTTCCCGTCTTGGCGATCGGGGGTGCGGAGAACCTGGGCGCATCGGTCGGCGCGACGATGAAGCTTGCCGCCGACGACGTGGAGGGCCTTGTCATCCCCGAGTGCGGCCACTACCCAGCCGAGGAAGCCCCGGAGGCGATGCTGTCGGCGCTGACCGCGTTCCTGGCGCCGTACCGTGACAGGCCGACCGCGTAAGAGCTCGCGCGGACAGGCGGTGTGGGGAGCCGTCCGTCTGCGTGACCCCTAAGCCACCGCACCGAGCGCACGGCAGTCCCGGCACCGTCCCGGCACCGGGGCGCGGAACGGGCGGTCGCAGCCGTCGCAGTCCTGCCAGGGGTCCGGACGACGGGCGGGCGCGGAAGGGGACGCGACCGGGAGCGGCACGGGTGGGGGCAGGAGGCTGGTGAGGCGGTGCGCGAGGAAGGCCGCAGGGTGCTTGATCGGGTCCTGGGGCAGGCCGGTCGTCAGCGCGCGCTCCACGGCCGTCGCCGGAACGCCCCGCTCCAGCCACTCGGAGACCTCGGGCACCAGCCGCCGTACGTCACGTTCGGAGAGCAGGAGGCGGGAGTCGTAGGTGCGCAGGCGGGTGAGGAGGGCGGCGGCAGGGGCCGGGGCCTTCGGGGCGGACGCCTTCGGTGGAGCCGGGGGTCCGGGGACCGAAGCCGGTGCGGTCCGCCCCTTGCCGGGCTTGTTGTACGAGGTCGTCCGGGTCGTCACCTGTCCCGATTGAAGACGCTCCCTGGCACGCGTGAGGTATCCGTGTTCCTCCAGCTCCCGCAACGCTGCGGCGATCCGGATCTCCCCCTCGGGGAACTTCGCGGCCAGCGTCTTGATCCCGATCGGCGCCCCGGCGGGCAGCGACTGGATGTGCGCCGCGAGACCGATGGCCATCAGCGACAACTCGGGGTGCTGGAGGAGGTGATTGCCGACCACGGTGAAGTTCTCGGTGTGGGGTTCGTTCACGTGAATCACACCGGAGTGGGAATGCCGGGTCTTGGCGGACTTGGGCGCGCTAGGCTGCTGAGCAGTCATTGGGAAGCCTCTGTCTCTTCCTCGATGATCAGGCCCTCGCAGTGGGATGGCAGTCCCCGCGAGGGCCGAAGCATGTGTGGGCTTGTCGCCGCAGACGCTGCCGCACAACTGCCCCGCCGCGCCAGTTGAGTTCGGCATATTCACTCCGGCGGGTGATCGACGGGGACGGTAGGGGCGGGTTGGGTTCTTTCCCCGGTTCTTTGGTCTTTGACGTCGGGAACCACCGGGTCATGGGGCGTCGCGACCCGGTGCCCCCAGCTCCGCCCAGACGACCTTGCAGCCGGCGGGTGCCTCGTCCACGCCCCAACGGTCGGCGTACGCCGCCACGATCAGCAGGCCCCGCCCCGATTCCGCGTCGCCGGACACCGGATCGTGGAGGCGCGGGACGCGGTCGCCCCGGGCGTCGGTCACCTCGACACGGAGCGTGCGGTCGGCGAGCAGCCGTAGCCCCAGCCGGAAGTCCCGCCCCGCCACACGTCCGTGCAGCACCGCGTTCGACGCCAGCTCGGCCACGACCTGCGTCGCCGCCTCCGCGAACCGGAGCCCCCAGTCGTCGAGTTGGCGTTCCGTGAGCAGCCGCGCGAGTCGAGCGCCCCTTCGAGTGGCGGACAACTGCACCGTGAAGTGGTGTGCGGGGGCCAGGACTTCCGGGAGGGATTTCTGGGTCATGTCACCCAGCGTGCTCGCCTCTCCCTACTCTGACTAGTGATGAACCAGGCACAGAGCGTGACTGTCCGGGCGTCGGTCGGTGCCGTACGGGTCGTACGTCGGAAGGGGCGGGTGTGGAGGACGAGGAGGCCGAGGCCGTACTCAGGGCGGTCGGGCGGCAGATCAAGGTGTGGCGGGAGGCCGCCGGGCTGCGGCAGGGCGAACTCGGGACCGCCATCGGCTACAGCGAGGAGATGGTCTCGGCCGTGGAACGGGCCCGCCGGATCCCCAAGCCCGACTTCCTGGAGAAGGCCGACGAGGCGCTGGGGGCGGACGGGAAGCTCGCGTTCATGAAGGAGGACGTGGAGCGGGCCCGGTATCCGAAGAAGGTCCGGGATCTGGCGAAGCTGGAGGACGAGGCGGTCGAGCTCGGGGCCTACGCCAACCACAACATGCACGGCCTGCTCCAGACAGAGGAGTACGCGAGGGCGCTGTTCGCCATGCGCCGACCCGCGTATCCGGAGGATGAGCTCGGACGTCAGGTCGCCGCGCGCATGGCACGCCGCCGCGTCTTCGAGCGGGTTCCCCCGCCCCTCCTGACCTTTGTCCAGGAAGAGGTGACACTGCGTCGGCCGATCGGGGGCAGAATGGTGCTACGCCAGCAGCTCGAACACCTGCTGGCACTTGGCAAGTTGAGGAACGTGGAAATCCAGGTGATGCCCACGGACCGCGAGGACCACGCCGGCATGGGCGGTCCGATCCGACTGCTCAAGCTCCAGGACGGCAAGACCCTCGGGCACTCGGAAGCCCAGCTGCACAGTCGTGTGATCAGTGATCCTCGGGAAGTCCAGATCATGGATATGCGCTATGGAATGATCCGGGCGCAGGCTCTCCCGCCCCGGGAGTCACTGGCCTTCATCGAGAAAGTGCTGGGAGAGGAAACATGACCCCCAACGCGCTGAACTGGTTCAAGAGCAGCTACAGCAGCAACGACGGCCCCGACTGCGTCGAGGTGGCCATATCCCCCCTCACCACCACCGTCCACGTCCGCGACTCCAAGGACAAGGCAGGCGCACGCCTCGCATTCGGGGAGGTCTCGTGGGCGGCCTTCGTCTGCGGTGTCGGTCCGGCGGGCGCTGCACGTCCCCGCGTATGACCTGCTTGAGCTCCGCCGGCCCTTGCCGGTAGGGCCGCGTCGCCAGCCGGCCGTCCTCGGACTCGGCGTCGAAGTCACGGCTGGCGCGAGTACGAGCGCCCCGGAGGCAGGTCCAGTTCACGCGTCCGCCATGCGCTGAAGGATCACGGCCCGGTGTTCCAGGGCCCAGGGATAGTCCGGGTTCAGCGCGAGGGCGCGGTCCAGCTCGGCGAGGCCCTCTTCGTGACGGCCCAGGTTGGACAGGGACACGCCGCGGCTGGCGTACGCGTACGCGTAGTCGGGGTCGAGTTCAAGGGCGCGGTCGTAGTCGGCCAGGGCCTCCTCGTCGCGGCCGGCGACGCGCAGGGCTTCGCCGCGTTCGCAGCGGCCCCAGGCCCAGTCGGGCTGTAGGGCGAGGGCGCGGTCGAGGTCGGCGAGGCGGCGGGCCTGGTCGCCGAGGCCGCGCCAGACACGGCCGCGGCGGGCCAGGGCCCAGGCGTAGTCCGGCTTGAGTCCCAGCGCGTGGTCGAAGTCGGCCAGGGCCGCGTCGAGATCGCCGTGGCGTTCGTGGGCGGCGCCTCGGGAGGCCCAGGCGAACTCGCTGGTGGGGTTGCGGCTGATCCCCTCGCTGAGGTCGGCCACCGCTTCGTCGTGGTGGCCGGCCAGCCGGTGGTGCTCGCCGCGCAGGATGACGTTCCACGGGTTGTCCGGCTCCAGTTCCAGCACCCGGTCGAGGTCGGCGAGCGCGCCCTCGTAGTCGCCCGTCCCGCCCCGGGTGACGGCCCGGCCGCGGTGGGCCCGCACCAGGGCCGGATCCAGGGCGAGGGCGCGGCCGTAGTCCTCCAGGGCCTGCTCGTGCGCGCCGTCCCGGACAAGCGCGTCGGCGCGCAGCGCCCATGCCGTCGCCCGCCACGGCTCGTCGCCCCGGGCCCGGCCGAGCAGCAGCCGGAGCAGTCCGGCGAGCCCGTCTCCGGCGAGCGCCTCGGAGAGGTCCGCGCCCCAGGTCCGTACGGCCTCGGCGTCCGCGTCCTCGCCCGCCTCGGCCAGGAGCCGCACCCAGGGCCGTACCGCGTCGTCGCCGTAGACGCAGGCGGTGACGAGGTCGGCGAGCACGGCCGGCAGCGCGGCGCGGGGTCTCGCGCACAGCAGGTGGTACGACTCGCCGAGCCGCAGCTCCCGCCACTCCTCGTCCGTCCACGGCTCCTCGGGCCGCAGGTCGGCTTCGGCCTCCGCGCGCCGCCGGCCGTACGCGTCGGCGAGCCGGGTGTGCCGCTCGGTCCAGTTCCGGGGCGAGCGCAGCCGCTGCAACCGGAGCATCGGCGCCCGGACCACGTCGTGGTAGCTCATCCGGCCGCCGCGCTCGCTGACGAACGGCATGCCCCGCAGCCAGGCGAAGAGCGCGTCCGCCTGCTCCTCGGGGCCGTCCACGGCCGAGCGGAACACGTCCTCGTCGAGCCGTCGGGGCAGCGCGCCGGCCAGCGCGGCCGCTCGGCGTACGGGGTCCCGCTCCCACTTCAGGAAGCGGTCCACCGCGGTGGCGCTCGGATCCCCCACCTCCGCGGGGCCGACGGGCCCGGACTCGGCCAGGGTGGAGACGAGCACCGGCAGCCCGCCCGTCAGCCGCAGCACCTCCGCGACCACCGGCTCGTCCCGTACTCCCTTGTCGGCGAGCAGCCCCCGGGCCTCCGCCTCCGTGAACGGGCCGAGCGGCAGGTCCGTCCTGAAGTCCGCGAAGCTGCCCCAGCGGGCGGTGTCGAAGGGGTGCTGGCCGGAGGTGACCACGACGACGTTGGCGGGGAGGGCGCCGTACCGGTCGGTGGTCATCACGTCGTGCAGCCAGGGGTCGAGGAACGGGCCGGTGCGCTCGTAGGTGTCGAGGAGGAGGACGACCCAGGGGGCGGCGTCGGCCGCGCCCGCCAGCTCCGTCAGCAGCACGGGGGTGAGTATCCGCTCGGGAGACAGCACCAGCTGGACGTCCTCCTGGCTGCGGAAGCGGGCCCGGAGCCGGTCGGCGCCCTCGGCGAGCCGTTCGGCGTCCAGGGCGACGGCGAACGCGCCGGCCACCGGGACCATCCCCAGCCCCACCTGCGCCGCCCGCGCCACCGCCAGGCTCCCCGCCGACGGCCCCTCCCTCTCCTCCGCTCCGCCCAGCACCAGGGCGGACTCCGCCTCGTGCCGCCGCTCCCGGTGGGTGGCCAGCAACCGCTCCAGTTCCTTGAACCGCCGCCCCTGCGCCGCGAACTGACGGGCCATCGCCGCCATCGCCTCGGGCAGAGCGGCCACGCCCTCGTCGACGTACGCGGTCAGCGCCCCGGCCTCCCTGGCGATCTGCTCCAACTCCCGTACCAGGCGGGTCTTCCCGACGCCCGCGGCACCGTGCACATGGAAGAGGAAGCGATGCCGCTCGTCCTCGGGCGGCAGACCGAGGTTCCGCCGGAACGCGGCCCGCTCCTCGACCCGCCCGACGAACCCGGCCCTCCGGCGTCGCCCGATCAGTTCCTGCATCGACGGCCGTGTCGGCCCCATCCGCTGCACCCCCGTAACCGCTCAGCCCGCAGTCTGGCAGAGGACCCGGCATCAGGGCATCGGCGACTGCCGGGTCCGGTGCTCACCTGACATGCTGCCCCCATGCCGACACCGCCCCCGCGCCCGCCCGCGTCCGTCGAGGCCCCCGCCCCCGGCCCCACCGTCAACGGCCTGCGCCTGCGCGCACGTCGGGTGAGCCGGGAGGTGCGTGGGGGCGGCCGAATACTGAACGGCGTGTCGGTCGATGTCGCTCCGGGGCGGCTCACGGTGATCGCCGGGAGCAGCGGGGCGGGCAAGACCGTGCTGTTGCAGACGCTGGCGGGGCTGACCGTGCCGAGCGAGGGCGAGGTGCTGCACGACGGGGTGCGGCCCGGGCCGCCGGGGCCGGACTTCGGGTTCGTTCCGCAGGAGGACATCATCCACCGCGAACTGCCGCTGCGCCGCACGCTGGTGTACGCGGCGGGCCTGCGGATGGCTCCGGGTACGGCCGCCGGGACCGTGCTGGAAACCGTCGACCGGGTGCTGGACACCCTCGGCCTGGCGGAGCGGGCGCGGACTCCCGTGCGCGCGCTGAGCGGCGGTGAACGCAAACGGGCCAGTATCGCGGTCGAGTTGCTCACCCGGCCCAGAGTGCTCTTCCTCGACGAGCCGACGTCCGGGCTCGACCCGGTCACGGGCGCGGCCCTGCTGCGCACCCTGCGGTCGCTGGCCGAGGACGGCACCACCGTCGTGCTGACCACGCATGTCCTCGCCGATCTGCTCCGCGCCGATCAGGTGGTGTTCCTCTCCGCCGGTGGCGAGGTCGCGTACGCGGGCGAACCGGCCGGGCTGTACGAGGCCTTCGGGGTCGGCACCGTGGAGGAGGTGTACGAGGCGGTGGCGGGCGGTGCGCGCGTCGAACCGGTCGTGGCGGAGGAGCCGACGAGTGCTGATGTCGCGTCACGAGCCGCACAAGTCAGTCGTGTTGGCGTCCTGCGTCAGTGGGCGCTGCTGACCCGGCGCGGTACCGCGCTGATGCTGCACAACCGCCTCTCGGTCGCCGTCCTGGCGGGGTCGCCGGTGATGATCGTGGCGATGTTCGCGGTGCTGTTCCGCGCCGGAGCGTTCGATCCGGCGGCCCCGGATCCGGGCTCGTCGGCGATGATCATGTTCTGGATCGCGTTCGGCGCGTTCTTCTTCGGGCTGACGTACGGCCTGCTCCAGATCTGCACCGAGCTGGCGGTCCTGCGTCGCGAATGGCTCGCGGGACTGCGGATCGGCCCGTACGTCGCCTCGAAGCTGACGACCATGCTGCCGGTGCTCGCGGTCGCGGACGCGCTGCTGCTGGTCGTGCTGCGCGCTCTGGACCGGCTGCCCGCGGCGGGCTGGGACACGTACGGATCCCTGTTCGTGTCGAGTGTGCTGGCCTCGGCCGCCGCCCTCGCGCTGGGGCTGCTCGCGTCGGCGGCGGTGTCCGAGCCCGGGCAGGCGACGCTGATGCTGCCGTTGCTCTGCTTCCCCCAGGTGCTGTTCTCGGGCGCCTTCGTGCCGGTGCCCCGGATGACGGTGGCCGGGAAGGCGATCAGCTGGGCGATGACCAACCGCTGGGCGTTCGAGGCGCTGGGCAGCGGGGTGGGGCTGGAGCCGTTGTGGCGGGCGGGCCGCTCGCCGCTCGGTCCGCCGCTGCTGGCGTCGTACGGGGATTCGTTCGGGCATCCGGCGAGCCGCGGGTGGCTGGTCCTGGCCGCCTTCGCGCTGGTGTTCCTGGCCTGGACGTGGCTGATTCTGGTGCGCAAGTGCCGGGACGGTGCGGCGCGGAGCCGGGCGGGGCGGTGATCCACGGGCCGGTGATCCGCGGGCCGGTGGTCCGCGGGCCGCTGATCCGCGTCGGGTGCCCCGGGGTCAGCAGCTCTCCCGCGCGGCCAGCCCGGTCACCCCCGGTACCCGGTCCCGGTAGGTCTCCGTGAGGAAGGCCAGGAACGTCTCGATGTCCCTGGGCTGGGACGACACGCCCAGGGAGACCCGGACGGCGCCGGCCGACGGCAGTTGGAGCAGCTCCAGGTACTCGTCCAGGGAGCCCACTTGCCGGTCGGCCGCCGAGCGCAGCCGGGACAGGGGCAGGTCGAACGCCTCCTCTCCGGCGCCCGGATTGCAGAAGCAGCCCGTGCGCAGGGATATGCCGTGTGCGGCGCTGTCGCGCGTGACGACGCGTTCGTCGACGATCCGGCCGTCCGCCCCGAGGACGTTCAGCGCGACCGTGCCGCCGCGGTTCACGCCGACGCCCTCCGCGCCGTCCCCGCCCTCCGCGCCGTCCGCGCCGTACACCCGGACCAGCGGGGAGCCGTCGCTGTGTCGTAACGCCCGCAGCCCGGTGAGCAGTTGGCCGGTGAGGCGAGTGACGTGGGCGTGTATGCGGGGCATGCCGATGCCGTCGATCCAGGCGAGTCCGGCGGTCACGTCCGGCAGGGAGAGGAAGTTGACCGTGCCGTCCTCGAAGGCGGCCTCGTCGGCGGCGAGGACGTGCCACTGGGCCTGGGCGCTGACGGCGTAGATGGTGCCGCCCGAGAACCAGGGGCGGCGCAGCCTGGCGAGGGCCGCGCGGCGGGCGATCAGGCTGCCGATGCCGGTGGGGTGCCCGAAGACCTTGTACCAGCTGACGGCTGTGAAGTCCGGATGGTGGCGGCTCAGGTCCAGGACGTTGGTCGGCGCGAAGGCCGCCGCGTCGAGGAGTACGTCGTAGCCGTGCGACCGGGCGGTGTCGATCCATTCCAGGGAATGCTGGACGCCGGTGAAGTTGCTCTGCGCCGGATAGGCGAGCAGGCCGCCGGCGCCGCGCCGCGGGCCGGACGGGGACAGGGCGGCGAGCAGTCGCGCCTCGTCGATGTGCAGGCCCGGTACGTACACGGTCGCGGCTCCGCGCGCCCGCGCGTACTCCCGCAGTCCGTTGACCGAGTTGTGGTTGTCGAGCGACATCACGAGCCTGCTGTCGCGGGTGAACGGGTAGGCCTCACCGACCAGGCGCAGGGCGCCGGTCGCGTTCGGGGTGAAGATCACGGCGTATTCGGCGGGGTCGGCGTTGAAGTGGCGGAGCACCGCCTGCCGGGCCTCGGCCAGCAGGAGTCCGGAGGCGCGGGAGGCCGGGCTCTCGGAGTGCGGGTTGCCGAACAGACCGCCGGTGATCCGGCGGGCGCTGCCCATGACGAGGGAGCGCGGGGGGAGTCCGGCGCCGGTGTGGTCGAGGTAGGTGTGGCCGCCCTCGTCGAGGTAGCCGAACTCGCGCGTCCGCAACTCCGCGAACTCGCCGCTGCCTTCCGCTCCGTCGCCGCGTATGCCTCCGATGGTGTCTGCCGTGTCCACGAGACCCCCTTCGCACTCCGCGCCCAGCACTTCACATTTCGCACGAAACCTCGACCCACGGTACCGGCGCGCGAGCGGTTCGCCGCGGCGGCACGACGTCAGGCGTGCTCGGCAACCGGTCAACAGGGGGTGTAAACGGCCGAGTTGGGGAAGGACGGTGACATGTCCACCTCCCACGCGCCCCGCGCGCTCTCGCTCGCCGCTGCCGTTCTCACCGGCACGGTCGCTCTCTACATCACCCTCGTCGCCTTCGGGAACATCACCGACTTCGGCACCAACCAGGCCTTCGTCCAGCATGTTCTGGCCATGGACACCACGTTCAAGGACGACGACCTGATGTGGCGGTCCATCACGGACAAGGGACTGGAGAACGCCGCCTACGTCGCCATCATCGGGTGGGAGACGCTGGCCGCGCTCGTGCTGATCGCCGGGACCTGGCTCTGGGTACGCCGCGACAACGTCCGCGCGCGGCGCGTCTCCACCTACGGCCTGCTGATGCTCGTGCTGCTCTTCGGCGCCGGGTTCATCGGGATCGGCGGCGAGTGGTTCTCCATGTGGCAGTCCAAGACCTGGAACGGTCTGGACGCCGCGACCCGGGTGCTGGTGCTCACCGGGCTCGCGCTCGTCGTCGTCCAGGTGAGCCCCTCGGACCGGGACGCCTAGGGCCGCCCGGGGCCCGCTACTTGACCACTGTCACCTTGGTGTCCGGCTCCGTGCCGAACGTCCACAGTGCCGCGCCGTCCGCCGTGCGCATCCGGATGCCGCTGGTCTGCTTGCCGGCGGCGGGCGGCGGGGAGGAGCCGTCGACCGCGTTGGAGAAGGCGACCGACAGCCCCGACTTGGACGCGAAGTAGAGAATGTGCTCGATCTGGACGCCGTCCGAGCCCGTCGTGGACGCCAGGGTCCTGGAGATCATGTAGGTGCCGGGGTCGGGAGAGACCGTCCCCGGCCACACCGTGAACGTGCGGGTCGCCTTGTCGCTCGCGTCGACCGTCCACACCCGCCTGGCACCGAGCGAGTAGACGATACGGCGGCCGGTGCCGGAGGCCGCCGGTACGTCGGGGGCCTTGGCCGGGGTCGGGGACGCGGAGGGGTGGGCGCCCGCCGACGCGCTCGCCGACGGGCGGACCGCCGCGGCCGTGGGGTGCGGCCCCTTGTCGGCCTGGACGGCGAGGAGGACGACGGCGACCGTCGCCCCGGCCGTCAGACCGGTGACCCAGACCCAGGAGGGCAGCAGTCGGGCAGCCACGGGTACGCATCTCCTCCGCTGTGAGCGCTATGAGGCCCCCTGCCTGTTCGCACAGGGTCGGATCATCGTACTGCCCGCTGCCCGCCCGGCCCGACCGCTCAGTCCAGCACCGGCAGCAGCTCCGGCAGGTGCCCGTCGGAGACCGCCGCCGCCCGCTGCCGCTCCTCGGTGACCGGCCCGTACAGCGTCGTGCGCGGCTTCGCCGGGCGCCCGGCGGCCTCGGCCACGGCGACCAGGTCACGGACCGACTTGTACGAGCCGTACGACGACCCCGCCATCCGCGAGATCGTCTCCTCCATGAGCGTGCCGCCCAGGTCGTTCGCGCCCGAGCGGAGCATCTCCGCCGCACCCTCCGTGCCCAGTTTCACCCAGCTTGTCTGGATGTTCGGGATGTGGGGGTGGAGAAGGAGACGGGCCATCGCCGTCACCGCCCGGTTGTCGCGCGTCGTCGGCCCCGGACGGGAGATGCCCGCCAGGTAGACGGGCGCGTTGGTGTGGATGAAGGGAAGCGTCACGAACTCCGTGAAGCCGCCCGTGCGCTGCTGGATGCCGGCCAGGGTGCGCAGGTGGCCCAGCCAGTGGCGGGGCTGGTCGACATGGCCGTACATCATGGTGGAGGAGGATCGGATGCCCAGCTCGTGGGCGGTGGTGACGACCTCGATCCAGGTGGCGGCGGGCAGCTTGCCCTTCGTCAGCACCCACCGCACCTCGTCGTCCAGGATCTCGGCGGCCGTCCCGGGGATGGTGTCGAGACCCGCTTCCTTCGCCGCCGTCAGCCACTCCCGGATCGACAGGCCGGTGCGGGTCGCGCCGTTCACCACCTCCATCGGCGAGAAGGCGTGCACGTGCATGCCGGGGACGCGTTCCTTCACCGCCTTCGCGATGTCGAAGTACGCCGTGCCGGGCAGGTCGGGGTGGATGCCGCCCTGCATGCAGACCTCGACCGCGCCGACCTCCCACGCCTGCTGGGCGCGGTCGGCAACCTGGTCCAGGGAGAGGGTGTAGGCGTCCGCGTCCGTGCGCCGTTGCGCGAAGGCGCAGAAACGGCAGCCGGTGTAGCAGACGTTGGTGAAGTTGATGTTGCGGGTGACGATGTAGGTGACGTCGTCGCCGACGGCCGACTTCCGTACGTCGTCGGCGATCCGCGTCAGCGCGTCCAGCGCCGGGCCGTCCGCGTGGAAGAGGGCGAGGGCCTCGGTGTCCGTCAGCTTCGTGGGGTCGTCGGCCGCGGTGGCCAGGGCCTGGCGGACGTCCGTGTCGATGCGCTCGGGAGCCATCCCGGGGGCCGCGGCCTCGCGCAGCGCGCCCCAGTCGCCGTACACCTCGTCGAAGTCGTCGCGCCGGCCGGTCCTGCGGCCCTCGGTGTCGATGGCGGTGTGCAGGTCGGTGCGGCCGGAGGCGTCGAAGACCTCCTCGGGCTCCTGCCAGGGATGCCCCTCGACCACCGCGTCCGGCACCGCCAGTCCGGTCCGGGGGTCGGCGAGCGCGGCCACGTGCGGGCGCAGCCGCGGGTCCAGCCAGGGCTCGCCGCGGCGGACGAACTCCGGGTACACGCAGAGACGTTCCCGCAGCTCGAAACCGGCGGCGCGCGACCTCGACTCCAGTTCCTCGATCTGCGGCCAGGGGCGTTCCGGGTTGACGTGGTCGATGGTCAGCGGGGAGACCCCGCCCCAGTCGTCGATCCCGGCCGCGATCAGCCGCTCGTACTCGCTGTCGACGAGGTTCGGCGGGGCCTGGATGTTGCCGGCGGGGCCCATGACGAGGCGGGCGACGGCGACCGCGGCGACCAGCTCGTCCAGTTCGGCGTCCGGCATGCCGCGCATCGCCGTGTCCGGCTTGGCGCGGAAGTTCTGGATGATCAGCTCCTGGACGCCGTGGTACGACCGCGCGACGCGCCGCAGCGCGAAGAGGGACTCGGCCCGCTCCTCGTACGTCTCGCCGATTCCGATCAGGATGCCGGAGGTGAAGGGGACGGAGGAACGGCCCGCGTCCTCCAGGACCCGCAGCCGGACGGCGGGTTCCTTGTCCGGGGAGCCGTGGTGCGGGCCGCCGGGCTCGGACCACAGCCGGGTGGCGGTCGTCTCCAGCATCATGCCCATCGAGGGGGCGACCGGCTTGAGCCGCTGGAAGTCGGTCCAGGACAACACGCCGGGGTTGAGATGCGGCAGCAGGCCGGTCTCCTCCAGGATGCGGACGGAGACGGCGCGGACGTAGGCGATCGTGTCGTCGTAACCGTGCGCGTCGAGCCACTCGCGCGCCTCGGGCCAGCGGTCCTCGGGCTTGTCGCCGAGGGTGATGAGGGCTTCCTTGCAGCCGAGGGCCGCACCCTTGCGGGCTACGTCGAGAACCTCGTCCGGGGACATGAACATCCCGTGCCCGGCCCGGCGGAGCTTGCCGGGGACGGTGACGAACGTGCAGTAGTGGCACTTGTCACGGCACAGGCGGGTGAGGGGGATGAAGACGCTCTTCGAGTACGTGATGACACCGGGACGGCCGGCCTCTTCCAGACCGGCGTCACGGACCCGGGCGGCGGACGCGGCGAGGTCGTCCAGGGCCGCGCCGCGCGCCTGGAGCAGAACGGCGGCCTCGGCGACGTCGAGAGCGACGCCGTCCCGGGCGCGTTTGAGGGCGCGACGCATGGAGTTCTCGGTGGGGCCGGTACCGCCGGGGCGGTCGGTGGGGCCGGTTCCGGGGGTCGCGGAAGTCGTCATTCCTTGAGCATACGTTCGGGTCGAGCGGGGCCATCGGGGCCGGTGCACGGGCGGCCCGGAAGGCAAGGGGGCGGGGGTACGCGGGCGGGGCGGAAGGCAACGGGGCAGGGGTGCACCGTCGGCCCGGGAGGCACTCGGTGGCGCTCATCCTGGCCCCGGCGGCTCGGCAGGTCGCGGCGGCGGCCGGTGCGGAACGTCGCCGCGGACGAGGACTGGGTGTGCGCGCAGTGTGCGGCCGACTGCTCCACTCGTGGGTACCGGCTGCCCGATCGGCGGAACGGCGGCCGATCGGGCACCTCCCCTTCCGCCCGGAGCCGCGAGGATGACCGGTGACTCACGTCGAAGGCGCGGATGACCCGCGAGCGTCTGGAGAAACACACCTGTGACTGTTCTCAACGATCCGGAGCAGCCGGCTGCCGACTACTACGAGAGTGAAGTGCCACTCCGCGGGCGGCAGCCGGGCAATGTCGTCGTCAAATGGCTGACCACCACCGACCACAAGACCATCGGCACGCTGTATCTGACCACGTCGTTCGCGTTCTTCCTGGTCGGCGGCGTCATGGCGCTGCTCATGCGTGCCGAGCTCGCCCGCCCTGGTCTGCAGATCATGTCGAACGAGCAGTACAACCAGGCGTTCACGATGCACGGCACGATCATGCTGCTGGTGTTCGCGACGCCGCTGTTCTCCGGCTTCACGAACTGGATCATGCCGCTCCAGATCGGCGCGCCGGACGTCGCCTTCCCGCGGCTGAACATGTTCGCCTACTGGCTGTACCTGCTCGGCTCGACCATCGCCCTCGGCGGCTTCCTCACCCCGCAGGGCGCGGCCGACTTCGGCTGGTTCGCCTACTCCCCGCTCTCGGACGCGGTCCGGACGCCGGGCCTCGGCGCCGACCTGTGGATCATGGGCCTGGCCTTCTCCGGCTTCGGCACCATCCTCGGCGCGGTCAACTTCATCACCACGATCATCTGCATGCGTGCCCCCGGCATGACCATGTTCCGCATGCCGATCTTCACCTGGAACGTGCTGCTGACCGCCGTCCTGGCCCTGCTCGTCTTCCCCGTCCTCGCCGCCGCGCTGTTCGCCCTGGAGGCGGACCGCAAATTCGGCGCCCACGTGTTCGACGCCGCCAACGGCGGAGCACTGCTCTGGCAACACCTCTTCTGGTTCTTCGGCCACCCGGAGGTGTACATCATCGCGCTGCCGTTCTTCGGCATCGTGAGCGAGGTGATCCCGGTCTTCTCCCGCAAGCCGATCTTCGGCTACATGGGCCTGGTGGCCGCGACGATCGCGATCGCGGGTCTGTCCATCACGGTGTGGGCGCACCACATGTACGTCACCGGGGGTGTGCTGCTGCCGTTCTTCGCCTTCATGACCTTCCTGATCGCGGTCCCGACCGGGGTGAAGTTCTTCAACTGGATCGGCACCATGTGGAAGGGATCGGTGTCGTTCGAGACGCCGATGCTGTGGGCGGCCGGCTTCCTCGTGACCTTCCTGTTCGGTGGTCTGACCGGTGTCATCCTGGCCTCGCCGCCGATGGACTTCCACGTCTCCGACTCGTACTTCGTGGTGGCCCACTTCCATTACACGGTCTTCGGCACGGTCGTCTTCGCGATGTTCTCCGGCTTCCACTTCTGGTGGCCGAAGATGACGGGCAAGATGCTCGACGAGCGCCTCGGCAAGATCACCTTCTGGACCCTGTTCGCCGGCTTCCACGGCACCTTCCTGGTCCAGCACTGGCTGGGCGCCGAGGGCATGCCGCGCCGGTACGCCGACTACCTGGCCACCGACGGCTTCACCGCGCTGAACACCGTCTCGACGATCAGCTCCTTCGTGCTCGGCCTGTCGATGCTCCCGTTCCTCTACAACGTGTGGAAGACCGCCCGTTACGGCAAGCCGGTCGGCGTCGACGACCCGTGGGGCTACGGCCGTTCGCTGGAGTGGGCGACCTCCTGCCCGCCGCCGCGGCACAACTTCGTCACGCTGCCGCGGATCCGCTCCGAGTCCCCGGCGTTCGACCTGCACCACCCGGACATCGCCATGTCCGAGGGCGAGGCCCAGAGGCTCCACACATGACCGGCGCGGGACACCGGGTGGGCGGTGGACAGCCGCCGGGAGCCGGCAGGGACCTCGTCAACCAGGCCGAGGGATACCTGTTGTGGCAGGCCAGGATCACCGAGGCCGAACAGCGGGCGCGGGAGTTCACCGGACGCATGGACTGGCTGACCACGTCCCAGCGCGACGAGGTCGAACGGCACCACGTCGAGGACAGCCTGCGCCGAGCGCGGCAGGATCTCGAACGGGTCGCCGCCCGGTGCCGGTCCCTGCGCGGCGAGTACGAGCGGCGGTACCGCTCGCTGCGCCTGCGCTGCGCGGGGTGGACGCTGGCCGCCTGGGTGGGTGTGGTTCTGCTGGCGGCCGTGTCCCTGATCCGCTGACGGGAAGGCCGACGCCGGGTAACACGACCGTCGGCGAGGGAGCGCGGGGCGAGCCGCCTCAGAGGTACTCGGCGTAGGCGTCCAGCACCCCCAGCACCTCCGTCTCCCCCGCCGGCGGCAGTTGGAGCACGACCTCCTCGATGCCCAGCTCGGCGTAGTGCGCGAGCTTTCCCGGCGCGGGCAGCACCGCGTACGGGACGACCTTGAGGGCGGCCGGGTCCCGCCCCGCGTCCGCCCACACGCCCCGCAGGACCGGCAGTGACTCGGTGAGCCCGCGTCCCCCGATCGGCAGCCACCCGTCGGCGTACTCCGCGATGTGCGCGAACAGCTTCGGCCCCGCGGCCCCGCCGATCAGCGTGCGCGGCCCGGTGACCGGTCCGCGCGGCTTCTGGACGGGCTTGGGGTACGCGGACGACGCCCGTACGCTCCCGAACTCCCCCTCGTAGGCGGTGGGTTCGTCCGCCCACAGGGCCCGCATCAACGCCATCCGGTCCCGGCCCAGCTCACGCCGGTCGCGCCAGCGCACCCCGTGGTCGGCGGCCTCCTCGACGTTCCAGCCGAAGCCGACGCCGAGGGTGAAGCGGCCGCCGGACAGGTGGTCGAGGGTGGCGATCTGCTTGGCGAGGTCGATCGGGTCGTGCTGGGCGACCAGGGTGATGCCGGTACCGAGGCCGAGGCTCTCGGTGACGGCGGCGGCCTGGCCGAGGGCGACGAAGGGGTCGAGGGTACGGCCGTACTCGCGGGGCAGGTCGCCGCCCGCCGGGTACGGGGTGGTCCGCTCGACGGGGATGTGCGTGTGCTCGGGCAGGTACAGCCCGGCGAACCCGCGTGCCTCCAGCTCACGGGCGAGCCGGACGGGGGCGATGGTCTCGTCGGTGAGGAAGATCGTGACGGCTATGCGCATGCCCCATCTGTACCGGCGGTGGCGCGATATGTCCATACCGACCAGTCGGCATCACCCGTCCCGCCTTTCACACGGCTATGCACATGGCAGACGGACGCCTGTGGATTCCCTGTCCTTCCAAGGGAGTTCACGTCTAGAGGGGAGAGTGACCGGCATGTGTGAGGAGACGCACGGCATCGGCAGGCGGGCACTGTTCGTGACGGGTGCGGCGGCAGCCCTTACGTTGGGACCCGTGAGCTTCGCAGCGGCGGACGACGGCCAGGACCAGGAAACCCGGACGGTGAGCGGCACGCTGCCGCCCGGCTGCCCGGACTTCGTGTACGTACCGGTCGAAGTGCCGGCCGGGGTGTGCGAGATCAAGGTCGCCTACACCTACGACCGACCGGGCGTCCCGGCCGGCACCACGGGCAACGCGCTCGACATCGGCCTCTTCGACCAGCACGGCACCGACCTCGGCGGCAAGGGCTTCCGCGGCTGGTCCGGCGGCGCCCGCACGGAGTTCTTCGTCCGCGCCGACGACGCGACCCCCGGCTACCTCCCCGGCCCGGTCGACGCCGGCACCTGGTACGTCGCCCTCGGCCCCTACACGGTGGCCCCGCAAGGCCTGTCGTACGAGCTGACGATCACCCTCACCTACGGCGAACCCGGCACCCCCGTCCGCCCGGTCTACCCGCCCTCCCGCGCCAAGGGCCGCGGCCGGGACTGGTACCGGGGCGACTGTCACCTGCACTCCTGGTACTCCGACGGCCGCCGCACCCCCGCCGAGATCGCGGCCCTCGCCCGCGCCGCCGGCCTGGACTTCATCAACTCCTCCGAGCACAACACCCACTCGGCGCACGCCCACTGGGCGGACCAGGCCGGCGACGACCTGCTGATCATGCTCGGCGAGGAGGTCACGACGCGCAACGGCCACGTCGTCGCCCTCGGCACCGATCCCGGGACCTTCGTCGACTGGCGCTACCGGGCCCGCGACAACCGCTTCGGCCGCTTCGCCCACCAGATCCACAAGGCCGGCGGCCTGGTCGTACCGGCGCATCCGCACGCCACGTGCGTGGGCTGCGCCTGGAAGTTCGGTTTCGGCGAGGCCGACGCCGTCGAGGTCTGGAACGGGCCCTACACCCCCGACGACGAGGTGGCCCTGTCCGCCTGGGACGCCACCCTGGTCGCCTCGGTGCGCGACAACCGGGAGTGGCTCCCGGCGATGGGCAACAGCGACGCCCACCGCGATCCCGACGCCGTCGGCATGCCCCAGACCGTCGTCCTCGCCGACGACCTGAGCCGCGAGGCGATCCAGGCGGGCCTGCGCGCGGGCCGCTCCTACATCGCCGAGTCGAAGAACGTGACGCTGAGCTTCACGGCGACGGGCGGCCGCGGCGAGCGGGCGGGCATCGGCGAACGCCTCGCCGTCGCCCCCGACACCCCGGTGACCGTCCGGCTGGCGGCCTCCGGCGTGCCGCGCTGCACGGTCCGCTTCGTCACCGACGAGGGCGTCCTGCTCACCAGCGACCCGCTGCCGGTCGCCGGGTCGGGCGTGGTGGAGTGGCGCACGACCCCGTCGTACGCGGCGTATGTACGGGCCGAGATCCGCCATGAAACGGCCGCGGGCCCCGTCCCCGGCGCCCTCGCTGCCCTCACCAACCCGATTTTCCTGGGGCGTTGAAACCGACTCGGCGCAGCACCGGTCTCCAAGGCGCCGACGATCACCGTCGGCGGAGAGGTTCCGCGGTACTCACCAGGTCTGCTCGGAAGCGCGGACGAGGATCTCGTTGACAGAGACCCGGCGGTGGCGGGTGACCACGAACGAGACCGTGTCCGCGATGTCCTCGGGACGCAGCATCTCCATCCCGGCCAGCTGCTGATCCAGCGACGCCCTGATGTCGTCCCGCGAGTGCGTGACGAACTCGGTGTCCACGGTCCCCGGTTCGATCACGCTCACGCGCAGACGCTGCCGCATGACCTCCTGGCGCAGGGCCTCGGTGAACCCGTTCACGCCGAACTTCGTCATGCTGTACACCGCCGTGCCCGGCCGGGCCACCCGCCCGGCGGTGGAGCTGATGTTGACCAGGTCCGCCACCCGGCGTGGCGAGTCCTCCGCCGCGCGCAGCAGATGCGGCAGCGCGGCGTGGGTGACGTGCAGGAGGCCGTGCACGTTCACCGCCAGCATGCGTTCCCATTCCTGGGCGGGCGCGTCGAGGACCGGTCCGGGCAGCCCCGTGCCGGCGTTGTTGACCAGAACGTCCAGACGGCCGAGTTCGGCCACCACCCGCTCCACGGCGGCGGTCGCCTGCCCCTGATCCGTGATGTCGGCCTCCACCACGAGCGCCGCCCCGCCGGCGGCGACGATCTTTCCGGCGAGCTCGTCGAGCCGCTCGCGGCGCCGGGCCACGACCGCGACCGCGGCCCCCTCGGCGGCGAGGCCCAGGGCGACCGCCGCGCCGATACCGCTGCTGGCGCCGGTCACGAGGGCAACGGTGTTGTGCAGACGTGCGGACATGACCGTCTCCTTGATTCAGATCGGGAGGGCTGGGCTCGGCCTCGGCTCGGGAGAGCCGGGGATCGGGAGGGTTCGGATCGGGTGGGACCCGGGCCGCCGGTGGCGCAAGCGCAGGGGCCCGCCGTACCCTCATATGCGGAACCGGTTCCGGTTCACGTGACGAGAGTAAGCGGAACCCGTTCCGCTTTGCAAGGGCGACAGGAAGGGAGTCGGCTGTGACCGGCCACGAGGGGGACACGGCGCGGCCCCGCAGGCCGCTGCGCGCGGACGCGCAACGCAACGAGGACCGGCTGCTGGAGGCCGCCGCGGCCGCCTTCGCCCGGCAGGGGGCGGGGGCCTCGGTCAAGGACATCGCCCGCGCGGCGGGCGTGGGCGTCGGCACCCTCTACCGCCGGTTCCCGTCCAAGGAACTCCTCGTCGAGGCGACCTACCGACAGGAGGTGCGGCGCCTGTGCGAGGCGGCACCGGAACTGACGGCCGTACTGCCACCGGTTCAGGCGCTGCGGACCTGGATGGAGCGCTTCATCGACTTCATGGCCGCCAAGCAGGGCATGGCCGAGGCGCTGGCCGTGGTGCTGACCGACGACAGCGACAAGCTGCACACCCGGACCCTGCTCGCCGACGCCATCAGCCACCTGCTGACGGCAGCTGAAGGGCAGTCAGCGACACGCCCAGGGGTCGCCGCTCAGGACGTGCTGATGGCCCTGGGCGGGATCAGCCTCATCGCCGCCAGCGAGGAGCAGCGCGCCCTGGCCACCAGGCTGATCGACCTCCTCCTGCACGGCATCGTGACGAACTGACCGCCATGCGGTCTCCGGGCGGCCCCGGGTCTCCGCCGCACGCTCAGTTCGCCGCCGAAGCCGTGCGGAAGCCGTGCCGAAGCGCGCCAAAGCACGCCAAAGCCGTCCGCTTCCAGCCGCTCCACGGCGGCCCACGGGTCGTCGCGCCCGCCCGCGGTCCCGTCCTGCCCCGGCGATCCGCCCCGGGGTGACCGGAGTGGTCGTTGTCCGGCCCCGCGGCTACCGGCGGCCGTCTCGCCTGCGCTCGCTGCGCCGCAGGGCGCGACGCTGTTTTCCCGGCAGGGTGGCGGCCAGCTCGCCCACCGGGGCGACGTCGTGACATGCGCCGTCCCGGCCACCCCGGCACCACCACACCGGTGGGCCGGCCGCGTCCGTCACCCCCGGGTACCAGTCGGCGGCGGTCCCTGCGGGACGGGCGTGCATGCCGAGCTTGTGTTCCCCGCAGACCGGCCAGACCTGCCAGAGCAGCTCCGTGACGGTCTCCTGCGCCGCGTCCGCGACCACGGTCAGCACCGTCGCCTCGTCGTCCGGCTCCAGCGGGTCGTCCTCCTCGGGGTCCCACGGGTTCACCGCGTTGCCCTGCCAGCGGCCGTCGGGCATCGCCACGTAGACCTGCCCCCTGTCGACTCCGCCCGACGGCGCGGGCCGCCAGGGCGGGTCGACCATCAGTACCAGCGCGTCCTGCCCCGGCACGGTCGCCGTCAGGTCGCGGTTGACCACAGCGAGCGCGGCCTCCAGCTTCGGCCACTCACCGGGCTCGGCCCGCCTGGGCTCCGGGCGGCGCTGCCGGTCATGGCCAGGACCGAGACGCGCATACGAGAAGTAACTCACCAGGGCATCGTCGCACTCGCGCGCCGTGCTTCACCGGGCGACGGCGGCCTGCGCACCCGGTCCGGCCCAGGGCGGGGAGGGCAAGAAACGCCGCTGCTCCGGCGGAGGCCGAGAGCGGGCCGGTGACGGCGCAGTCCCGAAAACCACGTGCCCCCAGCCCTGCGCCTCCCTACGCTTCCCGTCATGGACAGCGCCTGGACCGAGGGTCTCGTCAACGTCGTGGACGTCGAGGCGACCTGCTGGGCCGGTTCCCCGCCGCCCGGCGAGGTCAGCGAGATCATCGAGATCGGGCTGACCGTCATCGGTCTGGCCGCCGGCGAGCGCCTCGCCCGGCACCGGATCCTGGTGCGGCCCGCCCGGTCCACGGTCAGCGAGTTCTGCACGGAGCTGACCGGCCTCACGCAGCCTGAGGTCGACCGGGGGACCACCTTCACCGAGGCGTGCCGGCTGCTGGCGGCCGAGCACCGCGCGGGCGCCCGGCCGTGGGTGAGCTGGGGCGACTACGACCGCCACCAGTTCACCCGCCAGTGCCAGGCCACCCGGACCCCCTACCCCTTCAACCGCCGACACACCAACGCCAAGGCCGCCTTCACCGAGGCGTACGGTCTGCGCAAGCGCCCCGGCATGGCACAGGCCCTGCGGATCGCCGGCCTGCGGCTCGAAGGCCGCCACCACCGGGGCGAGGACGACGCCTGGAACATCGCGGCCCTCGTGCTTCACCTCTCCGCACGGGGCAGCTGGCCGGCCCCGGCAGAACACCCCGCCTGACGCTCCGTGGCGCTGCCGCGGAGACGGGCCGACGAGTGGGAAGGGCTGCCATGGGCGAACTGGCGGAGCTCAGGGCATGGGTCGCCCTGATCGACGCGTGCGTCGAGCCCATCGCCAGGAGGCCGGTGGATCTCACCGACCCCGGCTGGGTACGGAAGACGCGGGAGGGCCCGCATCCGCTGGACGAGGCGGGGATCCGGCCGGAGGCCGAAGCGGCGCTGCGGGACGTCCTCTCCCGCTACGAGGAGGGCGACGACAGCGTCCGAGCCACCCTGCGAGCCCTCTTGGAGCGGTGCCACTGGTTCGGCTGGGCGACGACGCTGCCCTTCGAGCCGACGCCGCAGGGCTTCCGGCAGCACCTGCTGGAGATGTCGGCCAAGGACCAGGGTCTCGACACCCGGGACATGATGGTCGGCCTGCACGACCTGTGCGGGCAGGCCCGGGACGCCGGGGTCGGCATCCGGCCGCTCCTGCTGGAAGTGGCCGAACTCTCCAGCGACATGGACAGGTACGGGATGGGTTCCACCCGGCACATCCTGCTCCGGGCAGCCGGACGGGAGCCCTGCGGGCTCTGGTGAGCGGCGCGAAAGGGGGCGGCCTTCCTGGGGTTCGGCCACCTCCGACGGGACTGCTTTCATCTGCCCGGGAAGCCGTACCGGCTGAGCGCACCGCGCAGGTCGTCCACGGTCGGTGCCACGGCGTTCGCCCCCCCTGCTCGACCTGGTGAAGTCCGCCGACGTACGGTGAGGGCAGGGCCCGCCTCGGAAACAGGGGAACCATGTCCGATCGCAGATTTCGTGTCACCACCGCGTTCCAGCGGCACGTCGCCAACCCGCTGACCCGGCTCATGCCCTTCCAGACCCTGCTGGAGACCACCGGCCGGATCTCCGGGCAGCCTCGCCGCACCCCGCTGGGCGGGCGGCGGGTCGGGGACAGTTTCTGGCTGGTGTCGGAGTTCGGGGTGAAGGCGCAGTACGTGCGGAACATCCAGGCCGATCCGCGGGTGCGGGTGCGGATCGGCGGGCGGTGGCATCACGGCACCGCCCACCTGCTGCCCGACGACGACCCGGTCGCCCGGCTGCGCACCCTGCCCAAGGGCAACAGCATGGCCGTGAAGGCGCTGGGCACGCAGCTCCTGACGATCCGGGTCGATCTCACCGACTGAGCACTCTGCTGGAAGTGCCGCGACATGCCGGCTGTCGACCGCGGCGCCGACGTGGCTGGTCGCGCAGTTCCCCGCGCCCCTTCGGGGCGCCGGACCCGCTCAGGTCAGCTGGCGGCCTTGTAGAACGCGTACGTCGCCGAGTACGGCACCGAGATCTGGTCCGTGCCGGTGCACGCCGCGGCCGGGGCCACGCCGCCCTCCGTGTCCAGGCGCTGGACGTAGGTGACACCCTCGAACGTCCCCGCGCCGCGGGTGGCCGTGGCCTTCAGGAGCAGCTCGGGGACGGCGCCGTCCCTGGGGGACGTGGCGATCGCCGAGGCGTTCACCGCGCTGCCGTCGACCGTGGAGACCCAGACCGGGCCGCGGGAGTGCAGGGCGACCGGGCGGTGGGCGCGGTCCCGCTTGTCGGAGAGGGTGGCGGCGGGCTCCAGGAGCTTCCAGGCGCCGTCGGTGCAGGTGTAGGTCTGCACACCGTGCGCGGAGTAGACGCCGGTCAGCTCGTTGCCGTCGGGCACGGCGAGCGCGGCGGGGGCGTGGACGGCCGGGAGGCGGGCGGGCTGCGCGGAGTAGGCCTGGACGGCGGTCGTACCCAGCAGGGTGGCGGCGGCCGCGGCCGCGACGGCCGTGGTGGTCAGAGCGATCTTCTTGGCGAGCTTCATGGAGTGGGCTCCAAGGATTCCGTGCCTGTTCGGGGAAGGGAGCGGCCGGACATCGACGATCCGGAAACCGGCGGTCCCCCTTGTCAGCTCCGGACGCTACGGATCCGCCGCCGGTTCCGGAGCCGGTTTCCCGATCCCTGCCCGCACGGGACACCTCGCCGATCCCCAACGGGCAGACAAAGGGGCCCAGTTGTCACCTCAGCCAGGCCAGACGATCGCCTGCACCTCGCTGTAGGCGTGCAGGGCGTAGGAGCCCACGTCCCGGCCGACTCCGCTCTTCTTGAAGCCCCCGAACGGCGCCTCCATGTTGCGGCCCACCGTGTTGACGCCGACGCCGCCCGCCCGCAGCCGCCGGGCCACCCGGAAGCCCCGGGCCACGTCCCCGGACCAGACGTAGTCGATGAGGCCGAACTCTGAGTCGTTGGCGAGGGCGATGCCCTCCTCCTCGTCGTCGAAGGGGATGACGCAGACGACAGGGCCGAAGATCTCCTCCCGCGCCGCGCGCATGTCGTTCGTGCAGTCGGCGAGGAGGGTGGGGGCGACGTAGAAACCCCGCTCCAGCGACGGGCGTTCACCGCCGGTGACCACCGTCGCCCCTTCCTTCCGCGCGAGTTCGACGTACGACTCGACGCGGGACCGGTGTTCGGCGGTGATCACCGGGCCGACCACGGTGCCGGGCGCGGCCGGGTCCCCCACCTTCAACCGGCTCGCGTATGCGGCCAGTTCGGTGACCAGCCGGTCGTACAGCCCGCGCTGCACCAGCACCCGCGTCGGCGCCGTGCAGATCTGCCCGCTGTAGAAGGAGAAGGTGGTGCCGATGCCCGCCACCGCCGAGCCGACGTCGGCGTCCTCGAAGACGACCGCCGCGCCCTTTCCGCCCAGCTCCATCAACTGCCGTTTCATGTCCCGTCCGCAGACCTCGGCGATGCGCTTCCCGACGGCCGTGGAGCCGGTGAAGCTCACCATGTCGACGTCGGGGGAGGCCACGGCCGCCTCACCGACACCGGTGGACCGCCCGGAGACGACGTTCACCACCCCGGCCGGAGCCCCCGCCGCCTCCAGGGCCTCGGCCATCCGGTACACGGACAGCGGATCCTGCGGGGCCGGTTTCACCACCACCGTGTTGCCCATCGCCAGCGCCGGCGCGACCTTGCCCGCCGGGTTGGCCCACGGGTTGTTGTACGAGGTGATGCAGCTGACCACCCCGACCGGCTGGCGCACGGCGAGCGCGCCCATCACGCCCGCCCTCCCCATCGGCCCGGCCTCGTTGATCTGCGGCGGGATCGCCCACTCGGACGGCTCGACGGTCGCGTACCGGCGGAACCGGGCCGCGGCCACCCCCACCTGCATCGCGCGCGCGGTCCCGGTGGTCGCGCCCGTCTCGGCGCGGGCGAGGTCCGCGTACGCGCCGAGACGGCCGCGGATGATGTCGGCGGCCCGGCCGAGCACCGCCGCCCGCTCCCCCGCCGGCGTCCGCGCCCAGCCGTCGAAGGCCTCCCGGGCGGCCGCGCACGCGGCCAGCACCTGCTCGCGGGAGGCCTCCGGGGCCCGGCCCACGCTCTCCTCGGTCGCCGGGTCGACGACCTCGTAGTACCCGTCGTCGGGCGCCACCCACCGGCCCCCGACGAACAGCCGCTGCCCGTCCGCCGCCGTCTCGCTCACCGGGTGCTCACCGTCCTGGTGTCCCGCCCGGACCGCAGCACCTTCCCCGGTACGGCCCCGCTCACCACGTCGTCCCGGATGGCCTCGACACCGTTGACCCAGACCGCCCGCACCCCGATCGCCTTCGCGTCCAGGCGCGGGCTGTCTCCCGGCAGGTCGTGCACCAGGGTGGCCTGGCCGGCGGCGATCCGCTCCGGGTCGAAGAGCACCAGGTCCGCATGCCAGCCCTGCTCGATCCGGCCCCGCTCCCGCAGCCCGAAGAGCCGGGCGGGATCGTCGGTCAGCATCTTCACGGCCTGCTCCAGGCCGAGCAGTTTCCGGCCGCGCAGGCAGTCACCGATGAAGCGGGTGGTGTACGGGGCTCCGCACATCCGGTCCAGGTGCGCCCCCGCGTCCGACCCGCCGAGCATGACGTCCTCGTGCTGCCAGGTCTCGGCGCGCAGCGCCCAGGACGCGGGGTCGTTGTCGGTGGGCATGGGCCACAGGACGGTACGGAGGTCGTCGGCGGCGCAGATCTCGACCAGAGTGTGGAAGGGGTCCTGGCCCCGCTCCTGTGCTATGTCACGCACCACCCGGCCCGACAGCCCGGCGTTCGCCTCGCTGTACGTGTCCCCGATGACGTACCGCCCGAAGTTCGCGAGCCGCCGGAAGACCCCGGCCTCCTTCGACTCGGCGCGCCGCAGCATCTCCGCCCGCACCTCGGGATCCCGGAGCTTCTCGATCCGCTCCGGAACCGGAAGCCCGAGTATCGGCCCCCACCCGGGGATGAGGTTCAGCGCGCAGAAGGTCCCCAGCGACATGTTCATCGGCGTGAGGATCGGCATGGTCAGCGCCACGACCCTGCCGCCCGCCTTCCGGGCCCGCTCACTGGCCTGGAGCTGCCGGGGCACCCGCTCGGGCACGGCGGCGTCCACGGTCAGCACGTTCCAGTTCAGGGGCCGCCCGGCCACCGCGCTCATCTCGGCGAACAGCTCGATCTCGGCGTCGCTGAACTGGTCGAGGCATCCGGCCACGATCGCCTCGATCTGCGTCCCCTCGTGCTCCCCGACCGCCCGCGACAGCGCGAGCAGCTCCGCGGGCAGCGCGTGCCGCGACGCCACCGGCTGCCCGTCCCCGTCCGAGTGCGTGCTGGACTGGGTGGTGGAGAACCCCCACGCGCCCGCGTCCATGGCCTCGTGCAACAGCCGTACGATCTGGGCGAGCTGCTCCTCACTGGGCTGCCCGCCGACCGCGTCCGGCCCCATCACGTACCGGCGCAGCGCGCAGTGCCCCACCATGAACCCGGCGTTGACGGCGATGCGCCCTTCGAGCGCGTCCAGGTATTCGCCGAAGGAGTTCCAGCTCCAGGGCGCCCCTTCCTCCAGGGCGACCAGGGACATGCCCTCGACCTTGGACATCATGCGGCGGGTGTAGTCGGCGTCGGCGGGACGTTCCGGGTTCAGGGGCGCAAGGGTGAACCCGCAGTTGCCGGCGGCGACCGTCGTCACTCCGTGATTCAGCGAAGGCGTCGCGTACGGGTCCCAGAAGAGCTGGGCGTCGTAGTGCGTGTGCGGATCGACGAAGCCGGGCGCCAGCACGAGCCCGGCCGCGTCCTCGCTGGTACGGGATTCCTCGGTGACGGTGCCGATGACGGCGATCCGGCCGTCACGGATGCCGACGTCGGCGGTGCGGGCGGGCGCGCCGGTTCCGTCGACAACGGACGCGCCTTTGATGACGTGATCAAGCATGGGCTCACCTCCTGGTATGCGGCAGGACTGCTTGCCTGGGGGCGCGGGCTGTATCGATGTGCGGCTCCGCCGCGCGGGCGCGACCAGCCACACCCCACCCGCACCCGCCAACGCACGCTCAGGCCCCTTGACGGAACCGCGTAGTCCGGTGCACAGGATCGGTGTCGATCTTCGGAATCACGTGCTCCCCGATCAACCGGATCGTCTGCAGCGTCTCCTCCTTCGGCACCCCCACCGGCAACCCGAAGCTCAGCTGGTCGGCCCCGGCCTGCTCCCACCGCTTGCACTGCCGCAGCACCTCGTCCGGGTCGCCGCAGATCAGCAGCTCCTCCTCGACCAGCAGCTCCACGAACTCCGGCGTGTACTCCGGCAGCGTCTCCGGCCACACCGGGAAGCCCTCGGGCCGCGGGAAGGTGTCGTGGTACCGGAACACCAGCGAGGGGAGGTAGTGCAGCCCACCGGCCGCGGCGATGCGGATCGCCTCGTCGTGGGTCGGCGCGCAGATCGCCGTCGTCGTCACCATGACGTTGTCGTTGACGAAGTCCCCGACCGGTTCCGCGTTCACGATCGCCGTCTTGTACTGCTCCAGCACCCACTCCATGTCGGAGACCTTCTGGATGCTGAACCCCAGCACTCCCAGCCCCTTCTGCGCCGCCATGGCGTACGACGGCGGCGACCCGGCCGCGTACCACATCGCGGGGTGCGACTTGCCGTACGGCTTCGGCAGCACCTTGCGCGGCGGCAGCTGCCAGTGCTTGCCCTGGAAGCCGACGTACTCGTCCTGGAGCCACATCTTGGGAAACTCGGCGATGGTCTCCTCCCAGATCTCCTTGGTGTAGTTCATGTCGGTCACACCAGGGATGAACCCGAGGATCTCGTGGGAGCCGGCGCCCCGCCCGCTGCCGAACTCGAAGCGGTTGCCGCTGAGATGGTCGAGCATGGCGACCTTCTCGGCCACCTTCACGGGGTGGTTGACCGGGGCGAGGGGGTTGAAGATCCCGGAGCCGAGGTGGATCCGCTCGGTGGCGTGTGCCAGGTAGCCCAGGAACACGTCGTTGGCGGACAGGTGCGAGTACTCGTCGAGGAAGTGGTGCTCGGAGGCCCAGGCGTACTTGAAACCGGACTTGTCCGCCTGGATGACGTACTCGGTCTCCTCCATCAGTGCCTTGTGCTCGGCCAGCGGGTCTGTCTCGGCCCGCTTGCCCACGTATCCCTGTACAAAGAGCCCGAATTCCAAGGCGGTTCACCGTCCCATGTCCAGGTGGTCCCTGTGGTCCTCTGAGTCCTACGACTTTCTGACGTAGCGTCAGATTCGTCAATAGCTGACGGTCTGTCAGATGACACTGACTCCCGCCAGCCAGCCCCCGTCGATCACGAACGGCTGCCCGGTGATGTACGACGAGTCGTCCGAGGTCAGGAAGAGCGCCAGTCTGGCCACTTCCTCCGCCCGCCCGATCCGGCCCAGCGGCACGAGCTTGCGGTACAGCTCGTCCAGCGCGTGGCTCATCTCCGCCGGGTCGGCGGCCGGGTCCAGCCGGGCCGGGTTGGACATCGCGGTGTCGATGGCGCCCGGGCAGATCGCGTTGACGCGAATGCGCCGGTCGGCGAGTTCCAGCGCGGCGACCCGGGTGAGCCCGAGCACCGCGTGCTTGGTGGCGGCGTAGGTGCCGACCGCCGCCATCCCGGTCAGCGCCGTGTAGGAGGCCGTGTTGACGATGGTCCCGCCGTCGTCCAGTTCGGGCGCCACGGTCTTCATGCCCAGGAAGCAGCCGACCTGGTTGACCTGCACCACCTGCATGAACTCGTCGAGGGGCGTGTCCACCAGCGCGTTGAAGCGCAGGATGCCCGCGTTGTTCACCAGCCCGTCGAGACGCCCGTACGCCTTCTTCGCGGCGGCGACGGCGGCCTGCCACTGCGCCTCCACCCCCACGTCCAGGTGGACGTAGGCCGCCCCGATCTCCTTGGCGAGGGCCTGGCCCTGGTCGTCCAGCACATCGGCGACGACGACTCCCGCGCCCTCCGCGACGAAGAGCCGCGCCTCCTGCTCGCCCTGTCCGCGCGCCGCCCCGGTGACGATGACGACCCGCCCGTCCAGCTTGCCCATGCCACTCCCTCAGGTGAGAAGGGGCGCGACATCCGCCCCGAACGCCTCGATCTGGTCGATGAGTTCGGCCCGGCTCCGACTGCGGAACCGCACCTGGACCTGGTGCACGCCCATCGCGCCGTACGCCCGCAGCGACTCGGCGAGGGCCTCGGGGGCACCGCTGAGCGTGCGGCGGCCCACCGCCCAGTCGGGCGTGCCGACGTACAGCGGCTCGGTGATCGCGCCGATGGTGATCGGCGCTTCGAGGCCGGCCTCCTCGCGCAGCCGTCGCAGCCGGGCGATCTGGTCCGGGAGCCGGTCCCTGGGGTCGCCCTGCGGCAGCCAGCCGTCGCCCTTGAGCGCGGCCCGCCGTACCGCGGCCGGCGACGACCCGCCGACCCACACCGGTACCCGGTCCTGCGCGGGCCGGGGCCGCTGCCCGAGCCCCTCGAAGTCGTAGAACTTCCCGTGATGCGACGGGAACTCGTCCGCCCCCAGAGCCGCCCGCAACGCGTCGATCGCCTCGTCCAGCACCGCTCCGCGCCGCCCGAAGTCCACCCCCAGGACCTCGAACTCCTCCCGCACGTGCCCGGCCCCGACACCGAGGACCAGGCGGCCGCCGGAGAGGTGGTCGAGGGTCGCGTACTGCTTGGCGGAGAGCAGGGGGTGGCGCAGTCCCACGACGGCGACATGGCTGAGCAGCCGTACCCGCTCGGTCACGGCGGCCAGGTGGGCGAGGGTGGCCACCGGGTCGTACCAGACCGTGCTCATGGCCTCGGCCAGCCGGTGCGGGATCGCCACGTGGTCGCAGACGGCGAGGTAGGCGAACCCGGCCCGGTCGACGGCCCGCGCGATCCCGACCAGGTCCGCGGCGCCCGCCCCGGCCTCCCAGTCCTCGGCGTAGAGGGTGGACTGGGACTGGACGGGGAGCTGGATGCCGTAGTCGAGGCTCACCGCGGACCGCCCCAGAGCCCGTCGGGAGTCAGCCCCAGCAGCTCGATCGCGTTGCCCCGGACGATCCGCTCCACCACGTCCGGCGCCAGATGCCCCATCTGCGCCTCCCCGACCTCCCTCGACTTCGGCCAGGTGGAGTCGGAGTGCGGGTAGTCGGTCTCGTAGAGGACGTTGCCGAGGCCGATCGCGTCGAGGTTCTTCAGGCCGAAGGCGTCGTCGAAGAAGCAGCCGTAGACGTGCTCGGCGAAGAGTTCGGACGGCGGGCGGGTGACCTTGTCGGCGACACCGCCCCAGGCGCGGTTCTCCTCCCAGACGACGTCGGCGCGCTCCAGGATGTAGGGGATCCAGCCGATCTGCCCCTCCGCGTACATCACCTTGAGGTTCGGGAAGCGCTCGAACTTGCCGCTCATCAGCCAGTCGACCATCGAGAAGCAGCAGTTCGCGAAGGTGATGGTGGAGCCGACGGCGGGCGGGGCGTCGGCGGAGGTGGAGGGCATCCGGCTGCTGGAGCCGATGTGCATGGCGACGACCGTGCCGGTCTCGTCGCAGGCGGCGAGGAAGGGGTCCCAGTCGTCGGTGTGCACGGAGGGGAGCCCGAGGTGCGGGGGTATCTCGGAGAAGGCGACGGCACGGACCCCGCGGGCCGCGTTGCGGCGGACCTCGGCGGCGGCCAGCCGGGCGTCCCAGAGGGGGATGAGGATGAGGGGTATCAGGCGGCCCCCTGCCAGCGGGCCGCACCACTCCTCCACCATCCAGTCGTTGTAGGCCTGGACACAGAGCAGCGCCAGCTCGCGGTCCTTGGCCTCGGTGAAGGTCTGCCCGCAGAAGCGGGGGAAGGTCGGGAAGCAGAGCGCGGACTGGACGTGGTTGACGTCCATGTCGGCGAGCCGCTGCGGGACGTCGTACGACCCCGCCCGCATCTGCTCGTACGTGATCACTTCGAGCTTGATCTCGTCGCGCGCGTAGCCGACGGCGGTGTCGAGGCGGGTGAGGGGGCGGTGCAGGTCCTCGTAGATCCACCAGTCGCCCGTGGGGCCGCCCTCACCCGGCCTGCCCATGACGGGCTTGAAGCGGCCGCCGAGGAAGCTCATCTCCCGCAGCGGGGCCCGGACTATGCGCGGACCGGTGTCCTGGTACTTCTTCGGGAGGCGGGACTGCCAGACGTCCGGCGGCTCCACGGTGTGGTCGTCGACGGAGATGATCAGCGGGAAGGTGCCGTCCTCGGTGTCCATGGCGCTCACGGTAGCGCCGATCTGACGAACCGTCAGCTATGGGAATGACGGTTCGTCAGACGAACGGGGGCGGCAGCCGCGGAGGCGCTCACGGTTGGGCCGCACCCTGGCACACGGTCGCCTTCGCCCTGGACGGCCGCGCCGCCGGCCACGCCCTGAGGGTGTTCGCCAACTCCGCTGCGAGGAGGCGGACCTGCTCGCGGAGCCGTTCCGCCACGAACCGGGCCCGCTCCGCTCCCCGAGGCCGCCGCGTGAAGACTGTGTGGACCACCGCATGCCGCCTGTGATCGGCATCTCCCCCGGCTGACGCAACCCGCCCGGACAAGGCAGACTGACGGGGTGAAGCGGGATGTCTAGGGAGACGGGCATGGACGGTGGACCGCGGGTGCCGGAGCAGCGGCGCGCCTCCTCCTCGGCGGAGGCCGCGACGGTGCGCTTCAGTGTGCTCGGTCCGGTACGCGCCTGGCGCGCGGAGGCGCCGCTCAACACCGGCTCCCCGCAGCAACGCGCGCTGCTCGCCGCCCTGTTGCTCCGCGAGGGCCGGACGGCGACCGCGGCCGAGCTGATCGACGCGCTGTGGGGGCCCGAGCCGCCGTCGCAGGCGCTGGCGGCGGTGCGCACGTACGCGTCCCGGCTGCGCAAGATCCTGGACCCCGGGGTGCTGGTCAGCGAGTCCGGCGGGTACGCGGTGCGCGGGCTCGGCGAGGGCGCCCTGGACCTGGCGGCGGCGCAGGACCTGGCGGCGGCGGCCGACAAGGCGCGCGGCGCCGGGGACCTGGGACAGGCCCGGGAGGAGCTGAACCGGGCGCTCGCCCTGTGGGACGGCGAACCGCTGGCCGGAGTACCGGGCCCGTACGCCGACGCCCAGCGGACCCGGCTACAGGAGTGGCGGCTCCAGCTCCTCGAGTCCCGTCTTGACATGGACCTGGAGCAAGGCTGCCACGCGGAGGCGGTGTCGGAGCTGACGGCCCTCACCGCGGCCCACCCCCTGCGCGAGCGCCTCCGCGAACTCCTCATGCTCGCCCTGTACCGCAGCGGCCGCCAGGCGGAGGCCCTCGCGGTGTACGCCGACACCCGCCGCCTGCTCGCCGAGGAACTCGGCGTCGACCCGCGTTCCGGCCTGCGCGACCTGCAACAGCGCATCCTCCAGGCCGACCCGGCCCTGGCCGAACCCTCCTCCCCCGCGCCGGCTCCCCCGTCCGTCCCGGTCCGCCCCGCCCAGCTCCCGGCGACCGTCCCCGACTTCACGGGCCGGGCCGCCTTCGTCACCCAGCTGAGCGAGGTGCTGGCGTCGGAGGAGGGCCGGGTGATGGCCGTATCGGCGCTGGCGGGCATCGGAGGCGTCGGCAAGACGACCCTTGCCGTCCATGTGGCGCACCAGGCCCGGTCCGCCTTCCCGGACGGCCAGTTGTACGTGGACCTCCAGGGCGCGGGCCCGCGGGCGGCGGAACCGGAGACGGTCCTGGGCTCCTTCCTGCGCGCCCTGGGCACCCCGGACGCGTCCATCCCCGACTCCCTGGACGACCGGGCGGCCCTGTACCGCTCGGTCCTGGACGGCCGCCGGGTCCTCGTCCTGCTGGACAACGCGAAGGACGCGGCCCAGGTGCGTCCGCTGCTGCCGGGCACGGAGGGCTGCGCGGCCCTGGTGACCTCGCGCGTCCGCATGGTGGACCTGGCCGGGGCCCACCTGGTGGACCTGGACGTGATGTCCCCCGACGAGGCGCTACAGCTCTTCACGAAGATCGTCGGTGCGGAACGGGTGGCCGCCGAGCGCAAGGCCGCCCTGGACGTGGTGGCGGCCTGCGGCTTCCTCCCCCTCGCCATCCGCATCGCCGCGTCCCGCCTCGCGGCCCGCCGCACCTGGACGGTCTGCGTCCTGGCGGCGAAACTCGCCGACGAGCGCCGCCGCCTCGACGAACTCCAGGCCGGCGACCTGGCGGTGAAGGCGACCTTCGAACTGGGCTACGGCGCCCTGGAACCGGCCCAGGCCCGGGCCTTCCGCCTCCTCGGCCTGGCCGACGGACCGGACATCTCGCTGGCGGCGGCCGCGGCAATGCTCGATCTGCCGGTCGAGGCGACCGAGGACCTGCTGGAGACCCTGGTCGACACGTCGTTGCTGGAATCGGCGGCTCCGGGCCGTTACCGCTTCCACGACCTCGTGCGGCTCTACGCGCGCGCGTGCGCGGAGCGCGACGAGCAGCCGCCGAGCACGGGGGTACCTCCCACGCCTTTCGGGCAGTGGGGGAGGGAGGCGGCCATGTCCCGCCTCCTGGACTTCTATCTGGCGACGGCGGCGGGGGTGTACGCGATCGAGCGGCCGGGGGACCGGCTGGTGAACCATCTGGAGCCGACCTCCTATCCCGGCCTGCCCATCACCGACTCCAAGACCGCGGTCGACTGGCTCTACGCCGAGGGTGACTGCCTCCTGGCCTGTGTCCGGCAGAGCGCAGCCCTCGGAATGCTCAGGCGCGCCGTCGACCTGCTGTGGGTCGCCAAGGACCTCGCGGAGTCCGGTGCCAACTCGCATCGCTACGAGGCGACCGCCGTGGCACTCCGCGACATGGCCCATGAGCTGGGCGACAACCGCGCCGAGGGCCGGGCCCGCACCGCGCTGACCAACGCCCTCCTGGTCTCCGACAGGTTCACGCAGGCCGACGAGGAGGCCCGGCTCGCCATCGGGCTCGCCCAGGCCGCGGGAGACCTCGCGCCCTGCTGCTGGGCCCCGAACGACCGCGGGATCATCGCCCTCTACCAAGGACGCAACGACGACGGAGAGCGGCACCTGCGCGAGGCGATCGACAACTACCGCGCCGACGGCAACCTGCCGGGCGAGGCCAGTGCCCTGTGCAACCTCTCCCGGATCCACGTCAAGCTGGGACGCCTGACGACCGCCGTCGAGCTGGCCGAGCGGGGACTCGCCATCTACGACCAGCTCGGGATGACCGTGCGCGTGGCCAACGCTCGTCTCGCCCTCGGGATCGCGCTCAGCGCGGCAGGCCGGGTGCCCGAGGCGCTGGAGCAACTCCACGAAGCCCTGCGGCTCTTCCGGGAGAACCGGCAGCGCCTTTGGGAGGGGACGGCGAACTTCCGTATCTCCGAGGCCCATCTCGCGGGCGGACAGCTCGCCCTGGCGGCACGTCACGCGGAGCAGGCACTCGCCCTCCAGGTCATCGGAGGCGACTGGATGCGGGCCAACGTACTGACCACGCTCGGGCAGGCCCTCAGCCAACTGGGGCAGACCGACCGGGCCCGGGCCTGCTGGAGCGAGGCGCTCAACATCCACGAGCAGTTCGGGGCGGCCGAGGCCGAGCAGGTGAAGGCACTTCTCAGGCCGGCCGCGGCGGCCTGAGGAGCCGGGCGCATGGCGCGTTCATGGTTTGTTTATCGCCGCACGCCATTCTCATGAGTGCCAGCCGCCGCGTCGGGGGGCAGACGGCTCGGCACCCGGCCCCACCGTTTAGGGTGAGCGGCCTTGATGTGCCCGTCCGGCGACACCCGGGGGAGTCACCGGACGGGCACATCGCTTTCTCAGAAGCTCAGCAGAAAGGTGCCGACGATGACCGAAGCCACGAAGAAGCCGAAGATCGCCACGCTGGAGAACCACGCCGGCAGCCCGGACGACGGTTCCTCGACGGTCGAGCCGCTGGAGAACCACGCCGGCAGCGTCACGGAGAACGAAACCGTGAAGCCGCTGGAGAACCACGCCGGCATTCTGCCGGAGTCCGTCGTGACGACGCTGGAGAACCACGCCGGCACCGAGAAGGCGTGACCCGCACCCACGACGGGGACAGGCCGCGGCGGCGCGGAGGGGAAGCCGTCGCGGCCGAGGCGTTCAAGGACGGGCGGGTCCGGTGACCGGGTCGTTCCACCGCCCGCCCGTCCGGGGCTCGGCCTGGCCCAGCTCGCACCACACCGTCTTGCCCTCGTGTTGCAGGCCCAGGCGTACGCCGAGGCGGTCGTACACACGTCGCTGCCCTGGCCGGCGCCCGAGACGGTCGACAAGCAGGTCCGTGCCCGGCTGAAGCGCGCGGAGATCTGGAAGCAGGAGGAGCGGCCGTCGTTCTGGGCGGTCCTGCACGAGTCCCTCGTCCGCAAGCCTCTCCTGCCCCCGGCGGAGATGGCGGTCCAGCTGGAGCACATCGCCCAGGTCATCCGCTCCACGCAGGGCGTTGTGCAGATCCTTCCGGAAACGGCACCGGCCCATCCGTTCATGACGGGCATGATGAAGGTGATGACCTTCCCGGACGCCCCACCGGTGGCCTGTACCGAGGGACTCCGTAACGGCCAACTCATCGACTGTCCAGCGCTCGTGAAGGACGACCGCAGGTCGTAACGATCTGCTCGGGGCGGCGGCACTCCCGCCAGAGGCGTCCCTGGCCATGGCCGAACGAGCGGCGGAGGACTACCGAGATGGCAGGCACCGGGACTGACCTGAGCAACGCCGTGTGGCGCAGGAGCAGTTACAGCGACGGCAGCGGCGGCGATTGCGTCGAGGCCGCCACCCCGCACCCCGACGTGGTCCCCGTCCGTGACTCGAAGAAGCATCAGGACGGCTCTGTCCTTCTCTTCCGTCCGCTCGCCTGGACCGCCTTTCTCAGCTCTCTGAAGGGCTGAACCCGCGAGTTGTCCACAGGCCACGCGGCGATTCCGGGAATCTGCGATCTTCACCGGGTGGAACGCAGGGACTTACACACGCTGGCGGAGCGGGGCATCCTCCTCACCTCACGGGCCGTCGCGGCCGGCTGGCCCCGGCGGAGTCTGACACGTGCGCTACGGGACGAGGGCTGGACACGGCTCCGGTACGGCGCCTGGGCCGAGCCCGGGCGGGACCCCGACCTGCTCACCCGGCTGCGGGCAGTGCAGCTCCTCGAACCCCGGCTGGTCGTGAGCCACCTCTCGGCGGCGCCGATCTGGCGCATCGAGACCCTGGGCGGTGCCTCCGACGCGCCCCTGGAGTTCACGGACCCGCAGCTGAGCATCCGCCGCGTGGGCAGCGGCGTACGCGTACACCGACTCCCGCTCAGCGCTCAGGACGTGTGGGAACGACAGGGACTGCGGCTCACCCCACCTGCCCGCACGCTCGCCGACCTGCTCCGGGACAGCCCACGGGACGAAGCGGTCGTAGCCGTGGACTCGGCTCTCTCCCACCGGAGGGTCGGGCGGCTCCGCCGTCCCCCGATCCTCAGTCCCGCTGCGATCGCGAACGCCCTCGAAGCGACGCCACGGCGTGCGAGAGGCGGCCGGGAACGGCTGCGGTTGACCGACCCGCTCGCCGGCTCGCCCGCCGAGACCGTCGCCCGACTGCGCATGTACGACGCCGGGCTCCGCCCCGAGAGCCAGGCCGAGGTCCGCACCCCGGACGGCCGCCTCCGCTTCCTCGACTTCCTCTTCCGGAAGGAGGGGCTGGGGGTGGAGATCGAGGGTTACGCCTACCACGGCACCCGCGACTCCCATCGACGGGACCTGACCCGCTTCAACCAGATCCTCCGATCCGCCGAAATCCGCAGCCTGCTCCGCTTCGGCGCCGAGGACGTCTTCCACCGGCCCGCCTGCATGATCGAGGAGATCCGGGCCGCCCTGGACGCGCTCGCCGCCGATCGGCAGTGACCGCCCCCGCCCGGGTCGGCGTCCCCTTCGTTCGGCCGGACCGCTCGCCCGGGCCGTGGGCGGGTCCCGCCTCCCCCGCAAGCCGGGCGTCACCGCTCGTGAACGGCGGCCCGCATGGACGACTCAGGGCCTGCGGTGAGTGCCCCCGCGCACCAGTCGCCCGAGCCAGGTCGCCCGCACCGGTGACAGCTCACCCGGGATTGGAAGATATGGGCAAGCGGCGGGCGGCAATGTCGCAGGTCACTGCGGAGGGATTGGCTCATATCTTCCAACCGTGTCTTTGGAGGGCGCGGCTTGGGGGCCGCGTCTCGGGGGCCGTCTGGGCCAGGCCCACGGGCGCACGTCAGCGGGCGGCCCGGTCGGCCGTTCTGAGCTCGCCCTTCAGGACCTTTCCGCTGGCGTTGCGGGGGAGCTCTCGGACGAACTCGACGGTCCTCGGGACCTTGTAGTTCGCCATCTCGCGGCGGGACCAGGCGATCAGGTCGTCGGCCGTGAGAACCGCTCCCGGGCGGCGGACCACGAACGCCTTTCCGACCTCGCCCAGGCGGGCGTCGGGGACGCCGATCACGGCCGCGTCCGAGACGTCCGGGTGCAGGCCGAGCAGTTGCTCTATCTCGGCCGGGTAGGCGTTGAAGCCGCCGACGATGAACATGTCCTTGAGGCGGTCGGTGATGCGGAGGTTGCCGTCCGGGTCCAGGACGCCGACGTCGCCGGTGCGCAGCCAGCCGTCCGCCGTGAGCGTCTCGGCCGTCGCCGCCGCGTCCTCGTAGTAGCCGCGCATGACGTTGAAGCCGCGGACCAGCACCTCCCCGGCCTCGTCCACCCGCACCTGCGTCCCGGGGATCGCCCGCCCCGACGTCGACGCGATCACCGCCGGATCGTCGCCCTGGCGGCACATCGTCACGATCCCGCTCGCCTCGGAGAGGCCGTAGGCGGTCAGGACCGTCTCGACGCCGAGTTCGCCGCGCAGCCGCTCCACGAGGAGCAGGGGTACGACGGCCGCGCCCGTCACCACCAGCCGCAGGGCGGAGAGGTCGTGGGCGTCCCTGGCCGGGTGGTCCAGGAGGGACTGGTGGAGGGTCGGCGGGCCGGGCAGCACCGACACCCGCTCCGCGGCGACGTTCGCCAGGACCGTCTCCACGCTGAACACCGGCTGCGGGATCATCGTCGCCCCGCGCATCAGGCACGCGATCACCCCGGCCTTGTAACCGAAGGTGTGGAAGAACGGGTTGACGATCAGGTAGCGGTCACCGGTCCGCAGGCCCGCCAGGCCGGCCCAGATCTCGTACGCCCGCAGGGTCTGCGCGTGGGTGATCATCGCACCCTTCGGGCGGCCCGTCGTACCGGACGTGAAGATGATGTCGGAGAGGCAGGTGCCGTCCAGCTCGGCCGACCGGGCGGCGACCTGTCCGGCGCCGATGCCCTCCCCGGCCGCCAGGAAGTCCTTCCAGGTGCGGAAGCCGACCGGCGCGTCGTCCGACAGCACCACCACGTCCCGCAGGCCGGGCAGACCCGGCAGCGGCCCCTGGCCGTCCCCGGCTCCCTCCCCGGCCGCCCGCCGCAGCGACGCCACGTACGAGGTCCCCAGGAACGTCCCCGTCACGAAGAGCAGCCGGGCCCCGCTCCTGCGCAGCACGTCCGCCGCCTCCGTGCCCTTGAAGCGGGTGTTGAGCGGGACCAGCACCCCGCCCGCCGACACCGCGCCCAGCGCCGCGACGATCCAGTCGAGCGAGTTCGGCGCCCAGATGCCCACCCGGTCGCCCGCCCCGACGCCGGCGGCCAGGCAGGCGGCCGCCGCGCGTTCCACCCGGGCGCCCAGTTCGGCGTAGGTGATCCGGGTCCGGCCGTCCACCACCGCCTCGACGTCCGCGTACCGCTCCGCCGCCGACCGCACCAGCCCCGGAACGGTCCCCCACTCCATGTCACCGCGCACAACCGGCCTCCCCGGACGCATAGCTGACTGTCCGTCAGATTAGCGGTAGCCTGACGGCCTGTCAGCAAACCGCGACTGCCGTGGAGGTGCGGGCACATGGCCGGTCTCAGGGGCATCAAAGACGCCACCGCCATCGTCGGGATCGGGCAGACCCCCTTCGCCAAACGGCTCGGCGAGGACGAGCGGACCCTCGCCTGCCGGGCCGTCCTCGCCGCCCTCGACGACGCCGGCATCGCGCCCGGCGAGGTCGACGCCCTCGCCTCCTTCACCATGGAGGAGACCGACGAGGTGGAGCTGGCGAAGGCGGTCGGGCTCGGGGATCTGACCTTCTTCAGCAAGGTGGGGTACGGGGGTGGCGGCTCCTGTGCGACCGTCGCGCACCTCGCCGCGGCCATCGCCTCCGGCCAGGCCACGGTGGGGGTGGCGTGGCGGTCCCGGAAGCGGGGGTCCGGGCCCCGGCCCTGGACCAACACCACCGTCCAGCTCCCGACCCCCGCCCAGTGGACCCGCCCCTTCGGCCTGCTCCGGCCCGCCGACGAGATAGCCATGCTCACCCGCCGCTACATGCACGAGTACGGCGCCACCCGCGACCACCTCTTCAACGTCGCCCTCGCCTGCCGCAACCGCGCCAACCAGAACCCCGCCGCCGTCATGTACGACCGCCCCCTCACCCGCGAGATGTACATGACCTCCCGGTGGATCAGCGAGCCCCTCTGCCTCTTCGACAACTGCCTGGAGACGGACGGGGCCCTGGCGTGTGTGGTGGTCAGCAGGGAACGGGCCCGGGACTGCCGGCGGCCCCCGGTCTACGTCCACTCGGCCGCCCAGGGACTCCCCGCCCAGCACCACGGCATGGTCAACTACTGGAACGACGACCCCCTCACCGGCCCCGCCTGGACCGCCGCCCGCCACCTGTGGAAGCACGCCGACCTCACCCCCGAGGACGTCGACGTCGCCCAGATCTACGACGCGTTCACCGCGCTGATCCCGCTCTCCCTGGAGGGCTACGGCTTCTGCGGGCGCGGGGAGGGCGGGGCGTTCACCGAGCAGGGGGCGCTGGAGATCGGCGGGCGGCTGCCCCTCAACACCGGGGGCGGCGGGCTGTCCGAGGCCTACGTGCACGGGTTCAACCTCATCACCGAGGGCGTCAAGCAGTTGCGCGGCACCAGCACCGCCCAGGTGCCGGGGGCCGCCACCTGCCTGGTCACCGCCGGTGAGGGCGTCCCGACCTCCGCCCTCCTCCTCACCAACCGGAGCTGAGATGCTGCGACCGGCCACCGACACCGACGGCGCACCCTTCTGGGAGTACGCGGCCCGCGGCGAACTCCGCGTCCAGGCCTGCGCCGACTGCGGCGAACCCCGCTTCCCGCCCCGGCCCTGCTGCCCGCACTGCCAGTCCTTCGCGAGCGAGTGGCGGCCGACGAGCGGGCGCGGCCGGATCTGGTCGTACGTCGTCCCGCACCCGCCGCTCCTGCCCGACTACGCCGCCCAGGCGCCGTACAACGTGGTCGTCGTGGAACTGGACGACGCGCCCCGGGTGCGGATGGTGGGGAACGTGGTGAGCGGGGCGGGGGCTCCTCTCGACTCCCTCCCGCCGGACCGGATCCGGATCGGAGCCCGGGTGCAGGCGGTCTTCGCGGACGGTCTGCCGCAGTGGGTCCTGGAGCGTCCGTGAGCCTGCGGCTGGACACCGACAAGGAGAGCGGGGTCGCCGTCCTCACCCTCGACCGCCCCGCGAGGCTCAACGCCATCGACCTCGCGACGGCCGCCGAGCTCTCCGCCGCCTGGCGGGCGCTGCGCTTCGACGACGCCGTCCGGGCGGTCGTCCTCACCGGGGCCGGCGGGCGCGCCTTCAGCACCGGGCTCGACCGGGACGCCGTCGTGCCGCAGCCGTCCTCGCCGTACAGCCAGGACGATCCGCTGATCGCCGTCGGGCCGAAGTCGAACGACCTGTGGAAGCCGGTGATCGCCGCCGTGGCCGGGATGGCCTGCGGGGGCGCCTTCTACCTGCTGGGCGAGTGCGACTTCGTGATCGCCGACGAGACGGCGGCCTTCTTCGACCCGCACACGTCCTACGGCATGGTCAGCGCGTACGAGTCGGTGCTGATGGCGCAGCGGATGCCGTACGGGGAGGTGGCCCGGATGGTGCTCATGGGCAACGCCGAGCGGATGGGGGCGCGCAGGGCGTACGAGGTGGGGCTGGTGTCGGAAGTGACGCCCGCCGGGGAGGCGACGGCGGCGGCCGTGCGGTGCGCGACCGTGATCGCCGGGTATCCGACGGAGGGGGTGCAGGGCAGCGTACGGGCGCTGTGGGCGGCGAAGGGGGCGGACCGGGAGCGGGGCTGGGCCGAGGCACCGCACCTGATCACCCTGGGCAACCTGCCGGGCGAGCGGCAGGCGGAGCTGTTCGCCGAACGGGGGCGCGGCGCCGTCCCTCGTACCCGCTGAGACACCGCCCAGAGGGGTGCCACCGACTGCCGTCGGGCGACTGCGGGCCCGTCGTGGCCGTTCGCGCAGTTCCCCGCGCCCCTGAAAAGCAGGGCGCTGCGCCAGCGCCCCTTCAGGGGCGCGGGACTGTATTCGATATGCGGCTCCGCCGCGCGGGCGCGACCAGCACGTCACAACCGACGGGGCGACAGCCCACCTGAAGGGGCGCGGGGAACTGCGCGACAAGCCCCCACGCGGCCGCGGCCGCCCGTCGACAGATCGCGGCAGTCACGCCGTGCGCGCCGTCCCCGTCCCCTTCTCGGCGTCCAGGGCGTACACGCACCGGTCCTTGCTGCACGCGTACACCACCCCGTCGCGCACCAGCGGCGACCCGGTGATCTCCCCGCCTGTCGCCAGCTTCCAGCGCAGGCGGCCGTCGTCGGCCTTCAGGGTGTACAGCAGGTGGTCCGTCGAGCCGAAGTGGATGCGGCCCTCGGCCACCGCCGGGGCGCCCACCACGTCGCCGCCCGCCTGGAAGCGCCACTTGGGCGTGCCGGTGACCGCGTCCAGGGTGTAGAGCCCCTTGCCGCTGCCGACGTGGACATGGCCGGCGGCGACGAGCACCGGCTCGATGGAGGCGCGGGCCTCCGTCGCGATGCGCCAGCGGTCGCGGCCGTCGGTGGCGTCGAGGGCGTAGACGGTGCCGAGGTAGTCGGCGAGGTAGATGCCGCCGCCGGTGACGGCGGGGCCGGGGACGAAGGCGGGCGGGGAGAGGAACACGGCCGGCGCCTCGAAGTGCCAGCGCACCCGCCCGGTCGCGGTGTCCAGGGCGATGACGCGGGTGCCCGCGGAGGCGTACACGAAGCCGTCGTCGGCGTGGGTGAGGCGGACCGGGACGCCGCCGCAGGAGGCCGCGTCGCCGATGGGGTAGGACCAGCGTTCGTCGCCGGTGCGGGCGTCGAGGGCGCGCAGTCTCGCGTCCTGCCAGACGTAGACCGTGCCGTCGTGCAGGGAGGGGCCGGACTCGGGGACCTCGAAGTCGGTCTGGGCACCCGACAGTTCCCAGAGCTTCTGCCCGGTGGTCGCCTCCCAGGCCTGGACGCCGCCGCCCCGGGTGCCGGTGACGAGGGTGCCGCGGTCGGCCTTGAGGGCGTACACCCAGGCGTCGGTGGACAGCCGCCACAGGTCGCCGCCCTCGCGGGCCTCCACGGCGAACAGGGTGGGGCCGTCGGAGGCGTGGATACGGCCGTCCGCGACCGCCATGGACCAGGCGACGTCCCTCGTCTTGAAGCGGCGGCGGCCGGTGGCCACGTCGAGGGCGTGCACCTCGAAGGAGGTGACGTAGACGAGGTCGCCGTCGACGGCCGGGGTGCCCCAGACGTCGTTGGACATCCGGAACCGCCAGGGCCGCCAGCCGGACGCCGTCTCCGGGGGCAGGGCGGGGACCGGCGGTACGGCGGGGTCGGCGCCGTTGACGCCGGGGTGCGGGCGCGACCAGCTGGCCACCAGGCCGGCCTCGGGCGGAGGCGCCTTCACGGCGGCGGCGCGGGCGTCGGCGACGCGCGGGCCGGGACCGATCGGCACCCGGGCGCCGGCGAGGCGGATCGGGCCGGCGTCGGGGGCGCCGACAGGGACCGGGGCCGGGACCGCGGGGTCGTAGGAGGGCGGCGGGGGGACCGCGGGGCGGCCGCCGCCGCGGGCGCCGGACGGGGCGGCGGAGGGTTTCACGGCCGGGCGGCCACCGCGGCGGGACTCGATCAGCCCGACCGCCTTCTCGGGCAGCCAGGCGGACGCCGTACCGCTGTCGTCGGAGCCGGAGCCGAACAGGTGAGGCGCGAGCTGGGCCTGGAGGTCGGCCGGGTTGGGGCGGGCGGCGGCCTCCATCTGCATGCAGGACTCGATGAGCGGGCGCAGTTCGTCCGGGAGGCCTTCGAGGTCCGGGCCCTCGCGCAGCAGCATGAAGACGGTCTCGACCGGGTTGGCGCCGTGGAAGGGCGGGTGGCCGGTGGCGGCGAAGACGAGCATGGAGCCGAGGGAGAAGACGTCGCTCGCGCCGGTCACGGACCGGGAGTCCTTCGCCTGCTCCGGCGACATGTAGGCGGGGGTGCCGACCGCGACGTTCGTCATCGTCAGCCGGGTGTTCGAGACACCGGAGGCGATACCGAAGTCGATGACCCGGGGGCCGTCCTCGACGACGAGGACGTTGGAGGGCTTGAGGTCACGGTGGACGAGGCCGGCGCCGTGGATCGACTGGAGCGCCTCGGCGACGCCCGCCGCGAGCCAGCGGACCGCCTGGGCCGGGAGCGGGCCGCAGTCGTTCACTATCTCTTCGAGCGACGGTGCCGGCACGTACGCGGTCGCCAGCCACGGCACGGCGGCGCGCGGGTCGGCGTCGACGACCGCCGCCGTGTAGAAGCCGGAGACCGCGCGGGCCGCCTCCACCTCGCGCGTGAAGCGGACCCGGAACAGCTGGTCCTCGGCGAGCTCGGTCCGGACGGTCTTGATCGCCACGCGCCGGCCGGACGCCGAGCGCGCGAGATAGACCAGCCCCATGCCGCCGGCCCCCAGCCGTCCCAGCACCTCGAACGGCCCGATCCGCCGCGGGTCGTGCTGCGTCAGCTGATCCACCACTTGCCTGCCACCTCCCCGTACGGGCCTCGTCCACCCACATATGTACGCGACCCCGTGCAGCGTCTCACCACCGCACCGCCATGGCGGCACGCACCCCGATTCTTCCTGGCCCGGGCACAGGTTGCGAACCCGGTGATCAATCGGGGTGTCTCACGACAAAGTAAGACATTTGCCCGCTCAGAGCCGTACCTTTCCGGCCTCAGCGTTCCAGCAGCGCGAAGGACGCCCCTTGATTGTCGGTCACGACGGCGACTTTTCCGTACGACGTCTCGAAGGGCGGCGCCTGGACCCGGCCGCCCAGCTGCCGCACGGCCCCGACCGCCGCCGTCACGTCCCCGGTGCGGAAGTGGACGACGAACTGGGACGGCATCCCGGCCGCGAACACCTCGGTCACGGGGGCACGGCCGAAGTCCGGGTCGGCGCCGGCGCCGAAGAGGGCGTCGGTGAAGAGGCGGCCGTAGAAGGCGTTGGCCGCGTCGGTGTCGCTGGTGTAGAGCTGCGCCCAGGCGAAGGCGCCGGGCGCGTGCCGGACGCCGAAGCCGGGGTGGCCCGCGGCCTGCCAGAGGCCGAAGACGGCGCCGGTGGGGTCGGCGGCCAGCGCGGCGGTGCCGAGGGCGCGGACGGGGACGGGATCGTTGACGATCTGCCCGCCGGCGGCGACGATCCGGCGGGCGAGGTCCCGGGCGTCCGGGGTCGCGAAGTACACGGTCCAGACGGTGGGCATCCGGCCGTCCCGCTTCCGCGCCAGCCTGGCGACGGCCGCGCCGCCGAGGCGGGCCCACACCGCCCCTGTTCCGGGTCCGTCGGCGTCCTCGAAGGTCCACCCGAAGAGCCCGCCGTAGAACCGCTTGCCCGCCTCGACGTCGGGGAGCTGCGCGTCCACCCAGCACGGGACGCCCTCGGGGTATCCGGATGCCCTGTTTTCGGCCATGTCGTCAAAGTAACCGCCCGGCCCGCACCGCGCAGACCAGCCGCACCCGCCCGGAGTGACCGGCGCTTTTCCTTCCGCTCCCCTGCCGTGCGGCCGCTCCGTACCCCCGTGCACCCCATTTGCAGTCGGCCGAATCGCGCTCCGATCACCCCTCGGTAAGCTGACGGCATGACAGGACAAGTGCGTACCGTCGACGGCCGCGTGGCCGGCCGGCGTGGGCAGGCGACCCGGCAGAAGCTGCTCGACTGCCTCAGCGAGATGCTCAGCTCCTCCCCTTACCGGGACGTCAAGGTCATCGATGTCGCCCGGAAGGCGGGCACTTCGCCCGCGACCTTCTACCAGTACTTCCCGGACGTCGAGGGCGCCGTCCTGGAGATCGCCGAGCAAATGGCCACCGACGGCGGTCAGTTGACCGAGCTGCTGGCGGGGCGCTCCTGGGTCGGCAAGGCCGGCTGGGCGACCGCGCAGGAACTCGTGGACGGTTTCCTGGAGTTCTGGCGCAGGAACGACGCGATCCTGCGTGTGGTCGACCTCGGGGCGGCCGAGGGGGACAAACGGTTCTACAAGATCCGTATGAAGATCCTGAACTCGGTGAACAACTCCCTGACCGACTCCATCACGGAGTTGCAGGCCAAGGGCAGGGTCGACAAGGACGTGAACCCGGCGGCCGTGGCCGGTTCGCTGGTCGCCATGCTCGCGGCGGTCGCCGCGCACCAGAAGGGTTTCCAGAGCTGGGGCGTGAAGCAGGCCGAACTCAAGCCGAACCTGGCGCTGTTGGTGCATCTGGGCGTGACCGGGAAGAAGCCCACGAAGTAGTCCGCGCCCTGGGTCCTGTCTGGCAGGCGGTGGTTCACACACAGCGGTGGACCACCGCCTGTCGTCCTACGCCGGCAGTGTCCGGTCCCGGACCACGTGCTTCGTCACCGGCGTCGAGGCCGGGCGCCGCACGCCCGGCAGGGTCGCGAACCGTTCGCCGTGGAGCCGCTGGAAGGCGGCGCGTCCAGCGCCTGGGGGACGGCCGCGAGCGCCCGCTCGGCGTCGGCGACCGTGTCCCGGTCCTCCGCCGCATGGACCCGAAGACCAGCGCCTCGAAGGTCAGCCCCACGGCGACCGGGTCCACCACCGCCCGGTACCCGCTGACTGCCCCGACCGCTCCAGCTCGCGCAGCCACCGGTGGCACGCCGACACGCTCAGCCGCACCCGCCCGGCCAGCGCCGCCGGCCTTCTCGCCCGCGCCTCCTGCCGACCCGCCCGCGCCTCCTGCCGGCCCACCCGCGCCTCCCGGCGGCCCGCGCGGTCAGCCGCGCCTCGGGGCGGCGATGCCGGGCCTCGGGGCGCCGCTGCCCTGCATCGGTGCGCCGCTTGCCCTGCATCGGGGCTCCGCTGCCCTGCATCGGTGCTCCGCTGCTCGCGCGGCACGCGCTATGACGTGCCGCGCGTGAGCCGGAAGATCCGGATCTCCCGGTCCACCCGCTCCTGGTAGGCGGCGTACGGCGGCCAGAACTCCAGCAGCCGCCGCCAGGCCTCCGCCCGCTCCGCCCCCTCCAGCAGCCGGGCGGTGACCGGGATGTCCTGCCCCTTCCAGCTGATCTCGGCGGCGGGATGCCCGAGGAGGTTGTACGTCCAGGCGGGATGGCCGGTGCGCCCGAAGTTGGATCCGACGAGGAACCAGCCGTCCCCCTCGGGCATGCACGCCAGCGGCGTCCGGCGGGGCCGTCCGCTGCGCGCGCCGGTGGAGGTGAGGATCACCCCGGGCAGCATCTGGGCGCTGAGCAGCACCCGGCCGCGGCTGAGCCGGTGCACGGCCCGGTCCAGGGCCGGGACCACGTGCGGGGCCACCTTGGCGAACCCCCGGGTCGCCGAGACCTTCTGCACCAGCCGTTGACCGATCACACCCCCACCTCCCGTCCCGCGAACAGCCCGGCCGCCTCGGCCGCGTGCCCGCGCAGCCGGTGCCCCGGCCCGAACAGCAGCTCGTCCCCGGCTGCCCGCTTGAAGTACAGATGCGCCTCGTGCTCCCAGGTGAAACCGATCCCGCCGTGCAACTGGATCCCCTCGCCCGCGGCGGTCCGCAGCGCCTCCAGCGCCTGGGCGAGCGCCAGGCCGCCGGCCTGTTCCCCGTGCACGGTGGCCCAGGACGCGTAGTAGGCCGCCGACCGGGCCGCCCGCACCGCCACGTACACGTCGGCCAGCCGGTGCTTGACCGCCTGGAACGACCCGATCGGCCGCCCGAACTGCTCCCGCTGCTTCACGTACTCCACGGTCCGCTCCAGCGCCCGGTCGGCGGCGCCCACGGCCTCGGCCGCGAGCACGGCGGCCACGAAGTCGCCGAGGCCGGCGAGGGCGGCCCGGACGTCGGTGTCCTCGTCGGAGCCGAGCAACTCGGCCTGCACATCGCGCAGTTGCACACACGCCTGGCCGCGGGTGGGGTCCAGGCTGGTGCGCCGCGTCCGTACGACCCCGGCGGCGTCCCCCGCCACCAGGAAGAGCAGGACGCGCGAGCGGGCGTACCCCCCGGTGTGCGCGGGGACGAGGAGCAGTCCGGCGCTGTGCCCGTCGAGCACCTGGTCGGCCTGTCCGTACAGCCGCCAGCGGCCCGCCGCGCGCCGCGCCTGCACGCCTCCGGCCCGCCCGCCGCCGGCCCAGTCGGCGCCGCCGGGGCCGGTGAGCGCGAGGGCGGCGGTGAGGCTGGTGCCGGGGACGGCGAGGGCGGCGGTGAGGCGGCCGTCGGCGATCCTCGGGAGCAGTTCGGCCCGCTGGGCGTCGGTGCCGAGGGCGAGCAGCAGCGGGGCGGCGAGCACGGCGGTGGCGAGGAACGGGGTGGGAGCGAGGGCCCGCCCCAGCTCCTCCGCGGCGAGGGCGGCTTCGGTGCGCGTGCAGCCGGCGCCGCCGTACGCCTCGGGAAGGGCGAGGCCGGGCAGGCCCAGCTGTTCGCCGAGGGCGGTCCACAGGCCGGGGTCGTACCCCTCCGCCCTGTCGACGGCGGCCCGCACGTCCTCCGGATGGCAGCGCTTGTGGAGCAGTTCACGCAGGGCGCGCCTGATCTCGTCCTGCTCGTCGGTGAAGCGGGCGTCCATGACCGGACCTCCTGACGATCTGACGGTCCGTCATGCTAGGGGCGTCGGACACAGATGCACAGGGGCGGAGTCCAGGGTATCTGATGTACCGTCAGATTCATGACTGGACCCCGCAAGGTCGCCGTGGTCGGCGTGGCCCTCTCCGACTGCGGCCGGGTGGACGACGCCACCCCCTACACCCTGCACGCCCAGGCGGCCCGCCGCGCGCTGGCCGACGCGGGCCTCGCCCGGGAGGCGGTGGACGGCTTCGCGTCGGCGGGCCTCGGCACCCTCGCCCCGGTGGAGGTGGCCGAGTACCTGGGCCTGCGCCCCACCTGGGCCGACTCCACCTCCGTCGGCGGCTCCACCTGGGAGGTCATGGCGGCCCACGCGGCGGACGCGATAGCCGCCGGCCACGCCAACGCGGTCCTGCTGGTCTACGGCTCGACCGCCCGCGCCGACATCCGGGCGGGGCGGCGCACGGGGAACCTGTCCTTCGGCGCCCGCGGCCCCCTCCAGTTCGAGGTCCCCTACGGCCACACCCTGATCGCCAAGTACGCGATGGCCGCCCGCCGCCACATGATCGAACACGGCACCACGATCGAGCAGTTGGCGCAGGTCGCGGTCCAGGCACGGGCCAACGCGGCACTGAACCCGGAGGCGATGTTCCGCACCCCCGTCACGGTCGACGAGGTCCTGTCCGGCCCGATGATCGCCGACCCCTTCACCAAACTGCACTGCTGCGTCCGCTCGGACGGCGGCGCGGCCGTGCTGCTGGCGGCCGAGGAGTACGTACGGGACTGCCGGACCGCCCCGGTGTGGGTCCTCGGCACGGGTGAGTGCCTCTCCCACGCCACGATGTCGGAGTGGGAGGACTTCACGGTGTCCCCGGCGGCGGTGAGCGGCGAACTGGCCTTTCGCCGGGCCGGAGTCACCGCCCGCGACATCGACTTCGCGGAGATCTACGACGCCTTCACCTACATGACCCTCGTCACCCTGGAGGACCTGGGCTTCTGCGCGAAGGGCGAGGGCGGGGCGTTCGTGGAGAAGGGGCGGCTGCTGGTCGAGGGCGGCGAGCTCCCGGTGAACACCGACGGGGGCGGCCTGTCGGCCCAGCACCCCGGGATGCGGGGGCTGTTCCTGCTCGTGGAGGCGGTACGGCAGCTGCGCGGCGAGGCCGGGCGGCGGCAGGTGCGGCGGGCGGACGGGGGGCTGCCGGAGCTGGGGGTGGCGTCGGGGACGGGCGGCTGGTTCTGCTCGTCGGGGACGGTGGTGCTGGGGCGGGGGTGAGGCTCTCCGCCGGGCGGCGGCAGCTTCTCGCGCGGCGGCGGCAACCTTTCCGGCCCCGGCGGCCACTGCCGTACCGGAAGCTTCGATGTTCGAAGAACACGCACCGCCGAATCGCGTAAGGATCCCTCCGTGGCCTCCTCCTCACCTCGCCGCCGCGCGCGGCCGAAGCCGGACCGGGACTTCGCATGGCGCCCGGTCCGCGGTCCGTTGCTCGCGGTGGCCGCCGTCGCCGCCGTCGCCCTGGTCGTGACCCTGGCCGTGGCCTTCCGCCCCGGCGCCGCGGCCGGCGCCACCGGACAGGACCGGGCGGTGTCCGGGTCCGCGGCACACGCCGCGACGAGCACGGCGGCAACCCCGAAGGGCCCGTCGCCGACGCCGTCCAGCACGGCCGCACCGACCCCCACGGCGAGCAGGCGGACCACCACCCCGTCCGCGACCCCGGCCACCACCCCGGCCAGGCGCCCGGCGGGCGGCACGGCCCGCGCCTCCTCCGCCACCACCACGGCCCCCGCGGCCGGCCGGATCCGCCCCGGCACCACCTACCAGGGGGTCGCCACCTCCTACGACGTCGGCAACGGCGACGGCGCCTGCTCCTACGGCCCCACCTCCGACGTGATGACCGCGGCGATGAACACCGCGGACTACGAGACGGCGAAGGCCTGCGGGGCGTACATCTCCGTGCGGGCGGCGAGCGGTACGTCCATCACCGTACGCATCACCAACGAGTGCCCGGCACCCTGCGCGCCCGGCCAACTCGACCTGAGTCACCAGGCGTTCGCGAAACTGGCGCCGCTGTCGGCGGGCCGGATCGCGATCACCTGGAGCCTGCTGAGCCCGGCCGCCTCCGACACCGTCTCGATCCGCTACAAGACCGGTTCCACCCAGTACTGGTGCGGCGTCCAGGCGATCGGCCACCGCAACCCGCTGGCCCGCCTGGAGGTCCGCACGAGCGGCGGCTGGCTGGCACTGACCCGCACCGGGTACAACTACTTCCTCTCCGAGCAGGGCACCGGCTGCGGCGGCGAGATCCGCCTCACCGACATCTACGGCCAGCAGCTCACCGTGCCGGCCCTCGCCGTGCGCCCGGACGTGGTGCAGCAGACCGGGGTCCAGTTCGCCCGGCACTGACGGCTCTCAGCCGCGCACCGGCACGATCCGGTGGCCGCGGCGCGGCCCCGGGGCGTCGAGGAGGGTGACGCCGATGTGGCGGCGGCTGCGCACCCATGCCGTGGGCGTCATGACGAGCCCGGCGACGGCGACGATCAGGCCGGCCGGGAAGAGGACCGGCAGGGACTGCCCCGCGGGCAGGGCCCCGCCGCCCTCGTGGACGGCGTAGCCGAGGGCGACGGCGGACACGAGGAGGGAGACGACCGACACGACCGCCCAGGCGTTGCGCACCCGCCGGGTGCGCGCGTGATCGCTGACCTCGGCGAGGACGGACACCGCGCAGACCGGACACTCCAGCTCGACCCGGTCCCGGCCCTCGGCCGGCCGGACCAGCCGGAAGTCGCGGGCGGCCCAGGTGACGGCCCGTGTCCGGCGCCGTCCGACATCACCGCTTACATGGCGTACGGCCACTTTCACGGTCTTCGGTCCCCTCATGCCGGACAGTGTGCGGCCGGGGCACAGGTGTTCGCAGGGATTTGCGATGTTGTGCCCTCGGGTCTGGCCACGGGGACACCGGGGCGACCGCGGGAGGTGGCTGATGACACGGCCGCCGGAGGCACCGAGTGATACTCGGCACATGGCAGCAACGGATCTTCACGCGCTCCTGAGGTCGCTCCGCGTCTGGTCCCCCGGGACCACGGAGCTACGGCCCTTCGACCCGGCGGCGGCTCCGGCGGCACCGCTCCCCCTCTTCACCACGTGGTTCGCGGAGGCGGTGGCGGCCGGGCAGCCGGAGCCGCACACCATGTCCCTGGCGACGACGGACGAGGAGGGCCGGGCGGACGTACGGATCGTGATCCTGCACGGCGCGGACCCGCACGGCTGGTCCTTCGCCTCCCATGTGACCAGCCGCAAGGGGCACCAGCTGAGCGCCCGCCCGTACGCGGCCCTGGCCTTCTACTGGCCGGTGCTGGGCCGCCAGGTCCGGCTCCGCGGGCCCGTCACCGCGGCCGCGTCCGCCGAGAGCCAGGCCGACCTGCACGCCCGCTCGACGGGCGCCCTGGCCGCCGCGCTCACCGGCCGCCAGAGCGGGCCCCTGTCCTCGCTGGAGGAGCTGCGAAAGGAGTCGGAGGCGGCCTGGGAACGCGCCCGCACCGACCCGACCGCCCCCTCCCCGACCTGGACCCTCTACCACCTGCGCCCGCAGGAGGCGGAGTTCTTCCAGGGCGACCCGGACCGGCGGCACGTCCGCCTCCGTTACGTCGCGGAGGGGGACGGAGGCTGGCGGAAGCAGTTGCTGTGGCCGTGACCGGCCTCCCTCACGGCGTCCGCCCCGCGAGGTCGTACACCGCCCAGTCGGCCACCTGCCGGTAGCCGATGCACTGTTACAGGGCGTTGCCCGTCGGGTTCGCGAGGTCCGCGAAGAACAGCACCTCGGCGGCGCCCGCGGCCGGCGCCGCCCGGCCGACCTCGGCGGTCACCGCGCCGGCCGAGCCGCGGCCACGCGGTTCCGGCGGGGTACGGACGGGCCCGACCCGAATCCGGCCGGCGACCGCCAGGGGCACGCCGGCCATGGAGACCGGAGCAACGAGATCGGCCGGACAGCCCCGGAGCGACGTAGGGGCGCAGGTCCGGACGCCCCAGGAGGACGGCTCAGGACGGCTCAGGCGGCGGACGGCTCGATCTCTCCCGCGAAGACGATGACCTGGTCGATGAGGCTCCGTCGCAGGTGGACGACGTCCGTTCCGGTCAGGCGGGGGCCTCCGTCCGGCGTGGTGAAGGCCCACTGGTAGCGGGCCCACTCGTCGGGCATGTCCACCGCCGAGCAGCGCACCATCGTGCCGGTCCCCGCCGGGTGGCGCCGGATGTCCAGCACGAACCGCTCGACCGCCGCGATCCCTTCACTGCGGCCCAGCGGCCCCCAGAAGACCACGTCCGATGTCAGGGCCTGGGAGAGCAGCGCAGTCACATAGCTGTCGTCCGAGGCGTTGAACGCGGAGATGAATGTGTCGATCGCGGACCGCGCGGTCTCTTCCTGCATACACCACTAATACCAGTCGCTCCGCGGAACGCGCCCGCCCCTGAACCGCCGTCCGATCACGTGAACGGCGCCGCCGTCTGCCGCAGGTCACCCGCCGCTTCGCCCCCGCATGCCAGAACACTCTCAAGCGCCATCGGCCGCCGCCCGCGCACTAAACCGGCGCCGGGGCCGAGGGCGCGACCAGGTCCGGGCTCGGGTCCGTGGCCAGGCGGGCGTGCAGGTGTACGTCGCGGAAGGCGTCCCGCCGGCCCGCCTCGAACATCGCGCCGCGCAGCGTCCCCTCGTACCGGAAACCGCACGTCTGCGCGATGCGGCAGGACGCCTCGTGGCCGAGGGCATGCCCCAACTCCAGCCGGTAAAGGCCGAGTTCGGCGAAGGCCCAGTCCGCCGCCAGGGCCAGGGCGTGGGTGGCGACCCGGCGGCCCCGCGCCTCGGCGAGCACCCAGTAGCCGACCCGGGCCGTCCGGAACGTGCGGTCGATCATGTTGACGCCGACGTGGCCGAGGGTCGTACCGCTCTGCGCGTCCGTGATCCGGAACGGCGCGCAGGTGCCGTCCGCCGCCTGCTTGCGCAGCCCGGCCAGCGAGGCGCGGGCACCCGCGAGGTCGGTCACCTGGGTGAGCGGGGTGTTCCAGCGGCGGAAGTCCGGGTCGGAACGGGAGCGCAGCCACGCCTCGACGTGGGCCTCCGCGTCCGGGTCCCAGCGGTCCAGCCGCAGGCCGTGGCCGTACGGGGTGGCGTCGGGGCGGTGGGCGGCGGGCTGTTCGTCGGTGAGGGCCATGGGGCCATTGAAGCCGTTGCGCCGGGCGACGGCCCAGCGGGTTTCAGCGCGGCGCCGGGCGGAACACCGGCACCCCCTCCCGGAAGGCGACCTCCAGCTCCTGTCCGGCGCCCAGGGTCCCCGGGTCCGCGGCCACCAGCTCAGTCATCATGCGCGGGCCCTCGGCGAGGTCGACCACTGCGGCCACGTACGGGACGCGGTCACCGAACGGCGGGAGGTCGTTGCGGTGGACGACGGACCAGGTGTAGAGGGTCGCGCGGCCGGTCGCCCGTTCCCAGGTGACGTCCTCGCTCCAGCAGTGCGGGCAGAACTCCCGGGGGTAGTGGTGGGCCCGGCCGCAGGAGCCGCAGCGGCGGAGCAGGAGCCGGCCCCCGGCCGCGGCCTCCCAGTAGGGGCGGGTGAAGGCGTCCGGTTCGGGGCGGTCGTGGCGCGGAGGCTCGCCGCGTGTCCCGTCGGAACTCGTCGCATCCATGAATCTGACGGTACGTCAGTTCCTGAGGTGCGGCCTAGACCCGGGTGGGCAGAACCTGTGCGTTTCCGGTGACCCTGTGGATCCCCGGTGAGATCCCGGCAAATTGTTGACGATTTTGTTGGCTCCAGATTACGTTCGCAGCCGCAAGGCCAAGGAGTCCGCAGAGGAGAGGCAGCAACGTGAAGCACAGGGCAGTCAAGCGCAGGACCGTGATCATGGGAATCGGCGCCACGGCCGGTGTCGCGGCAGTCGGCGGTGCCGCCCTCAGCGCGCAGGCGTCGGGCAACCCCTCCTCGTCCTCGGCCTCCCTGAGGTTCGACCCGGATGCCTATACGAAGCTGACGACGACGATCACGGACACCCAGGGCGCCGAGCACAAGGTGACCTACCACTTCTGGAAGGCGATCACCTACGTCGCCGACCCGGTGGACGAGACCTACCAGTCCCTGAACGTCAGCGTGCCCGTCGAGATCGACGGCACCGCCGTGGACGCGACCGACGCCCCGATCCTGTTCGCGAACTCCGTCGGCGGTTACCTGCCGTCCTCCGTGGCCGACGCCACCGGCATCGGCGCCTCCGGAGCCCCCACGGGCGGCGGCACGGGCGGCGGCGCCTCCCCCGCGCCCAGCGCCTCGGCCTCCGCCTCCGCTCCCGGTGCCAACGGCAACACCAACGGCACCGGCGGGGCCCTGAACACCAACCAGCTGCTGGCGCTGCTCGCCGGTTACGTCGTCGTGGAACCCGGGGCCCGTGGCCGTACCCTCACGAACTCCGACGGCGAGTACTACGGCACCGCCCCGGCCGTGATCGTCGACCTCAAGGCCGCCGTGCGGTACGTCCGGTCCAACAAGGGCCGTATCCCCGGTGACACCGACCGGATCGTCTCCGCCGGCACCAGCGCCGGCGGCGCCGTCTCCGCGCTGCTCGGCGCGTCCGGCGACAGCCCGATCTACGACAAGTACCTCAAGGAGCTCGGCGCGGCCGACGCCTCGGACGCGCTGTTCGCGGTCGGCGCCTGGTGCCCGATCACCGACCTGGAGCACGCCGACGGCGCCTACGAGTGGAACTGGGGCACCAACGCCCTCTCCTCCGGCAAGCAGGTCGACCAGACCGTCTCCAAGGACCTCAAGGCCCAGTTCGCCGAGTACCAGGCGGGCCTGAAGCTACGCGGCCTGGACGGCTTCGGCCCGCTGACCGCCCGCAACTACGACGAGTACCTGGTCAAGCAGTACCTGGAGCCCTCGGCCACCAAGTACCTGGCCGGCCTCTCCGACTCGGACCGCGAGACGTACCTGGCGAAGAACACCTTCATCACCTGGTCCGGCGGCAGGGCCGCCTTCGCCTGGGACGACTTCCTCACCCACGTCGGCGCCCGCAAGAAGGACACCCCGGCCTTCGACGCCTTCGACCTGTCGGCCGGCGAGAACAACGAATTCGGAGCGGGTACGACCGAGGCACGGCACTTCACGGCGTACGGCGCGAAGAATGACAGCACCGGACTCGGCACCAAGCGGGTCGCCGCCGACATCCCCGGGAAGCTGAACCTGATGAACCCGATGTACCACCTGGTGGAGAAGGTCAACGAACGCCGCTCCAAGCACTGGTGGATCCGCCTCGGCACCAGCGACTCCGACACCTCGCACGTCATCTCCGCGAACCTGGCGGCCCGCCTGGACAACCTCGGCGACGACGTCAACCACCTCTACTACTGGGACCAGGGCCACGGCGCCAACACCGACCCGGGCGACTTCATCACCTGGATCGCCACGGTGACGGGCTACGACAAGGACAGGACGGCCAAGCGGAATTGACCGGCCGCCGCGGGCGTGAGCAAGAAACCCTCACCATCGAGAGGGCGCTCCCGAAGCCGCGACAGCCTCCCCGGACGCGGTGTCCTTTTTCCCGTCTGTCCAAGGACACCGCCCACCCGTGGCGTCGGGCCCCAGCGCACCGGGGCCCGATGTCACGGGCCTTTCGCTTTTCCACCCGCTTTCCCGCAGATGAGGTGGGCTACGTCACAAGTCCCACCCGCTTCTCCTACCGGTGTGATCAATCCGCAACCAATTCCGGTCTTGACCGAGACCCATCAACGTGACGCGTGATTACGCTCGCGCTCATGGCCGTGTTCTCCCCTACCGTCTCGCCCGTGTACGTCATCGGCGCCGGCCCCGGAGGGCTCGCCGCCGCGTACGCGCTGCGGGCCCGGGGCATCCGCGCCGTAGTCCTGGAGAAGTCGGACGACGTCGGCGCGTCCTGGCGCCGTCACTACGACCGTCTCCACCTCCACACCACCCGGCGCCTGTCCGCGCTCCCCGGGCTGCCCATGCCGCGCCGCTTCGGCCGCTGGGTCTCCCGCGACGACGTGGTGCGCTATCTGGAGAAGTACGCCGAGCACCACGAACTGGAGATCGTCACCGGCGTCGAGGTCTCCCGCGTGGAGCGCTCGGCCGACGGTGACGGCTGGCTGCTGCGCGCCTCGGGCGGGCGGGAGCTGACCGGCTCCGCGGTGGTGGTCGCCACCGGCTTCAACCACACCCCGCGCATCCCCGACTGGCCGGGCCGGGACGGCTTCGGCGGGGAGTTCCTGCACGCCGGCGCGTACCGCAACGCCGAGCCCTTCGCCGGCCGGGACGTCCTCGTCGTCGGCATCGGCAACACCGGCGCCGAGATCGCCGTCGACCTGACCGAGGGCGGCGCCTCCCGGGTGCGGCTGGCCGTCCGCACGGTCCCGCACATCGTGCGCCGCTCCACCGCCGGCTGGGCCGCCCAGTACAACTCCATCCTGGTACGACGGCTCCCGACGGCCCTCGTCGACCGGCTGGCCCGCACCATGGCCAAGGTCAGCGTCCCCGACCTGACCGCGCACGGCCTGCCCCGCCCCGACAGCGGCCTCTACAGCCGGGTGAAGCAGGGCTCCATCCCGGTCCTGGACGTCGGCCTCATCGACGCGGTGCGCCAGGGGAAGGTCGAGATCGTGGCCACCGTCGAGGGTTTCGAGGACGGCAAGGTCCTCCTCGCCGACGGCACCCGCGTCTCCCCCGACGCGGTGATCGCCGCGACCGGCTACGTCCGCGCCCTGGAGGGCCTGGTCGGCCACCTCGACGTCCTCGACGACCGCGGCCGTCCCGTCGTCCACGGCCCCCGCACCCCGAAGCACGCCCCGGGCCTCTACTTCACCGGCTACACCAACCCCATCAGCGGCAACCTCCGCGAGATGGCCATCGACGCGGAGAAGATCGCGAAGGCCGTCGCCAAGCGGCAGCGGACGGCGTAGAAGGCCTCAATCTCCTTGCACAGCACTCCCGTTGGCCATGTGACGCAGGCGACGGGAGCGGTTTGTTACCGGCGGTAGCATCCTGCGCGCGTCCGGGACCAGAATGTGAGCCCTGCTCAACTTTCCGGCTCCACCCCTCTCGCTCAGCACGGAGGACGCACGTGGCTCGTGAAAGACAGCTCTCCCGCCGTTCCCTGCTCGGCGGCGCCGCCGCCGGGGCCGCGGGTCTGACCGCGGTCTCCGCCGGCACCGCCTCGGCCGCCGCCTCCCGGACCGTCGACGTCGCGATCGTCGGCGGCGGCATCGCCGGCCTCACCGCGGCCCGTGACCTGGTGGCGGGCGGCAAGACCGTGGCCGTCCTGGAGGCCCGGGACCGGGTCGGCGGCCGGGTGGTGAACCTGAAGCTGGCCAACGGCGGTTTCACCGAGGGCGGCGGCGAGTTCATCGGCCCCACCCAGAACCGCATCAAGGCCCTCGCCGACTCCCTGGGCGTCGCCACCTTCACCACCTACAACACGGGCGACAACCTCCTCTACAAGGACGGCAAGCGCACCCCGTACGACACCAGCGGCCTGCTCGGCTCGGTGCCGCCGGTGGACGCGGCCGGGCTCGCCAACGCGGCGATCGTGCAGTCCGAACTGGACAGCATGGCCGCGCGGGTCCCGGTGGACGCGCCCTGGACGGCCGCCAAGGCCGCCGAGTGGGACAAGCAGACCTTCGAGAGCTGGCTGAACGCCAACGCGGTCGTGCCCTCCGCCAAGTTCCTGCTGGACCTGGCCTGCACGTCGATCTTCTCGGCCCAGCCCCGCGAGCTCTCCCTGCTCTACGTCCTCTACTACATCGCCGCCGCCGGTGACGAGTCCAACCCCGGCACTCTGGAACGCCTCACCGACACCGCGAACGGCGCCCAGGAGTCCCGTTTCGTCGGAGGCTCCCAGCAGGTCCCGATCAAGCTCGCGGCGACCCTCGGCGACCGGGTGGTGCTGAGCGCGCCGGTCCGGTCGATCGCCAGGTCCGGGAGCGCGTACGTCGTCACGGCCGACGGCATCACGGTCAACGCCACCCGGGTCGTGGTCGCCCTGCCGCCCCCGCTGGCCGCCCGGATCAGCTACGACCCGCTGCTGCCGGCCGCCCGCGACCAGCTCACCCAGCGGATGCCGATGGGCTCGATCGGCAAGGCCATCGCCGTCTACGACACCCCGTTCTGGCGGGCCGACGGCCTCAACGGCCAGGCCGTCAGCGACTCCGGCACGGTCCGCTCGACCTTCGACAACTCCCCGCCGGACGGCTCCTACGGCGCGCTGATGGGCTTCATCGAGGCCGACGAGATGCGGGCGTACGACGCGGCGAGCGAGGCCGACGTCAAGGCCGCCGTGCTGGCCGACTACGCCAACTACTTCGGGGAGAAGGCCGAATCCCCCACCTCCTTCGTGCTACAGCGCTGGGACAATGAGGGCTTCTCGCGGGGCGGTCCGGTGGCCTACGCGCCGCCCGGCGTGCTGACCGAGTACGGGGCCGCGCTGCGCGAGCCGGCGGGCGGGATCCACTGGGCCGGGACGGAGACCTCGACGTTCTGGACCGGGTTCATGGACGGGGCGGTGCGCTCGGGCGAGCGGGTGGCGAAGGAGGTGCTGGCCGCCCTCGGATGAGCCGACGGGGCGCTTCCGGCCGCAACTTTCTGTCGCAACTTTGCGTGCAGACCAGTTCCTGACGCAGTGTCAGTTCAGTAATCTGACACTGCGTCAGTTTATTGTGCTGTCACACAGGAGCGGGCGGAACGATGCTTGGATCAACCCACGGCACCCTCACCACCGACTCCCGCCGGGCCCGGGTCATCGCCTGCGGTGAGCAGCGTCCCGGTCCCGCCGTCCACGGCCGCGCGGCCGACACGGACGACGCGGACGCGCTGGACGTCAGCGGACGGCCGCTGCACGCGGACGTACCGGATCTGGACAGGTTCTTCCGCCCCGAGTCCGTCGCCGTGATCGGCGCCTCGGACGCCGAGGGGCGGCCCAACACCGGCATCACCCGGCAACTGCTCGACTGGGCGGGGCGGGTCGGGGCCCGGGTGCACCCGGTGCATCCGACCCGGCCATCGGTCTTCGGCCTCGCCTGCGTCCCCTCCGTCGCCGACCTGCCCGAGCAGGTCGACCTCGCCGTGCTCCTGGTCGCCGACCCCCTGCCGGTGATCGAGGAACTGGCCGAGGCCAAGGTGAGGTTCGCGGTCGCCTTCGCCTCCGGGTTCGCGGAGACCGGCGAGGAGGGCGCGGCCGCCCAGACCCGCCTCGCGGCGGCCGTACGGCGCTCCGGGCTCCGGCTGCTCGGCCCGAACACCAACCTCAACGCCTTCGAGCGCTTCCGCGACGACCTGGAGGGTCCCGCGATCGCCCTCATCACCCAGTCCGGCCACCAGGGCCGGCCGGTCTTCGCCGCGCAGGAGCTGGGCATCCGCCTCTCGCACTGGGCGCCGACCGGCAACGAGGCCGACCTGGAGACCGCGGACTTCATCTCCTACTTCGCCGAGCGCCCCGAGGTCGGCGCCATCGCCTGCTACGTCGAGGGCCTCAAGGACGGCCGCGCCTTCCTGCTCGCCGCCGACCGCGCGGCCCGCCGCCGGGTGCCCGTGGTCGCCGTGAAGGTCGGCCGCACCGAGGCCGGCGCCCGCACCGCCGCCTCCCACACCGGCAAGCTGACCGGCGCGGACGACGTGGTGGACGCGGCGCTGCGCCAGTACGGTGTGATCCGCGTCGACGGCCTCGACGAACTCCAGGACACTGCCGCCCTGCTGGCCAGGGCGCGGGCGCCGCGCGCCGACGGGGTGGTCGTCTACTCCATCTCGGGCGGCACCGGCGCGCACGTCGCCGACCTCGCCTCCGGCCTCGGGCTGAAGCTGCCGGTGCTGTCGCCGGAGCGGCAGGCCGAGCTGCACCAGTGGATACCGGAGTACCTGAGCGTGGCCAACCCGGTCGACAACGGCGGGCACCCGGTGGGCGACTGGCGCGGCCGTAAGATCATCGACTCGATCCTCGCCGACCCGGAGGTCGGGGTGCTGATCTGCCCGATCACCGGCCCCTTCCCGCCGCTCAGCGACAAGCTGGTCCAGGACCTGGTCGACGCGGCCGAGGCGACCGACAAGCTGGTGTGCGTGGTGTGGGGCTCGCCGGTCGGCACCGAGGCCGCCTACCGCGACGTACTGCTCGGCTCCTCCCGGGTGGCCACCTTCCGCACCGTCGGCAACTGTCTCACCGCCGTCCGCGCCTACCTGGACCACCACCGCTTCGTGAGCGACTACCGCTCCCCCTTCGACGAGGCCCCGCGCACCCCTTCGCCCTCCTTCCGCAAGGCGCTCGCGCTGATGCGGCCCAGGCAGCAGCTGAGCGAGCACGCGGCGAAGCAGCTGCTGCGCGCGTACGGCATCCGGGTGCCGCGCGAGCAGCTGGTGACCAGCGCGGCGGCGGCCGTGCGCGCGGCCGGGCTGGTCGGCTACCCGGTGGTGATGAAGGCGTCCGGCGGCCAGATCGCCCACAAGACGGAGCTGGGCCTGGTGAAGATCGGCCTGACCTCGGCCAGCCAGGTCCGGGACGCGTACCGCGACCTGACCGACATCGCCCGCTACGAGGGGGTCGCCCTGGACGGCGTACTGGTCTGCCAGATGGTGGAGCGGGGCGTGGAGATGGTCGTGGGCGTCAGCCACGACGACCTGTTCGGGCCGACCGTGACCGTGGGGCTCGGCGGGGTGCTGGTCGAGGTCCTGCACGACGCCGCCGTACGCGTGCCGCCGTTCGGCGAGGACCAGGCCCGGGACATGCTCGCGGAGCTGCGCGGGCGGCCCCTGCTGGACGGGGTGCGGGGCCGGCCGCCGGCCGACCTCGACGCGCTCGTCGAGGTGATCCTCCGCGTCCAGCGCATGGCCCTGGAACTGGGCGACCAGCTCGCCGAGCTCGACATCAACCCGCTGATGGTGCTGGAGCAGGGCCAGGGCGCGGTGGCGCTGGACGCGCTGGCGGTGTGCCGCTGATGGACACCGTCCGGTACGTGACCGCGGAGCGGGTCGCCCACCTCACCCTCAACCGCCCCGACGCCCTCAACGCCCTCACCCCCGACCAGCGCGACCACATCATCCACCTCCTCGCCGAGGCCTCCGCGGACCCCGGGATCGGAGCGGTGGTCATCACCGGGACGGGCCGCGGCTTCTGCACGGGCGCCGACCTCCGCGGCAGCGGTGCCTCCGGCGCCTCCGCCGAGCGCGTTCCCGGTGACGTGGCCCGGACCATCCGGCTCGGTGCCCAGCGTCTCGTCGCCGCCGTCCTCGACTGCGAGAAGCCGGTGATCGCGGCCGTCAACGGCACCGCCGCCGGCCTCGGCGTCCACCTCGCGCTCGCCTGCGACCTGGTCCTGGCCGCCGAATCGGCCCGTTTCATCGAGGTGTTCGTGCGGCGCGGCCTGGTCCCCGACGGCGGCGGCGCCTATCTCCTGCCCCGTCTGATCGGCCCGCACCGCGCCAAGGAGCTGATGTTCTTCGGCGACGCCCTCTCCGCACCGGAGGCCGAGCGCCTGGGCCTGGTCAACCGGGTCGTCCCGGACGAGGAGCTGCCGAAGACGGCCCGCGAGTGGGCGGTCCGCCTGGCCACCGGCCCGACCCGCGCCCTCGCGCTGACGAAGCAGTTGGTCAACGCGTCCCTGGACACCGACCGGGCGTCCGCCTTCGCCGCCGAGGCCGCCGCCCAGGAGATCAACATGACGACCCGGGACGCCCAGGAGGGCGTACGGGCCTTCGTGGAGCGCAGAACCCCTGATTTCCAGGGCCGATGAGACCGGTTCCAGGGCCCGGTGACGGCGATATCCGGGCCGCGTCCCTTCCTATCTGACGATCCGTCATCTTCAATGGAGGGGTGATGGGACATGCAGGGGCGGCCGCGGCCGCCGTCCGTTATCTGAGGTCGGTCCCCGGGGCGGGGCCCGTGGAGGCGCTGCCGCGCCCGGAGTTGCGGTGCGTGGGCGCTGACGAGCGGGCGCCGGTCGACCAGGCGGAGTTCCGGCGCGTGCTCGGGAACTTCGCGACCGGGGTGACCGTGATCACCGCGCCGGCGGCCGAGGACGAGCCCTCCCCCGCCGGTTTCGCCTGCCAGTCCTTCTCCTCCCTCTCCCTCGACCCGCCGCTGGTCTGCTTCATGGTCGGCCGCACCTCCGCCACCTGGCCGCGCATCGCCCGCGCCGGCGTCTTCTGCGTCAACGTCCTCGGCGCGGGCCAGGGCGAGCTGTGCCGCGCCTTCGCGGTGAGCGGCGCGGACAAGTTCACCGGCGTCCCGTACGACGCGGCCCCGGTCTCCGGCTCCCCCCGGCTGGCCGGTGCCGCCGCCTGGATCGACTGCACGGTCCACGCGGTCCACACCGGCGGCGACCACCTGATCGTGGTCGGCCGGGTGACCGCCCTGGGCACGGGCGAGGACCCGGACCGGGCGCCGCTGCTGTTCCACAGAGGCCGGTTCCTGTAGCCGGTCAGGCACCCTTGGGCGGACCGCTTCCCCTGCGCCTCCGCCGCCGGCAGGCCGCTCCGGGCCGCCCCGCCGTGCTCAGGACCACGGCCCTTGCAAGCGCACTCCTGGGGTCGTTCCCGGGCGGGCCCTCCCGCATCGCGGCCCGGCCGTGCCGGGACACACACCTAGGCCGGCAGGGCCCCGCCCGCGACCGCCGGGTCGCCCGCCAGGGCCACCGGCCGCCGCCGGATCAGCAGGGCCATCAGGGCGGCCGCCGCGCACAGGGTGCCGGAGGCGTACCAGACCATGTCGTACGAGCCGAAGGCGTCGCGGGCGACGCCGCCGAGCCAGGCGACGAGGGCCGCGCCGATCTGGTGGGAGGCGAGGACCCAGCCGAAGACGATGGCGCTGTCGTCGCCGTACCGCTCCCGGCACAGGGCCAGGGTGGGCGGGACGGTGGCGACCCAGTCGAGGCCGTAGAAGATGATGAAGAAGATCATCGAGGGGCGGACGGTCGGCCCCAGCAGCATCGGCAGGAACAGCAGGGAGATGCCGCGCAGGGCGTAGTAGACGGCGAGCAGGCGGCGCGGTTCGAAGCGGTCGGTGAACCAGCCGGAGGCGATGGTGCCGACGACGTCGAACACGCCGACGACCGCGAGCAGCGAGGCCGCCGCCGTGACGGGGAGGCCGTGGTCGTGGGCCGCGGGCACGAAGTGGGTCTGCACCAGGCCGTTGGTGGACGCCCCGCAGATCGCGAAGGTGCCGGCGAGCAGCCAGAAGGGCCCGGTGCGGACCGCGGAGAACAGCACCCTGAGCGCGCGGCGGGCGGCCCCGGTGACCGGCGCCGGCTTCGGCACGAACTCGGTGGCGCCGTACGGCCGCTGGCCCACGTCGGCCGGGTGGTCGCGCAGCAGCAGCCAGACGAAGGGGACCACCGCGAGGGCGGCGAGGGCGACGGTGACGGCAGCCGGACGCCAGTCGTACGTCTCGACCATCCAGGACAGCAGCGGCAGGAAGATCAGCTGGCCCGAGGCGGAGGCGGCGGTGAGGATGCCGCTGACCAGGCCGCGCCGTGTGGTGAACCAGCGGTTGGTGACCGTGGCCGCGAAGGCCAGAGCCATCGAGCCGGAGCCGAGGCCGACCAGCAGGCCCCAGCAGAGCATCAGCTGCCAGGCCGCCGTCATCCACACGGTCAGGCCCGAGCCGGCCGCGATCACGGTCAGGGCGACGGCCACCACGCGCCGTATGCCGAAGCGGTCCATCAGCGCGGCCGCGAAGGGCGCGGTGAGCCCGTACAGCGCCAGGTTGACGGAGACGGCCGCGCCGACCGTGCCGCGCGACCAGCCGAACTCCTGGTTGAGCGGGTCGATGAGCAGGCCGGGCAGGGAGCGGAAGGCGGCCGCGCCGATGATCGTGACGAAGGTGACGGCGGCGACGAACCAGGCGCGGTGGACGCGCGGTGAGCGGGTCGGCTTCGGGTCCTCGGCGGGGGCGGCGGCTGCGGCTTCGCTTGTCTGGGTCACGCCGTACAGCGTGGGTCAGCGGCCTCGCTCCATCGAGTGGCCCGAAGGACAGCCTTCGCTAGGATCGGGCCATGAGCAGTGAATCCGGCTTCCGTCCGCACCGCGTCGTCGTCCTCGCCCTCGACGGCCTGCTCCCCTTCGAGCTGGGCATCCCGCACCGCATCTTCGGCCGCCCCAAGGACGCCCGGGGCCGGCACCTGTACGAGGTCGTGACCTGCTCGGTCCGGCCGCCGGGCCCGGTCGAGACCGACGCCGACTTCGCGATCCACGTGCCGAACGGCCCGGAGACGCTGGCCACCGCCGACACGGTCGTCATCCCGGCGTCGTACGAGCTGGGCCCGGTCTTCGAGGAGGGCGTCCTCACCCCCGAGCTGGCCGCCGCCCTCGCCCGCATCCGCCCCGGCACCCGGCTCGCCTCCATCTGCACGGGCGTCTACGTGCTCGCCGCCGCCGGCTACCTGGACGGCCGTCCCGCGACCACGCACTGGGCCGAGGCGGACCACCTGAAGCGGCTGTTCCCGCGGATCGAGGTGGACGCGGACGTCCTCTTCATCGACGACGGCGACATCCTCACCTCCGCCGGGGTGGCCGCCGGCATCGACCTGTGCCTGCACATGGTCCGCCGCGACCACGGCACGGCCGTCGCCAACGACGTGGCCCGCCGTACCGTCGTCCCCCCGCACCGCGACGGCGGCCAGGCCCAGTACATCCACCGCCCGGTCCCCGACCCGCAGGTCGCCACCACCACCGCGGCCCGCACCTGGGCCCTCGGCCGCCTCCACGAGCCCCTCCAACTGCGCGACATGGCCGAGCAGGAGGCCATGTCGGTACGGACCTTCACCCGCCGCTTCCGCGAGGAGACCGGCATCAGCCCCGGCCAGTGGCTCAC
>NZ_JBFBJL010000013.1:0-234 GCF_040686075.1 Streptomyces sp. NPDC086519
CCCTGCGTACCCGCATCACCCTGACTGCCCTGGAAACCCTGACTGCCCAGACCCCCCTGGAACCCCTGCGCACCAAAGTCACCCTGCGCACCCTGGAACCCGATATCGCCCTGGGAACCCTGCGCACCGGCATCGCCCTGGCTGCCCTGGCTGCCCTGCGTGCCGGCCTCACCCTGACTGCCCTGCCCACCGGGACCACCCTGGGACCCCTGACTACCCTGACTCCCGGTATCG
>NZ_JBFBJL010000013.1:333-186814 GCF_040686075.1 Streptomyces sp. NPDC086519
CCCCTGACTACCCTGCGCCCCGGTACCGCCCTGAGGACCCTGGAACCCGATCTCACCCTGGGAACCCTGCGCACCAGCCTCGCCCTGACTGCCCTGACTGCCCTGCGTGCCGGCCTCACCCTGACTGCCCTGCCCACCGGGACCACCCTGGGACCCCTGACTACCCTGACTCCCGGTATCGCCCTGACTACCCTGCGCCCCGGTACCGCCCTGAGGACCCTGGAACCCGATCTCACCCTGGGAACCCTGCGCACCAGCCTCGCCCTGACTGCCCTGGCTGCCCTGCGTGCCAGCCTCACCCTGACTGCCCTGCCCACCGGGACCGCCCTGGAACCCCTGGGCTCCGGTGTCCCCCTGACTGCCCTGGCTGCCCTGCACCCCGGCGTCACCCTGCGCACCCTGCGCACCAGCACCGCCCTGCGCACCCTGCTCACCGGTACCACCCTGACTGCCCTGGCTGCCCTGGGCTCCGGCGTCACCCTGACTGCCCTGCACCCCGGCGCCGCCTTGGCTGCCCTGGGATCCGGTGTCCCCCTGGCTGCCCTGACTGCCCTGCACCCCGGTCTCGCCCTGGAACCCCTGAGTCCCGATATCGCCCTGCGGCCCCTGGACCCCGGCACCGCCCTGGAAACCCTGAGTGCCCTGGAACCCCTGACTGCCCTGACTGCCCTGCACCCCCGTCTCACCCTGAGCACCCTGACTGCCCTGGAAACCCTGCACACCCTGATCACCCTGCGCACCCTGCGGACCAGCCCCGGAACCACCCGGACTGCCCTGCGCACCCTGCACACCCTGCGGACCGATACCACCCTGGGCACCCTGAACACCAGCACCACCCTGAACACCAGGACCCCCCTGGAAACCCTGACTCCCCTGGACACCAGACGTACCGCCCTCACCCTGAGAACCCTGACTGCCCTGCGTACCTGCACCACCCTGACTGCCCTGGAAACCCTGACTGCCCAGACCCCCCTGGAACCCCTGCGCACCAAAGTCACCCTGCGCACCCTGCACGCCAAAGTCACCCTGAGTTCCCTGGCTGCCCTGGGCACCGGCACCGCCCTGCGCGCCCTGCGTACCGGCATCGCCCTGCGCCCCCTGCGCGCCGAGACCACCCTGGCTGCCCTGGCTGCCCTGCGCACCGGCATCGCCTTGCGCACCCTGCGTACCAGCACCGCCCTGAGCACCCTGGGCTCCGGTGCCACCCTGGTTACCCTGGCTGCCCTGCGCACCGGTATCACCCTGGGCGCCCTGTGTACCGGCGTCTCCCTGCGCGCCCTGCGCACCGAGACCACCCTGACTGCCCTGCGCTCCGGCACCGCCCTGCGCACCCTGCGCACCAGCACCGCCCTGCGCACCCTGAGCTCCGGTACCACCCTGGCTGCCCTGACTGCCCTGGCTGCCCTGCGCACCAGCACCACCCTGGGCACCCTGCACACCGGCATCTCCCTGCGCGCCCTGCGCACCGAGACCACCCTGACTGCCCTGCGCTCCGGTATCACCCTGCGCACCCTGGGCTCCGGTACCACCCTGGTGACCCTGACTGCCCTGGAATCCCTGCGCACCGGTACCGCCTTGCGTACCCTGCGCACCGGTATCGCCCTGCGCGCCCTGCGCACCAACTCCGCCCTGAGCACCCTGAGCTCCGGTACCGCCCTGATTGCCCTGGCTTCCCTGCGCTCCGGTACCACCCTGCGCACCAACACCGCCCTGGAAACCCTGCGGGCCCTGCGCACCGGTACCACCTTGGAAGCCCTGACTACCCTGCGCACCCGTCTCGCCCTGGAAACCCTGTGGGCCCTGCGGCCCCTGTGGGCCCTGCGGTCCTTGATGGCCGTGATGGCCGTGATGGCCGTGCCCGTCGTGCTCGCCGTGCCCGCCATGCTGACCCTGCTGGCCCTGCCCGTCGTGCTCGCCGTGCTGGCCCTGCCCGCCATGCTGACCCTGGCCGCCATGCCCGTCGTGCTCGCCGTGCTGGCCCTGCCCGCCATGCTGACCCTGCTGGCCCTGCCCGTCGTGCTCGCCGTGCTGGCCCTGCCCGCCATGCTGGCCCTGGCCGCCATGCCCGCCATGCTGGCCGTTATGGTCCGGGGGATCAGGGCGCTTGTGATGCCCCCCGCCGACCCCCGCACGCTCTTCTGGCCTGTTGCCGTCGGGATGAGCGGTTCGCCGTGTACGGGCATCGGCACCGGCGCTCGCGGCGCCGCTCGCACCCGGCGCACCGGGAACGGAATGGGCCGCGGACTTGTCCATGACGTCGGCCGGAGCGGCCGTGGACGAAGCGACGTTCACCGCCACGCCAAAAGTCCCCGCCACCGAGAGCGTGGTGACCATCTGGACCCAAGATCTGCGCAGCAGCCGACGCCTCATCCGGAACTCACCCTCCTGAAAGAACCAACAAGGGATATGCGCACGTGTTCGAAGCGCAAGGGTGCATGCGGTTACATCAGGCCAGCTCGTCGAGCGGCATCAATATGAACGCACATTGCTGATCAACTGCGGCAAGTTCAGCTCGCCGATGTCGCGCCGCTTCATTCCTTCGGCGTACGGATTCAGACGGAAGCTCGTCAGGTGATCCTGCGATGCCGGTGAAGTGGGCGGTTCTTGACCGCGGTGCCGACGGCGCGGGCCGAGCGGCGGAGCCGGTTGCCGACTGCGGCCGTGCGGCCATCCCGTGGCTCACTGTCGCCGGGCGGGGTCCGAAGGCCTGGACCGTCGTCACCCTGGACGCCACGATCATCACGAGCGCGCAGGAAAGAGAGAGAAAGAAAGGGGCCGCGGCCACGTCAAGGGCACAGTCGGCTTCCGCGCGCTGGGCGGCTGGGACTCGAACGCCATCGACAACAAGGTGCGCGCCCTCGCCGGCCAGGCCCTGATCCGGGTGGACGGCGCACGGCGCCGGGACCGCCCACGGATTGCCGAAGCGGCTTGCTTGGGGCACGGAACCAAGGAAACAGGACCGGCGCAGTCGGTATCCGCCGTGCCGGTGCCGGGCATCCGGCCCCACAGGCGAAGGCCTGTCGTCACCACGCTCCCCTCGGGGCGGAGGGGAAAGGCGACGACAGGCCCACAGACCCCGCACCCCTTTGTGCGCGGCCTCGCCGGTTCACACCGCGGCCGGTCGTGACGATCGCTGGTCAGGGCACATCCGGACCGGCCGCGGAGTCTTCGGTGCGGGACTCAGCCCAGCCGCTCCACCAGCGCCCGGTACTCGGCCCACAGTTCCTTCGGGGTGTGGTCGCCGAAGGTGTTCAGGTGGTCGGGGACGAGTGCCGCCTCCTCCCGCCAGATCTCCTTGTCGACGGTCAGCAGGAAGTCGAGGTCACTGTCGTCGAGGTCGAGCCCGTCGGTGTCGAGGGCGTCACGGGTCGGCAGCACACCGATCGGCGTCTCCACACCGTCGGCCTTGCCGTCCAGCCGTTCCACGATCCACTTCAGGACCCGGGAGTTCTCGCCGAAGCCCGGCCAGACGAACTTGCCCTCGTCGTTCTTCCGGAACCAGTTGACGTAGTAGATCTTCGGCAGCTTGGACTGGTCCTTGTCCTTGGCCACGTCGATCCAGTGGGCCATGTAGTCGCCCATGTTGTAGCCGCAGAACGGCAGCATCGCGAACGGGTCGCGGCGCAGTTCGCCGACCTTGCCCTCGGCGGCGGCGGTCTTCTCGGAGGCCACGTTGGCGCCGAGGAAGACACCGTGGTTCCAGTCGAAGGACTCGGTCACCAGCGGTACGGCGGTGGCGCGGCGGCCACCGAAGAGGATCGCCGAGATCGGCACGCCCTTCGGGTCCTCCCACTCCGGCGCGATGATCGGGCACTGCGCGGCGGGGACGGTGAAGCGGGCGTTGGGGTGGGCGGCCGGGGTCTCGGAGTCCGGCGTCCAGTCGTTGCCCTTCCAGTCGGTGAGGTGGGCGGGGGTCTCCTGGGTCATGCCCTCCCACCAGATGTCGTCGTCGTCGGTCAGCGCCACGTTGGTGAAGACGGCGTTGCCCCACAGCGTCTTCATCGCGTTGGCGTTGGTGTGCTCACCGGTGCCGGGCGCGACGCCGAAGAAGCCGGCCTCGGGGTTGATGGCGTACAGGCGGCCGTCCGCGCCGAACCGCATCCAGGCGATGTCGTCGCCGATGGTCTCGACGGTCCAGCCGGAGACGGTGGGCTCCAGCATGGCGAGGTTCGTCTTGCCGCAGGCGCTCGGGAAGGCGGCGGCGACGTACTTGGACTCGCCCTGCGGGGGCGTGAGTTTGAGGATCAGCATGTGCTCGGCGAGCCAGCCCTCGTCGCGTGCCATGACGGAGGCGATGCGCAGGGCATAGCACTTCTTGCCGAGCAGGGCGTTGCCGCCGTAGCCGGAGCCGTAGGACCAGATCTCGCGCGACTCGGGGAAGTGCGAGATGTACTTGGTCTGGTTGCACGGCCAGGGGACGTCGGCCTGGCCCGGCTCCAGCGGGGCGCCGAGGGTGTGGACGGCCTTCACGAAGAAGCCGTCGTCGCCGAGTTCGTCCAGGACGGCCTGGCCCATGCGCGTCATGGTGCGCATGGAGACGGCGACGTACGCCGAGTCGGTGATCTCCACGCCGAGGGCGGAGAGCGGCGAGCCGAGGGGGCCCATGCAGAACGGGACGACGTACATCGTCCGGCCCTTCATCGAGCCGCGGAACAGGCCCTTCTCCCCACTGAAGATCTCCCGCATCTCGGCGGGCGCCTTCCAGTTGTTGGTCGGGCCGGCGTCCTGCTCCTGCTCGGAGCAGATGAACGTGCGGTCCTCGACCCGGGCGACGTCGGTCGGGTCGGAGGCCGCGTAGTAGGAGTGCGGGCGCTTGATCGGGTCGAGCTTCTTGAAGGTGCCCTTCGCCACGAGCTCTTCGCACAGTCGCTCGTACTCGGCCTCGGATCCGTCACACCAGACCACGCTGTCCGGTTGCGTCAGTTCGGCGATCTCGTTGACCCACGAGATCAGTTCCTGATGGTGGGTGGGGATGACGGTGGGAGCCGCGATGTCGCGCGCCACGATTGCTCCTAAATGAGGGATTTTTGATCTTGGGGCCCTGTTTCAGGCCTTGTTGCCCCGTGGGGGCCGCGACCCGGATGCTTCGTAGCCGCTCATCCGGTGTCGACCGCACTCATTTGATACTCCGACTCGATCACCCATCTGTCCAGAGGGAGTCACAGATGAGCGACGTGAGGAAGGCCACGGTTTCTGCGTCCACCTGCGTTTCTTTGCGTCCACATTGAGTTCGCCTCAAGGTCTTTTTGCACGCCCCTGTGGGCGCTGCCGAGGCTCCGTGAGACGATGGCCACTCTGCCGCGACCATCGAGGGCGACTGATCCGTAACTTACGGTTCCGTAGGTACGATGCCCCTCATGAATGCGTCCGCCCCCGACGCGCCCACGGAACCGCCGGCCGCCGGCCGTGGTTCCGCTGCGCTCTCCTCCCTGTCGCAACAGGTCAAGCCCAAACTGCGCGGCTGGCTGCACCTGGGCATGTTCCCGGCCGTACTCATCGCGGGCCTCGTCCTCACCGCCCTCGCCCATTCACCGCGCGGCCGCATCGCCTGCGGGATCTACGCCCTGACGGCGTGCCTGCTGTTCGGCGTGAGCGCGCTGTACCACCGGGGCGACTGGAGCCCGCGCATGGACGGCATCCTGCGCAGACTCGACCACGCCAACATCTTCCTGATCATCGCGGGCACCTACACCCCGTTGACCCTGCTGCTCCTGCCGGGCACCAAGGGCCGGTGGCTACTCTGGGGCATCTGGGCCGCGGCGGCCGCCGGCATCGCCTTCCGGGTCTTCTGGGTCGGCGCTCCGCGCTGGCTGTACACGCCCTGCTACATAGCGATGGGCTGGGCGGCGGTCTTCTACCTGCCCGACTTCATGCACACCGGCGGCATCGCGGTCCTGGTCCTGGTGATCGTGGGCGGCCTGCTCTACAGCGCGGGCGGCGTGATCTACGGCATCAAGCGCCCGAACCCGTCACCGCGCTACTTCGGGTTCCACGAGGTGTTCCACTCCCTCACGCTGGCCGCGTTCGTCGTCCACTACGTCGGCATCTCCCTGGTGGCCTACCAGCACGCGTAGCCCCATCGCCGCTCCTCCGAGTGGCCACGGCTTTCGAGCCGTGGCCACTTTTTTCATGCCCTCACACACGTTCCGACACCCGCTCGCCATTGACAGTAACTACATTTTGAGAGCTACTCTCACTTCATGGCTACTGTCACTCACCTGGAAGAGACGCACCAGAACCCCCGCCGCTGGTGGGCCCTGGGCGCTCTGGTCGCGAGCATGCTGGTGCTCGGATTCGACACGACGATCCTCAACGTGGCGCTCCCGACGATGGCCCGGGAACTCGGCGCCACCACCAGCCAGCAGCAGTGGATGGCGGACGCGTACGTCATCGTCTTCGCGTCGCTGATGCTCCCCGCCGGACTCCTCGGCGACCGCTTCGGCCGCCGCCGGATGCTCGTCGCCGGCCTGGCGGTCTTCCTGGCCGGCTCGGTGCTGGGCTCGCTGGCCGGCGACGTGAACTGGGTGATCGCCGCCCGCACCGTGATGGGCGTCGGCGCCGCGCTGGTGATGCCGCTCGCGATGTCCGTGCTGCCCTCGCTGTTCGGGCCTGCCGAGCGCACCCGGGCCGTCGGCATCGTCTCGGCCGCCTCGGCGCTCGGCCTGCCGCTCGGCCCGATCATCGGCGGCTTCCTGCTCAACCACTTCTGGTGGGGCTCGGTCTTCCTGATCAACGTGCCGATGGCCGCCGTCGGGATCGCCGCCTGCGTCTTCCTGCTCCCCGAGACCAGCGACCCCGCGTCGCCCAGGGTCGACGCCCTCTCCACCGCGCTCACCGCGATCGGCCTCGGCGCCCTGGTCTACGCGATCATCGAGGCCCCCGACCGCGGCTGGGGGGACCCGCTGGTGCTGGCCCTGTTCACGGTCGCCGTCGTCCTCGTCACGGCCCTGGTGCTGCGCGAACGCCAGGCCGGCCGCCCCATGCTCGACATGGCGCTCCTCACCCACCGCGGCTTCCTGCTCAACGCCCTCGCGGCGACGCTCGTGATGTTCGTGCTCTCCGGCCTGCTGTTCGTGCTGCCGCAGTATCTCCAGGCGGTCCTCGGCAACGACGCCCTCGGCACCGGCCTGCGGCTGCTGCCGATGATGGGCGGCCTGATCGTCGCCGCGCGGGCCGGCCAGCCGGTCGTCGCCCAGTTCGGCGCCCGCGCCGTGGTCGCCGCGGGCCTGGTCGTGCTCGCCTTCGCCGCGCTCCTCGGCAGCCGTACGTCGGTGAGCGACGGCTACGGCTTCACCGCGCTGTGGCTGTCCGTCGCGGGCCTCGGCTTCGGCTTCTCGGTGGTCCCGGCCATGGACGGCGCCCTCGCCGCCCTGCCCGCGGACCGGGCCGGCAGCGGTTCCGGACTGCTGATGACACTGCGCCAGGTCGGCGGCGCGATCGGCATCGCCCTGCTCGGCAGCCTGCTGGCGAGCGCCTTCCGCGACCGCCTGGACGTGACCGGCCTGCCCGCTCCGCTCGGCCACACCGCCGGCGAGTCGGTGGTCGCCGCCCACCTGGTCGCCGCGAAGACCGGCTCCGCCCGCCTCGTCGGCTCCGCGAACGCCTCGTACGTCCACGGCATGGGCCTGGTCCTGGTGGTGTGCGGCATCGCCGCGCTCGCCACCGCCCTGCTGGCCGCCGCGTTCCTGCCCAACGCCCCCACCGAGCACCGTACCGAGGGGGACGAGTCCCCGGCCGTGGCCCCCGCCGCCGCCGATGCCGGACAATGAGCAGCATGACGGCACCAGACACCTCCTTCTCCTCCGCCGGCAGTCCCAGGCTCGGTCTGCGCGAGCGGAAGAAGATCAAGACCCGCGAGGCGATCCGCACCGCGACCTACGCGCTGGTCGAGGAGCAGGGGTACGAGGCGACGACGATCGAGCAGATCGCCGAGCGGGCCGAGGTGTCGCCGTCGACGGTCTTCCGGTACTTCCCGACCAAGGAGGACATCGTCCTCACGGACGAGTACGACCCGCTGATCATGGAGGAGCTCCGGTCCCGGCCCGCCGACGAGCCGTGGCCGGACTCCCTCCGCTACGTGATGCACCGGGCGGTCTCGCTCGGCATGAAGGACTCCCACGCGGTCTCCCGGCTGCGCACCCGGCTGATGGTCGAGGTCCCCTCGGTGCGCTCCCGGATGATGGAGAGCATGTCGGAGACCGGCCGGATGCTCTGCCAGGCCATCGGTGAACGCACCGGCCGCGACCCCGACAGCCTGGAGGTCCGGGTCTACGCGATGTCCATCGTCGGCGGGCTCATGGAGACCTCGATGTACTGGGCGGAGCAGGACCACGCGCCCGACTTCGAGGCGCTCGTCGACCGTGCCCTCAACGTCATCGAGCACGGCCTGCCTCAGGAAAACCACTGAGGCCACGGCCCTCACCCGTGCCATCCTGACCAGGTGAACGCTCCCGAGATCCAGGTCGAAGTCGCTCCCGAGCTCGCCCTGTTCGTCCCGCACGCCCGCCGCGTCGGCGCCCATCCGCTCACCGTCGACGGCGTCTCGACACTCGGCCACGTGATCGAATCCCTCGGCGTCCCGCTGACCGAGGTCGGCTCCCTCGTGGTGGACGGCCGTCAGGTCCCGCCGGCCCACGTCCCGGCGCACGGCGAGTCGGTGGCCGTCCGCACCGTGCGGCGCCCGCAGCGGGTCCCCGGCGCTCCGCTCCGCTTCCTGCTCGACGTCCACCTCGGCACCCTCGCCCGCCGCCTCCGCCTCCTCGGCGTGGACACGGCGTACGAGTCGACGGACATCGGCGACCCGGCCCTCGCGGCCCGCTCGGCGGCGGAGAAGCGCGTGCTGCTGAGCCGCGACCGGGGCCTGCTGCGCCGCCGCGAACTCTGGGCCGGCGCCTACGTCTACAGCACCAGCCCCGACGACCAACTCCACGACGTCCTGGACCGGTTCGCCCCCGCCCTGCGCCCCTGGACCCGCTGCACGGCCTGCAACGGCCTGCTGAAGGACGCGACGAAGGAAGAGGTGGCGGACCAGCTGAAGGGCGGGACCCAGAAGTCGTACGACGTCTTCGCGCAGTGCGAGGAGTGCGGCCGCGCGTACTGGAAGGGCGCGCACCACCAGCAGCTGGAGGCCATCGTGGCACGCGCCCTCGCCGAGTTCGCCAGAACCTGAACCGGTCCGGGCCCGCGGTCAGTTGCGGCCCAGCGCCCGGTACTCCCAGCCGGCCGCGCGCCACTGGGCGGGGTCGAGGGCGTGCCGGCCGTCCACGACCCGGCGCCGGTTCACCACGGCGCCCATGGCCTGCGGGTCGATCTCCCGGAACTGCGTCCACTCGGTGAGCAGGACCACGACATCGGCGCCCGCGGCGGCCTGCAACGCGTCGGTCCCGTACCGCAACTCGGGATGGACGCGGCGGGCGTTGTCCATCGCCACCGGGTCGTAGACCGTCACCAGGGCGCCGGCCCGGTGCAGGGTGGCGGCGACGTCCAGCGCGGGCGCGTCCCGGATGTCGTCGGAGTTGGGCTTGAAGGCCGCCCCGAGCGCGGCCACCTTCGTCCCGGCGAGATCGCCGCCGACCAGCTCACGGACCAGGTCCACGGTGCGGGCCCGGCGACGCTGGTTGATGGCGTCCACCTCGCGCAGGAAGGCGACCGCCTGGGCGACGTCCAGTTCCTCGGCACGGTGGATGAACGCCCGGATGTCCTTGGGCAGGCAGCCGCCGCCGAAGCCCAGCCCCGGCTTCAGGAACCGGCCCCCGATCCGGTCGTCGTAGGCCAGCGCCTCCGCCAGCCGGTGCACGTCGGCGCCGGTGGCCTCGCAGACCTCCGCCATGGCGTTGATGTACGAGATCTTCGTGGCGAGGAAGGAATTGGCGGCGACCTTGACCAGTTCGGCGGTGGGCAGGTCGGCGACCACCACCGGGGTGCCCTGGGCGATGACGGGCGCGAACGCCGCGCGCAGCTGCCGCTCCGCCCACGCGGACTCGGTGCCGAACACCAGCCGGTCGGGGTGGAGGGTGTCCTCCACGGCGAAGCCCTCCCGCAGGAACTCCGGGTTCCAGGCCAGCTCCACGGCGTCCCCGGCCGGGGCGGTGGTGCGGACCAGCTCCGCCAGCCTGGCCGCGGTGCCCACCGGCACCGTCGACTTCCCGACCACCAGGGCCCGGCGGTTCAGGTGCCGGGCCAGTTCGGTCACCGCGCCCTCCACATGGCGCAGGTCCGCGGCGTAGGAACCGGGCTGCTGCGGGGTGCCCACGCAGACGAAGTGGATGTCGCCGAACTCCGCGGCCTGAGCGAGGCTGGTCGTGAAGTGCAGCCGGCCGGATTCCTGGGCCTTGACCAGGAGTTCGGGCAGCCCTGGCTCGAAGAACGGCACCTGCCCGGCTCTCAGCAGCTCGATCTTGCCGGGATCCACGTCGACGCCGAGCACCTCGTAGCCGAGGGCCGCCATGCAGACGGCGTGCGTGGCACCCAGGTAGCCGGTGCCTATGACGGTCAGGCGGGGGGCGTCGGTGCCGACAGTGCCGTCGATGCCGTCGATGCCGTCGATGCCGTCGATGCCGTGGGAAAGAGTGTCCATGATGCCTCCGAGGAGATTCCGATATGTGGACGAAAGGTGCATACGGGGGCGCGTTCGGTGCAGAGCGATGGGGATGGGGGCGTGACGAGGGGAGCGAACGGGGCCCGGTGTGGGTCGGGCCCCGTCGCGTCAGGAGGCGCAGGCGATGTTGGCGAGGCCCTTCGCCGCGTCGGCGACCTTGTTGTCGCAGGTGACCTTGTTGTTCTCGGCGGGCGCGAAGTGGAAGCCGTAACCTGGCCCGTCCACCTGCGCGGTGTTGGCCTGGAACACGTTTCCGGTGCCCCAGCCGTCGAGGATCCGGTGGGTCTGGAAGCCGTCCTCACGGGAGTGACGGCCCACGTTGCCCTTGATCAGCCAGTCGTTGCCCTTGACGTCGACCCAGGAGTCGTTGTGCCCTCCGCTGAGGCCGGCGCCGTCGAACGTGTTGCCGATCAGGGAGCCCCCGGTGGTGCCCTCCTTGATGTCGACGGACTCGGCGGTGGTGTCGCTGATGTGGTTGCCGCGGATCACGTTGTCGTCGCTCTTGTCGGGCTTGCAGCCGGTGACGGTGCACCAGTTGGACTCCGCCGACCCGACGTAGATGCCCTCGCCGAACTGCTCCTTGCGCTTGCCCGTGGCGCGGACGGTGTTGCCCTCGACCACGTTGCCGGAGCTGAAGTCGCGCAGGTGGATGCCCTCGTCACCGATGTTCTCGACGGTCAGGCCCTGGATGACGGTGCCCTGGACGCCGTCGGCCATGACGCCCTTCTGACCGTTGCGCACGGTGAAGCCGATCAGCCGCCAGTGGCTGGCGCCGTCGAGGTGGAAGGCGTAACCGCCGTCGACGCCACCCGCGTCGATCACCGCGCCGGGGCCGCCGCACAGGAAGACCGGCCGGTCCGCCGTACCGGGGGTGGTGGCGGTGAAGCGGTCCGAGTAGACCCCGTCCTGCATCTTGATGACGGCGCCGGGCCGGGCCTGGTCCAGCGCCTCCTGAAGGGACTTGGCGTCGCTGACGGTGACGGTGGCGGCCGGGCACGTCACCGGTCCGGTGGCCACGGCCGCGGCCGAGCCGGTCGCGGTGGGCGTGGCCGTCCCGTCGGTGGCCGCCGTGCCGCCCGGTGCCGGGCCGGAGGCCGTGGCACCGGAGCCGTCGGTGGCGCCCCCGTCGTCCGTGGGTTCGGCGACCGGGATGGTGGGACCGGCGGAGGGACCGGCGCCGTACACGACGGACCGGTCGTCGCCGGCGGAGACCCCCGCCACGATCAGTGCCACCACCGAGATCAGCAGGGCGGCCGAGGCCACCCACAGCGGCGGACCGCCGGCGAGCCAGATCCGGCGCAGCCGCTCCGCGGCGGGCCCGCCCGCCGGAGAGCCGCCGGCTGGCGGGCTGTCGCCCCGCGCCGCGTCGGCGCCGGGTCCGCCGGGGCCGGGTCCGCCGGGGGCAGGACCGCCGGGGGCAGGACCGCCGGGGCCAGGTCCACCGGGGCCAGGTCCACCGTCGCCAGGTCCATCGGCGCCGGGTCCGCCGTCGCCGGGCGTTGCCGGGAAGTCGTCGCTCATTCGCTCATCACCGGCTCCCGTCGGCGGCCTGCCACGGCGATCTCCTCCGGCGGCGGGGCGGGCAGCGGTGCCTTGTCGGAGTACGGGTGGAGGATGCCGGCGCCCCGCCCGTTGCCGCGCCGCCGGCGCCGGCCCATGGCGGCCGAGAACAGGATCAGCAGCAGCATGCCCGTCCACAGCAGGGTCATCGGGCTCGCGTAGTGCTTGACCTTGACCCAGAACGAACTGGTGTCGTACCAGGCGAAGGTCTGGTTCTCCTTGATGGACGCACCGCCGTGGGAACGGCTGGAGTCCAGCGCGCTGGGGCCGACCCCGGCGATGACGTTGAAGGAGACCGTCGTGCCGTCCACGCCGCCGACCAGGCTGACGCCGTGGTTGGTGGCGTCCTGGACGGTGTTGCCGCGTATCTCGGCGGCCGAGTCGCGCACGTACACACCGGTCTCGGGCCCGTCGATGATGTTTCCGGTGACCGTGGCACCGGTGACCCCGTCGCGTACCGAGATGCCCTGCCGCTTCTGGCCGGTCAGCCGGTTGCCGGTGATGGACACCTTGTCCGCCGCCAGGCGGGCCACGATGCCCATGTCGCCGCCCTCGATGCGGTTGTTCTGCACCCCGACGTCGAAACCGCCCAGCACCTCGACGCCGTACCGGCCGTTGTCCTTGGCCACGCTGTTGGCGACCGAGTTGGAACCGTAGCTGTCGACCGCCTGCCCGGAGGCGGAGGGGCCGTCGGCGAGCGGCCGGCCGCTGAGCGTGTAGCCGTTGCCGCCGTTGCCCTCGGCCGTGGAACCGCTGATGCGCACCTGCTGGGTGGCCCGGGAGAGGATGAACCCGTTGCCGCCGTTGTTCTTGGCGACCGTGCGCTGCACGAGCGAACTGGAGACGAAGCGGTGCAGCACCACCCCGTCCTCCAGGCTGTTCTCCACGGTCGTGTCGCTGATCTCGATCCCGGTCGCGCTGGAGATGAAGATCCCGAAGGCGTTGCCGGTGATGGTCGAGTGGGTGATGGACCCGGAGACGTAGGAGAGCCCGGCGGCGGAGAACCGGGCGTCGGGTGTGGTCAGGGCACCCGAGGGCATGGCCGTGATGTCACCGCTGCTGGTGTTCTGGCCGTCCTGCGCGTCGCGCTGGGCACGTGCCCGCTCGCGCGCGGTCTTGCCGTGCACCTGGCCGGCGTTCTCCAGCGAGCCGGTGTTCGGCCGGTCGGTGCCGGTGAGGCTGAGCCCGCCGGTGCGGCCGCTCCAGAAGCCCAGGTTCGCGAGTTTGGTGTGCGTCATCTCGAACTGGCCGCCGATGGTGCGGATGTACGCGCGGCCGTCCCGGACGTCGGTGTCGGCCTTGTCGGCCTGCGGGTCCCAGCTGGTGATGGTCAGCGGCGCCTGGGCGGTGCCCTGGAGGGACAGTTCGCCGCCGAAGGAGACGATGGAGACGAAGCCGCTGCGGTTGCTGGCCATCCGCAGGGTGAGGCCGCCCGGGTTGGACAGCTTCAGTTTGGCGCCGACGTTGAGATAGATGTTCTCGGTCAGCACATAGGAGCCGTCCTTGCGCCGCACGAAGGTCTGCGGGGCGAGTTTCAGCAGGTCGGCGACCGTGTAGGCGGCGCTGCGGTCGGTGAGGACCAGGGTGTACCCGTTGTCGGTGTCGAGCCGGTACGGCACGGTCCACTTGGTGCTCTGCAGGGGCGCCACCGAGGTGAACGCCCGGACCTGGTTGAGCCGGTGGTCCTCGTCGGCCACGAGCGCGGCCTGGGTCTCCGCGTCCTCGGCGGCCAGTTTCTGCTTCCTGTCGCCGCCCCCGTCGGCGTGCGCCGTGGCCGAGGTGCCCAGCAGCAGCGTCACGGCCACCGCGAAGGCGCCCAGCACGGCCGCCGCTCCGGCACCGGCCCGGCGCAGCCGGGTGCCGGAGCCGGGTCTTCTCTTCGTCACGAGATCCGTCAGGAGATTCGTCATGAGACGGGTTGCCATGGCGTCAGACCACCTCGGGCTGGAGGGCGGGGTGGCTCTGGCCGCCCGCGGCGGGTCCGGCGAGGGTGGCCGCGCTCTGGCCCTCGCCTCCGATGCTGGTGCTGCTGCGGGTGAGCCAGCCCTGCTTGTTCATGGTGACGAAGGCGTACAGCTTGATCGGCAGCGAGATCATGATGACCACGAGGGCGGTCAGCGGCAGCAGGAAGATCTCCTGCGGGTGCCTGCGCAGGTGCGAGTAGCCGCGGACGGCACGGCCCAGGAGCAGCCAGATCAGGGTGAGGGCGATGCCGCGGCCGGTGAAGTCCAGCCGGCTGGTCAGCAGATAGCCGAGGGCCATGCCCATGGTCACCGGGGTCAGCAGGATCTGCAGCACCGTGATCTTGGTGACCAGCGGGACCCGCCACAGCCAGCCCTTGTACACAGCGGTCAGGTAGCACCGGTAGGAGTTGCGGCTCCACCGGACGCGCTGCTTCACGAAGGCCCGGAAGGACGAGGGGAACATGGAGATCGCCCGCGCGGAGGACTGGTGCACGGTCTTGTAGCCCGACGCGAGGACCAGCCAGGTCAGCCTGCCGTCGTCGCCCGCCACACAGCGGCGGCCGAGGAAGAACTCGTTCTCCAGGTTCTCCAGCACGGGCAGGACCGCCTCGCGGCGGTAGGCGGCGGTACGGCCGGACAGACAGGCCACGGCACCGGCCCGGCCCATGGCCGGTACGTAGTCGTAGTACCGGAGGTTGACCAGCCAGTCGGCGATACGGCGCCATACGCTGGTGGTGCGCTGGTAGACGTTCTGCTGGGTGCCCACGCCGCCGACCGCGGGGTCCGCGAACGGCATCTGCACGGCGTCCAGCAGTCCCGGCTCCCAGCGGGTGTCGGAGTCCACCAGGACGAGGAGTTCGCTGGTGGCGGCCCGTATGCCGACCCCCAGCGCGGAGCGTTTCCCTCGGTGCTCGAAGGCGAGCACCCGGACCCGGGGGTCCTCCACCAGCGACAGCCGGTGCAGTACCTCGTGGTCCTCCACGTCGGGGACGATGATGATCTCAGCGGGATCCTGGGCGAGCCAGGTCTCCAGACACTCCAGCAGGATCTCCGGGTCTTCCCGGTAGGCCGGAACCACCACGGAGACGCTGGTACGGAAGTCGTTGACGACCGGCTTGGCAAACCGCGAGAGCACCGCCCGGTACAGCCAGAGCAGCCAGACGAACAGTCCGGCAAGCCCCAGCGGCATCAGCTCTCGCCACGAAGTTTCCCCCACAGCCTCGACGATCCACGACCAGACCTGGTCGAAGAACTCGGACAAAGTTGCGCTCTCCCCCCACATGACACGACTGCCACGGCCCGAAATGAGACAGAACCGGGCACTGCTCCAGCGATGCTAGGGGCCCTTGGGTGAACAGCGATCACACAAGACGCAAACTTCACTTACAAAGTCTTCACGTCCACCCCGCCCCAACCGTGATGGTGTGTCACACCTGTCACGGCATGGGGTGGATCTTATGAGGAAGATGTGAAGAGTGTGCACTCGGCCGATAAATGGCATGTTTCAAGACAACGAGCTCCGCGCCCCGTAAGGGGCGCGGAGCTCGTTGTCGGCCTGCGGCTGGGGGTCGTAGGGCGGTGGTCGGGGTTTCGGCGCCCCTCAGCCTCCGAGTGCCGCCTTCAGCCGTTCCGGGTCGGTGGTCGGGGCGTCACAGGTGAAGTGGCGGCACACGTACGCGGCCGCCTTACCGCCGACGAGCGGCCGCCCCGCCAGCAACGGGAACTCGTCGCTCTCCAGAGTTCCCGTCGCCACGACCGCACCGGGTGCGGTGCCCAGGAGTGCCGTGCGGTGCAGGGCGGCCGCGCCGGCGTCCGCGGCGTCCGGTCCGACGACCGCGACCTCGCGCGGCCCGTCGAGCAGCGCCTCGGCGACGGCGAGGCCCCATCCGATGAAGCGCGGCACGCGCGGTCCGAGTGTCCCGACGATCCCCAACGCCCGTTCCGCGGCGGTGCGATGGGGTTCGGAGCCGGTGTGGGCCGCATAGCCGAGCAGGGCGCCGGCCGCGGCGGTCCAGCCCGAGGGGGTGGCGTTGTCGGTCGGGTCCTGCGGCCTGCGGATGAGCCGCTCGGCGTCGGCGGCGGTGTCGTAGAGGGCGCCGGACTCCGGGCTCTCCTGGTCGGTGAAGCGGGCCAGGACATGGCCGAGCAGGAGCCCGGCGAACTCCAGCCAGACACCCTCACCGGTCACGGAGGCGAGCGCGAGGAAGCCCTCGGCCACATCGCCGTAGTCCTCCAGCACGCCCGCGTTGGCGCCGGCCCGGCCGTCCCGGCTGGTGCGGGCGAGCCGCGCGTGCTCGTCGAGATGGAGCCGCACGAGGAGATCGGCGGCGCCGACGGCGGCGTCGACCAGGTCGGGGCGGTCGAAGTAGGCGCCGGTCTCGGCGAGCGCGGCGACGGCGAGGCCGTTCCAGGCGGCGACGACCTTGTCGTCACGGCCCGGGGCCGGGCGATCGGCCCGTGCGGCCAGCAGGCGCCGCTTGACCGAGGCGATCCGCTCGGCGTCGAACACGCCTTCCTGCTGCGGGAGCTGCAGCACGGACTGGCCCTTCTCGAAGGTGCCGTCCTCGGTGACGCCGAAGTACTGGGCGGCCAGGTCCGCGTCCTCGCCCAGGACCTCGCGGAACTGGGCGGGCGTCCACACGTAGTACGCGCCCTCGACGTGCCGACCGCTCCCGTCGTCGCTGTCGGCGTCGAGCGCGGAGGCGAACCCGCCCTCGCCGGTGCGCAGTTCCCGGACCATGAAGTCGGCGGTCTCCAGGGCGACCCGGCGGGCCAGCTCGGAGCCCGTGGCCCGCCACAGGTGCGCGTACACCCGGCAGAGCAGGGCGTTGTCGTAGAGCATCTTCTCGAAGTGGGGGACGATCCAGTCGCGGTCGACGGAGTAGCGGGCGAAGCCGCCGCCGAGCTGGTCGTAGAGGCCGCCGCGGGCCATCCGCTCACAGGTGTCCGCGGCCATCTGCAGGGCGCCCTCGGCGCCGGTGCGGGCGTGGTGGCGCAGCAGGAACTCGATGACCATGGACGGCGGGAACTTGGGGGCGCCGCCGAATCCGCCGCGCTGCGGGTCGTACTCGCGGGTGAGCCCGAGCAGCGCCTGCGCGAGTTCCTGCTCGCCGGGCGGCCGGCCGCCCTGGTGTCCGAGCTCCCGCTGGGCGAGGTCGCGGACGATCTTCCCGGCGACCTCGGCGACCTCGTCGCGCCGGTCGGCCCAGGCGGCCCGGACACCCTCCAGGACCTGCCGGAAGGAGGGCATGCCGTGGCGCGGGGCGGGCGGGAAGTAGGTGCCGAAGTAGAAGGGTTCGGCGTCGGAGGTGAGGAAGACGGTCATGGGCCAGCCGCCCTGTCCGGTGGCGGCCTGTACGGCCTCCATGTAGACGGCGTCCACGTCCGGCCGCTCCTCGCGGTCGACCTTGATGCTGACGAAGTGCTCGTTGAGGAAGTCGGCGGTGGCCCCGTCCTCGAAGGACTCGTGGGCCATGACATGGCACCAGTGGCAGGAGCTGTACCCGACGCTCAGCAGGACGGGCTTGTTCGCGGTCCGCGCCGCCTCGAAGGCTTCGGCCGACCACGGCCACCAGTCGACGGGGTTGTCGGCGTGCTGGAGGAGGTACGGGGACGTCTCATGGGCCAGTCGGTTCACCCTCCCACTCTCCCACGGGGTCGGGAGCCGCGTAGAAGCGCAGATTCACCCGGCGCGCCCCCTCGGGTACGGCGTCGTCGGGGTGGCTGTAGCGGTCGAGGAGTTCCTGGTAGGCACGGACGAAGTCGTGCAGGTCGTTCTTGGTCATCCAGGTGCCGGTGCGCTGCACCTGGGCCCAGCCCTGCGGGCCCCGGTACTCCTCGTGGGCGCGGCGGAAGAGCCTGGTGTCGACCTCGATCTTCAGGAGGGCGAGGTGCTCGGCCGCCGCGTACTCCTCCGTGGTCATCGTGGCCGGGTCGGGTGCGGTGTGGCTGAAGGGCAGGCTCCGCCACCAGCGCTCGCGGCCGCCCGACTTCTCCGGGATCTCCTCAATTAGCTTCTGCTCGGCGAGTTTTCGCAGGTGGTAGCTGGTGGTGCCGGAACTCTCGCCGAGTTCGCGGGCGAGCACCGTGGAGTTCGCCTCGCCGTGCCGGCCGAGGTAGTCGAGGATCCGACGGCGCAGGGGGTTGCCCAGGGATTTGTAGAGGGCGGTGCGCTCCAGGCTGGTCAGCTCGGCGGGGGCGGCGGGCGTCTCGGCGGAGGTGGCGGGCGGGTCCGCGGGTACGGCGGGCTTCTCGGCGGAGGTGGCGGGCTCGGGGGCTCCGGCCGTGCGGGGCGTGCCGTCGGTCATGCGGCCACCGTAGCCCTGAGAACCCTGAGACATCCCTGACCTTCCCCCGATGTCCGCCGAATTTTCTTTGCAGAATTTTCTCTGCGGTCTAGCGTGAAGGCAATGGGCGGGAGCCGAGCGATTCACAGGTTCCACAGCCACGGTTCCGGAACAAGGCAAGGGGGAAAACGTGTTGAACCGGTTAACGGCGACCCGGACCCGAAGGACGAAGCGGATGAGGCAGCTGAAGCGGTGGGCACTGATCCTCCTCGGATCGTCCTCCGTGCTGCTCGTGCCGTGGATGGTGGTGCTGGCGCGGACGCTGCCCACCAGGACCGAGGTGCACAACTGGTCGCTGGCCTGGATCGGGCTGGACGTCCTGATGGCGGCGGGCTGCGCGGCGACGGCGGTGCTGGGCCTGCGGGGCGACGCCCGGGCCCGCCTCACCGCGTCCGCGACGGCCTCGGTCGCGGTCCTGGACGCGTGGTTCGACATAACGACGTCGCCGATGGGCACGGCCCTGCTGGAAGCGCTGGCGAGCGCCGTGGCGGAGGCGGGGCTGGCGGCGGCCTGCGTGTACCTGGCCCTGTCCAAGGGGTGGGGCCGGATGACCGCCCAGCCCGGCCGGGCCGTCCGGTAGCCGGTATCACCCGGTAGCCGGGACCGCCCGGTGGCCAGGACCGCCACGGAACCCTCACCGATCGCCTGATCGTCGCCCCCTCGCCATCGCGACCCTTCACAAGGACACTTGTACACAACGGAGTTGCCGCTGGAGGGGGACGGGACATGCGGGACGCCCATCGGGCGGAAGCCGATCGGCTGCTGGTGCGGGCCGTGGAGGAGGAGGTCCGCCGGTCGGGCGGCCGTGTCGACGGACAGGTGCTGCTGTCCCGTGCGCGCGACGGGCTGGAGGAGATGGAGCGGACGGCCGCCGAGGAGTACGCGGCCTACACCCACGCCCTCGACGAGACGGAGGCGGGCCGCCCGAGCTTCGGCCGCCGCTACGCCAAGGAGGGCTCCGGAACTCCCCTGCTGGTCGCGGCCGTCGCGGCGGTCGCCGCCACCGTGGCCGACCTCTCCCTGGGCACCGGGGCGGCCACGGCGCTCGGCGCGGGCGTGGCCGCCGGGGTGGTGGGGGCGGCCGCCACGGTCGTCAAGGTCGCCGGTTCCCATCTGCCCGCCGCGCATCACCACGCCGGCGCGGCCGGTCAGCCCGGCGGTCCGGAGCAGTTGCGGCTCCAGTGGCTGACCGCGCTGGAGGTGCGGGGCATCCGGCCGTTCCTCGATCAGCAGCGGGTGCTCAGCGCCTCCACAGGACCGAAGAAGCAGGGCCCCGGGCTGCGCGGCGCGGACAAGAGCGCGGCGGCCCGCAGGCGTACGGTGCTGGAGCAGTCGTTCGGGCAGCTGCCCACCCCTGACGGCCCGTTCGCCGGACGACAGCAGGAGCTGGCGCGGATCCGGCAGTGGGCGCAGGCGGCCCGGGCGGCCACCGAGACCCGGCCGACGGTCGTGGTCCTGCACGGGGAGCCCGGCTCCGGCCGTACCGCCCTCGCGGTCCGGGCCACCCACGAGCTGCGGGACCTCTTCCGCGGTGCGGTCGTCGTGGACCTGCGCGGCGACACCCGGGACGAGCCGCCGCTGCCCACCCGGGACGCCCTGCTGCATCTGCTCAACCGGCTGGGCGCGCCCCGCGAGCAGCTGCTGTTCCGTGAGCGTTCCTCCGCCGACCAGCAGGTCAAGCGGCTGAGCGAGCTGTACCACCAGCACCTGACGGGTCTCCCGGTGACGATCGTGCTGGACGACGCCTCGGACCCCGAGCAGGTGCGCACCCTGGTACCGGAGCGCTCCGACAGCCTGGTCCTGGTCACCGCCCGGGACCAGCTCGACCTTCCCGCCGATCTGCCGGCCTGGGTGCACCACCTGCCCGTCTCCGCGCTGGACGCGGCCGGCGCGGAGGAACTGCTGGACGCCGCCGCCGAGGACGCCTCGGGGCCGTACGACGCGCAGTCCACGGACCGCATCAGGGAGTTGTGCGGCGGGCTGCCGCTGGCACTGCGGGTGGCGGGATCGTCACTGGGCTCGCGTTCACCGCTCCAGCTCGCCACCGACCTGGGCGCGTACGGTCCGGTCGGGCCGGTGGAGCGGGTGCTGTGGATGCGCTACACCGACCAGTCGGAGACCGGGCGCCGCATGCTGAGAAGGCTGGCGCTGGCGGGCCGGGCCTCGATGGGCGCCGCGGCCGCGGCCGCCCTGCTCGGCGCGGACGAGGCCGAGGCGACCCGCCTCCTGGTCACGCTCGCCCGGGCCGGCCTGATCGACCACGTCCGCGGCAGCCGCTACCGCCTGCACGACCTGGTCCGCTCCTTCGCCCAGGCCCGTCTCCTGGACGAGGAGACCCAGGCCGACCGCACGGCGGCGCAGGAGCGGCTGATCGTGAACTACGCGGAGCTCGCCGACTCCGTGCTGCGCCTGGTCGACGGCAACATGTCGACCCGTTCGGACCGGTTCGGCCCGCACGGCTTCACCTCCCTCGACGAGGCGCTGCGCTGGCTGGACGACGAGTCGAGCTTCATCACGGCGGCCCTGCGGCACGCGGAGGGCGTGGACCAGACGGCCGTGCAGAACCTGCTGGGCGCGCTGTGCGACTACTGCCTGCTGCGCGGCGACCTCTACCGGCTCGGTGAGATCAGCGAGCTGGCACAGGCCGTGGACCAGGGCCTCCTCGTGCGCTCGGTGCAGTGGCGTACCGGTATCGCGGCCCGCCAGCTGGGCGAGCTGGACAAGGCCCGCACCACCCTCACCTCCGTCGTCGACCTGTACATGGAGGCGCATCACGACGCCGGCGCGGCCCGCGCGCTGTGCTCACTCGGGATCACCCTGCACCACCAGGGCAACCTCACCGAGGCGGCGGCCAGACTTCAGGAGGCCCTGGACCTCCAGGCGGCCCCCGCACTGGCCACCGACCGGGCGTGGACGATGCACGCGCTGGCGGCGGTGCAGCGCGACCGAGCCCGGCTGCCGGAGGCCCTCGACCTGCTCACCGGCTCGCTCGTCCTGCACCGGGAGGGCGGTTCGGTGCACGGCGAGGCCTGGGCGCACTTCCAGCTCGGCCAGCTGGCCCTGCGCATGGGCGACGTGCCGCGGGCGGAGCGTGAGCTGCGGGCCGCGCTGGACCGCTACGGCCGTACCCGGGACGCCCGTGGCGAGGCCTGGGCGCTGACCCAGCTGGCGCGGGCCCGGCTGGTGGACGGCGACGCGTCCCCCGCGGTCGACGGACTGCGCGCGGCGGCGGCCCGGCACCGGGAGAACGAGGACGCGCGCGGCGAGGCGTGGACGGTGTACTACCTGGGGCAGGCCCTGGAGGAGACCGGCACCCTGGACCAGGCGGTCCGCGAGCTGGAGCGCTCGCGCACGATGTTCTCCCGGATGCGGGACGTCTACGGCCTGGCCTGTGCCCGCCACCACTCGGCCCGGGTCACCCGCGACCAGCGGGCGGCCCAGACCGGCTCGCTGCGCAACTCCGGCTTCGCCCGCCAGCTCCTGGTCGACGCCCGTGCCGACTTCCAGCGCATCGGCGTGGTCCACGGCGAGGCCTGGACCTGCCTGGAGCTGGCCGTCGTCGACGCCGGCAACGCCCGCACCCAGCAGGCCCTGGCCCTGTGCGACGAGGCGGTCACCCTGTTCACGTCGTACGGCGACCGGCGCGGTGAGGACTGGGCCCGCTTCCTGCGCTGCACCCTGCTCCCCTACGCCGCGCCCGGCGGCGTGGAGGTGGGCACCGCCGTCGCCCAGGAGGACCTGGCCCAGCTCGCCCGCGGCGCCCACCCGCTGCGCGACGAGAAGCTGACCGAGTACGTCACCGCGTACGGCCTGCTCCTGGAGCGCGGGGTGCACCTGGAGTCGGGCTGGCAGGCCTGGCGTCTGGGCATGGTCCCCAGCCGGCACTCCCGCGAGGTGATGGGAGTGCCGGTACCGGCCAGGGCGTGACGCCGGTCAGCTCTTGGGTTCGGCGGCCGGCGTCTTGGAGTCCGCCCCGCTCTGGGTGGACTCCTTGAAGTCGACCTTCTGCATGTGCTTGCTCATGGACTTCATCAGGCCCCAGACCGCCACGGCCATCACCGCGAAGACGATGAAGCCGAGGACTCCGGGGGTGACCTTGTTCTCGTCGACCTCCTTGGCAAGAGGGACGAGGTGCGTCAGTGCCAGGCTTGCGCTCATGTCAGGCATTGTCGCGGATGCCCGCAAAGAGGTCGTCCTCGGGGAGGGAGGTATCGACGAGTGACTTCGCGAGCTCGTACTCCTCGGTCGGCCAGACCTCCTTCTGGAGGTCCATCGGCACCTTGAACCAGCCGCCGTCCGGGTCGATCTGCGTGGCGTGCGCGATCAGCGCCTTGTCGCGGATCTCGTAGAAGTCCGCGCATGGAACATGCGTGGTCAGGGTGCGCTCGGTGCGCTCGAACTCGCTCCACCGCTTCAGCCAGTCCCCGTACGGCGACTCCAGGCCGCGCTCCAGCATGGCGTTGTGCAGCGCCTCGGTGCGCGGGCGGTTGAAGCCCTGGTTGTAGTACAGCTTCTGCGGCTGGAAGACCGGCCCGAACTCGGCCTCGGGGTACTTCTCGGCGTCCGCCGCGCCCTCGAACGCCACCATCGAGATCTTGTGGGTCATGATGTGGTCGGGGTGCGGGTAGCCGCCGTTCTCGTCGTAGGTGGTGATCACCTGCGGGCGGAACGCGCGGATCCTGCGCACCAGCTCACCGGCCGCCTTGTCGACGTCCTCCAAGGCGAAGCAGCCCTCGGGCAGCGGCGGCAGCGGGTCGCCCTCGGGCAGGCCGGAGTCGACGAAGCCGAGCCACTGCTGCTTGACGCCGAGGATCTCGCGGGCCTCGTCCATCTCCTTCTTGCGTACCTCGTGGATGTGCTCCTCGATGTACTTGTCGCCCTGCAACTTGGGATTGAGGATGGAGCCGCGCTCCCCGCCCGTGCAGGTGACGACCAGCACGTCCACCCCCTCGGACACGTACTTCGCCATGGTCGCCGCGCCCTTGCTCGACTCGTCGTCGGGGTGGGCGTGCACGGCCATCAGTCGCAACTGGTCAGTCAAGACTCAATCCTTGGTAAGTCGGCGCCCCGGTAGCTCGGGAGCGGTGTGCAGGAGTCGTCCCGCAGGACGTCGTTGAGGGGTGGTGGTCGGGCGGCGGGCGGGAGGCTTCTATAGTGACCGAATCGGGGGGCGAATAATTCCGGGATCCGGTTCCTGACGGGTCCGGGGAGCGGTTCCTGCCAGGAGGACGATCATGAGTACCGCGAGTACGCGGCTGCCCGAGGGCCGTTACGGCAGCACCTCGGACGAGCGCGCCGACCGCAGGCTCAAGGTCGCCGGCGCGCTGCTGGGCGCGCTGCTGCTCGTCCTGGTCGGCTACTGGGCCTACCACTACGTGGTACAGAACAAGATCAGCGCCCAGGTCGTCACCTTCGACGCCTCGGACAACGCGGTCAAGGCGCATCTGGAGGTCCACAAGGACGCCGGCGCCTCCGGCTACTGCACCCTGCGCTCCCAGGCTGCGGACGGTTCCGAGGTGGGCCGGGCGGACTTCCACTTCACCGGTTCCGCGACCGAGATCGACCGGGTGGTCACGCTCCGTACGACGGCCCGGGGCACCACGGCGGAGCTGCTCGGCTGCCACGCCGACTGACATCAGCCGGAATACGTAGGCGCTGACCTGCGTTGACGTGATTCTGATGGCTTATGTCCTCCCCCTCCCGCCGTTGAATTGTTAGGCTCGTGGTTTCGCCCTTCCGTGAAGGAACATGCTTCTGGGTAGGGCGATGCTTTGTATTCCCAGTACCGACGAGGAGCACCTGTGACCCAGACCAGCGAGAACGTCACCTGGCTGACCCAGGAGGCGTACAACCAGCTCAGGGCCGAGCTGGAGTACCTGTCTGGTCCTGCGCGCACGGAGATCGCCGCCAAGATCGCGGCCGCGCGCGAGGAGGGGGACCTGCGCGAGAACGGCGGGTACCACGCGGCCAAGGAGGAGCAGGGCAAGCAGGAGCTCCGTGTGCGCCAGCTGACCCAGCTTCTGGAGAACGCCAAGGTCGGCGAGGCCCCGGCGTCCGCGGACGGCGCCGTCGCGCCCGGCATGGTCGTCACCATCGCCTTCGACGGTGACGAGGACGACACCATGACCTTCCTTCTGGCTTCGCGCGAATACGCCAGCTCCGACGTCGAGACCTACTCCCCGCAGTCCCCCCTGGGCACGGGCGTGATCGGCCACAAGGTGGGCGAGGACGCGGAGTACGAGCTGCCGAACGGCAAGAAGGCCTCGGTGCGGATCCTGAAGGCCGAGCCCTACTCGGGCTGACCCGAACAGACAAAGGCCCCCGGCGTCCACACCACAGGACGCCGGGGGCCTTTGTCGGCGGTGACCAGGGCTTGCTCCGGCGCACGACCGACGAGAGGGGTCCGTCAGCCGGCCGCCCGGCGGTACTTGCGGACCGCGAGGGTGCGGAAAGCCAGGATGATCACGACCGACCAGATCAGCGAGGCCCAGACGGGGTGCTGCATGGGCCAGGCGTTCGACGCGTTGAAGCCCGGCGGAAGGTTGCCGAACAGCTCGCGGCACGCCTGCACGGTGGCGCTGAAGGGGTTCCACTCCGCGATGTGGCGCAGGAAGGCCGGCAGGTGGTTCGCGTCCACGAAGGCGTTCGAGATGAACGTCAGCGGGAACAGCCAGATCAGGCCGCCCGAGGTCGCCGCTTCGGGCGTGCGCACGGACAGTCCGATGAGTGCGCCGATCCACGAGAACGCGTAGCCGAGCAGCAGGAGCAGGCCGAAGCCGGCGAGCACCTTGCCGAAGTTCTCGTGCGTGCGCCAGCCGACTATCACGGCGACGACCGCCAGGACGACGAGCGTGAGCGCCGTCTGGACCAGGTCGGCGAGGGTGCGTCCGGTCAGGACCGCGCCGCGTGCCATGGGCAGGGAGCGGAAGCGGTCGATGAGGCCCTTGTGCATGTCGTCGGCGATACCGGCGCCGGCGCCCGCCGTGGCGAAGGTGACGGTCTGCGCGAAGATGCCGGCCATCAGGAACTCGCGGTAGGCCTGGGTGGAGCTGGACGAGCCGACCTGGATCGAGCCGCCGAACACGTAGGTGAACAGCACCACGAACATGATCGGCTGGATCAGCCCGAAGATCAGCATCTCGGGAATCCGGCCCATGCGAATCAGGTTTCTGCGGGCCACGACCATGGAGTCGTTCACGGCGCTCACTTCACGGTCTCCTTGCGGCTGTCCTTGCGGGTGTTCTTCTTGGTCCCCTGCTCGCCGGCGCCCTCGGCCTTCTCCTCGGCCACGTGTCCGGTCAGGGACAGGAAGACGTCGTCGAGGGTGGGGCGGCGCAGGGCTATGTCGTCGATCTCGATGCCCCGGGAGTCCAGCTCGCGGATCACCTCGGCGAGCAGCTTGGCGCCGCCGGTGACGGGCACGGTGAGCTTGCGGGTGTGCTCCTCGACGGTGGTGTCGCCCTTGCCGAAGCCGCCGAGGACCTCAGCGGCGGTCCGGATGTGCTCGCGCTCGTGCACCACGACCTCGACGCGCTCGCCGCCGGTGCGGGCCTTGAGTTCGTCGGAGGTGCCCTGGGCGATGACCTTGCCGTGGTCGACGACCGCGATGTCGTGGGCGAGGTGGTCGGCCTCCTCCAGGTACTGGGTGGTGAGCAGCAGCGTCGTACCGCCGGAGACCAGTTGCTGGATGACCTCCCACAGCTGCTGGCGGTTGCGGGGGTCGAGGCCGGTGGTCGGCTCGTCCATGAACATCACCGGCGGCGAGACGACGAGGGCGGCGGCCAGGTCGAGGCGGCGGCGCATGCCGCCGGAGTAGGTCTTGGTGGGGCGGTCGGCGGCGTCGGTGAGGTGGAACTGCTCCAGCAGCTCGACCGCGCGGGCCTTGGCCTGCCGGGCCCGCATCTGGTAGAGCTGGCCGACCATCTGCAGGTTCTCCCGGCCGGTGAGGTACTCGTCGACCGCCGCGAACTGTCCGGACAGGCCGATGGAGCGGCGTACGGCGTCCGGCTGCTTGAGCACGTCCATGCCCGCGACGACCGCCTTGCCGCTGTCGGGGCGGAGCAGGGTCGTCAGGCAGCGGACGGCCGTCGTCTTGCCCGCGCCGTTCGGCCCGAGCAGGCCGAGGACCGTGCCTTCGGGAACGTCGAGGTCGACGCCGTCCAAAGCCCTTACGTCGCCGAAGGTCTTGACCAGACCTTCGGCATAGATGGCGCCTGGCATATGGATCTCCACGTCGTCGGGGGTGCTGCGGAAAAGGCTAGAGATGCGGCCCTCGGTCCGCCTAGGGTTTTCGCCGGCGCGACGGCGGGAACAGGGGTGGCCACGCGACTCACCATAACGCGATGTATCGCGTCCGTCGACGGATTTCCCCGAACGAGTGAGGGGAAAGCCGCCGGCCTGGCCGTCTTCCGCCGGGACGGCCGCCGCGCTCAGTCGATGACCGTGTATCCGGCCTCGCGCAGGGAGTGGCCGACCTCCGCGCAGTGGGCGGGGCCCTTGGTCTCCAGGTGGAGTTCGACCTCCGCCTCGGCGAGCCCGAGCCGGGGGTCGGTCCGGATGTGGCTCACGTCGAGAACGTTGGCGTCGACCGCCGACAGCACCCCGAGCAGGGTGGCGAGGGCGCCCGGCCGGTCGGTCAGCCGCAGCCGTACGGCCAGGTAGCGGCCCTGCGCGGCCATGCCGTGCCGCAGCACCCGCTGCATCAGCACCGGGTCGACGTTCCCGCCGGACAGTACGGCGACGACCGGTCCGGCGAAGGCGCCGGGCTCGGCCAGCAGCGCCGCGACCGGACTGGCCCCGGCCGGTTCCACAACCATCTTGGCCCGCTCCAGGCACAGCAGCAGGGCGGCGGACAGCTGGTCCTCGCTGACCGTGCGGACCTCGTCGACCAGCTCCTCGATGATCGCGAACGGCACGTCACCGGGCCGGCCGACCTTGATGCCGTCGGCCATCGTCGCCGGGTTCGCCACCGTGACCGGGTGCCCGGCCGCCAGCGAGGGCGGATACGCGGCCGCGCCCGCCGCCTGGACGCCGACGATCCGCACGTCCGGCCTGACCGCCTTCACCGCGACCGCGATCCCGGCCGCGAGCCCGCCGCCGCCCACGCCGACGACGATCGTGCCGACCTCGGGGCACTGGTCGAGGATCTCCAGCCCGACCGTGCCCTGACCTGCGATGACGTCCGGGTGGTCGAAGGGGTGGATGAACACCGCGCCCGTCCGCGCCGCGTACTCCTGGGCGGCGGCCAGCGTCTCGTCCACCACCTGACCGTGCAGCCGCACCTCCGCGCCGTACTCCCGGGTGGCGCTGATCTTGGGCAGCGGGGCGCCGTTGGGCATGAACACCGTCGAGCGCACACCCAGCAGCGACGAGGCCAGCGCCACCCCCTGCGCGTGGTTGCCGGCGCTCGCGGCCACGACCCCGGCGGCGCGCTCCTCCGGGAGCAGCCCGGCGATCCGGACGTAGGCACCGCGCAGCTTGAACGAACCGGTCCGCTGGAGGTTCTCGCACTTGAGGTGCACCGGCGTGCCGGCCAGCTGGGACAGATGCCTGCTGCCCTCCATCGCGGTCACCCGCGCCACGCCCGCGAGCATCTTCTGGGCACCGCGCACGTCGTCGAGGGTGACGTGACGCAAGGAGTCAGCCGTGCTGTAGCTCATGACTCAAGTCTCGCAGTTCACAGGCCGAAGTCGCGGGTGTGACCAACCTCCGAGACCGGTTTGCACAGCACCGGTACGGCTCGCCCCCTGTCCGCGTACTCTGTCCCCCACCACAGCACTCTTCATGAAGTGAGCCCCCGGCCATGCCCACAACACCTGAAATGTCGATGGACATGACGACCGTCGGTGACAGCGGTCTCCTCGACACGCTGCAGCACGAGGTGGCGGTGTTCGCCCGCCGTGCCGAACAGACCCGGCTCGGCGGCGTCGGCCAGGTGCGCAACTCCATGGACCGCGCCGCGTACCTGCTGCTGAACCGTCTCGACAAGGAAGGCCCCATGGGGGTCAAGGCGCTCGCCGCGAGCATGGGGATCGACTCTTCCACGGTCACCCGGCAGGTGGCGCCGCTGGTCGACACCGGGCTCGTCAAGCGCACCTCGCACCCCGAGGACGGCCGGGCCGTGGTGCTCCAGCTGTCCCCGCGCGGGCTGTCGCGGCTGGAGGAAGTGCGGTCTTCGCGGCGCCAGTTGATGGCGGAGCTGACGCAGGACTGGGAGCAGGCGGAACGCGAGACGTTCTGCGCGCTGCTCACCCGCTTCAACTGCGCGCTGTCCGCGCGGATGGTGCCGCCGGCCGCGGACACCTCGTCGGCCACCTGAGGATCCAGGCGCCTGAGGATCCGGCCACCTGAGGATCCGGGCCCGGACTCCCCCGGGCCGCCCGGACGTCCCGGGTACGCACGCCCCGATGCCGCCCGGACATCCGGCACGCGCGTGTGCCGCGCGGCTCTTGACCGTGGGCCCGCCCCTGGCCTCATATGAGACCGGACCCCGCCGTATCCGTGTCAGGGGGTCCCGCAGTCGGGGAGGCACGGTGCGCGATCGGCAGGCGCTGCGGGACGCCCGCCGGGCCCGGGAGTTCGAGGCGTTCGTCGCGGGCGCGGCAGGACGGCTGCTGCATGCCGCCACCCTGCTGACCGCCGAGGCGCCGGACGCCAACCCCCGCGCGCGACGCCTGCTGGCCCTCGCGCTCGCGCACACGTACGCGTGCTGGGACCGGCTGCGCGGCGAGGACCCGTACGACCGGGCCCGTCAGCACCTCGCCCTGCGCTTCGCCAACTCCGCCTGGCACCAGTACGGCGGCCCGTTCAGCCGCACGCGTCCGCACCCGCGCAGCGCCCTCGCCGTGCTCACCCCCCGGGAGCGTCTGATCCTGGTGCTGCGGCTGTACGAGGGGGTTGCCGAGGAGCAGACGGCGGCGCTGCTCGGGATGCCCGCGGAGCGCGTGCACGTCCTGTGCGACCGGGCGACGGCGACCCTGCTGCATCCGCCGCGGACGACGGCGACCGGGCTGCTGGGGGCGAAGGTGGCTCCGTCGTGAACCGTCTCGAACGCGAGGCCGCCGCCCGGCGGATCATGGAACGGACGCCGCCTGCGGTCCCGCCCGACCTCTACGGCGAGGTCCTGCGCCGGGGCGGCCGGATGCTGCGGCGCAGGCGGCGGGCCCGCCGCCTGCTGTGGCTGCTGCTGTGCGCGGCGGCGGTGGCGTTCACAATCTGGGCGGCGACGGTGCACCCGTGGGTGGAGCCGCCGTCCACGACGACTCCGCCCATCGTCGGCTGGTGAACGATCAGCCGAGGGCCTGCTGAAGGTCTTCCAGCAGGTCGTCGACGTTCTCGATGCCCACGGACAGGCGCACCAGGTCGGCGGGCACCTCCAGGGCGGAACCGGCCGCCGAGGCGTGCGTCATGCGCCCCGGGTGCTCGATCAGGGACTCCACGCCGCCGAGGGACTCGCCGAGCGTGAACACCTTGGCGCGGTCGCAGACCTCGACGGCCGCCTCCTCGCCGCCCGTGACCTGGAAGGACACCATGCCGCCGAACGCCTTCATCTGCTTGGCGGCGGTCTCGTGCCCCGGGTGCTCGGGCAGACCCGGGTAGAGCACCCGCGTCACGCGCGCGTGCCGGCTCAGCATGTCGGCGATCCTGGTCGCGTTCTCGCTGTGCCGGTCCATGCGGACCGCGAGCGTCTTGGTGCCGCGCAGCACCAGCCACGAGTCGAACGGCCCGGCGACCGCGCCCATCGCGTTCTGGTGGTAGGCCAGCTCCTCCCCGAGCGTCTGGTCCGACACGATCAGCGCGCCGCCGACCACGTCCGAGTGACCGCCCATGTACTTCGTCAGGGAGTGCACGACGACGTCCGCGCCGAGCGAGAGCGGCTGCTGGAGGTAGGGCGTGGCGAAGGTGTTGTCGACGACGAGCCGGGCGCCCGCGTCATGCGCGACCTGGGCGACGGCGGCGATGTCGGTGATGCCGAGCAGCGGGTTGGAGGGGGTCTCCACCCAGACCGCCTTGGTCCGCGGGGTGATCGCGGCCCGCACGGCGGACGGGTCGCTGGTGTCGGCGACGGACCACTCCACACCCCACCGCGAGACGACCTTCGCGAACAGCCGGAACGTGCCGCCGTAGGCGTCGTTCGGGATGACCACGTGGTCTCCGGGGCTGAGCAGGGTGCGCAGCAGGGTGTCCTCGGCCGCCAGCCCGGACGCGAAGGCGAGCCCGCGCCGCCCGCCCTCCAGGGCGGCGAGGTTCTCCTCCAGCGCGGTCCTGGTCGGGTTGGCGCTGCGGCTGTACTCGTAGCCGCCGCGCAGGCCGCCGACGCCGTCCTGCTTGTAGGTCGAGACCTGGTAGATCGGCGGTACGACCGCACCGGTGAGGGGGTCCGCCGTGTTGCCCGCGTGGATGGCGAGCGTCTCGAAGTGCTGACTGATGTGCCTGTCGCTCATGGTTGACGAGACTAGTGCTCCGACGGCCCCGGCGCGTTGTCCACAGCAGGGGGCTTCGGTTGTCCACAGGTCAGGGCACCGGTTGGCCAATTGCCGGCGCCGTCTGGTTCGCTTGACGCATGGCGATTCTCTGGGCCCTGATGGCGGCGCTCCTGCTGAGCTTCGCGCTGCTCCCCGTTCTGCGGCGGCGGCGCGGCATGATCGAGCAGGTCCACCCGAGCCACCCGGACGCCGCCGACCCGGCGGACTACGGTTTCGTGCGCGAGGAGGACCTGGACATCCGCATGCCCGGCCCCGACCAGGACCTGCTGGACGTGCTGGACGTCGTGCAGCGCACCCAGGACTACCGCGCGGCCTCGCAGCTGCTCGCGGGCACGGAGATCGCGGGCGAGCTGCGCTGGCAGCGCGTGCAGGCCTTCGCCGGCGCGGCGGCGCTGGAGCTCCAGGAACGGCCGGGCGGGGTCAGCGAGACACCGGGCGGGCAGTGGCTGCGGGTCTGGCGGGCCGAGCAGCCCAAGGACGCCGGCGGTGCGGCCGTGCACGCGGAGTTCCTGGTCCAGCAGGCGTGGCGGACGTCGACGCCCGGCACCGACGACTTCCGGATCATCATGGAGGAGGCCAGGGACGCCTGCGGGCAGGCGGCGCTGCTCTCCCCCGGGGACCCGGTGCCGTACATCATCGAGCTGTCGGTGGCGCGCGGGCTGAACTACGCGCAGCCGGAGTTCGAGCAGCTGTGGCTGAAGATCCTGGACCGCGCGCCCGCGCACATGGGGGCGCACCTGGCGGCGCTGCACTACTGGTGCGAGAAGTGGCACGGCTCGCGCGAGCTGGCGTACTCCTTCGCCGAGGCCGCCGCCGCCCGCGCCCCGCGCGGCTCGCTGCTGGCCGCGATGCCGCTGTTCGCGGTCTTCGAGCACCTTCCCGAGGTCAACCTGGTGGCGAGCTTCTACCAGAGCGAGGTCGTCACCAAGGCCGTCCACGGCGCCCTGCACGCGGTGCACTCGGCCCGCGAGGACGACCCGATGCTCGCGCACGTCCGGCATCTGCTGGTCTTCTTCCTGGTGCGCTCGGAGCGCTGGGCGGAGGCCATGGCCGAGCTGATACACGTCGACGGGCATGTGGGGGCCCTGCCCTGGACGCTGTCCGCGAACCCGGCGGCCGAGTTCGCCCTCTACCGCGCGCTGGCGGTGGCGGGCTACGAGGCGAACGGGGGCAGCCCGGCGACGCTGCACAGCTGAGGGGGCCGGCGAGAAGACACGTCGCGTGTCGGCCGCGGGCCGGTGGGGGCCGGCCGCGCAGCTCCCCGCGCCCCTTCGGGCGCGGACCACCGAGGGCGCCTGACCGGCTCCGCATCCCCCCGCGTTCCCGTTCGTTCTCCGTGTCGTTGTCGGTTCCCCGTTCCCCGGGGACCTGTGGGGGGATCTGCCCGATGGGCGCAACTCTGCGGGCGCTGCGCGCCCTTGTCCTGCTCTGTGGTTTCTACCTGCTGAGCCTCGTCCTGCTGGCGGTGGCGGCCGTCGTCGACGTGGTGGCGGTGGAGTGGGCGCCCGACGCCTTCGCCGGGAAGATCGTGATCGTCTCCCTGCTGCTGGCGGTCCCGGTCGTCAGGGGCATGTTCATGCTGCGGACCCCCGAGGGCGAGGCTCCGCCCGGCCTCCCGGTCACGGCGGCCGACGAGCCCCGGTTGTGGGCCCTGCTGCGGGAGCTCGCGGCGGCCACGGGCACCCGCGCGCCGGACGCTGTCGTGCTCACCGGGGACGTCAACGCGGCGGTCAGCGAGCAGCCCCGGCTGCTCGGCCTCCGCCCCGGCCCCCGCCGCCTCTACCTGGGCGTGCCGCTGCTGACCGGGCTGACCGAGGCCCGGCTGAAGGCCGTACTCGCCCATGAGTACGGCCATTTCACCGGCGGAGACACCCGGCTGTCGGCGCTCGCCGTGCGCGGCCGGGTGCAGATCGGTCGGACCGTAGGGCACTTCCACGCGCGGGCCGACAGCACGGCGGCGGCCGAGCGCGCCCGGCAGGAGAAGGCCGCCGCCCGGCGGACCGCGAAGGGCAGGCGGACCAAGGAGATCGACACCGCCGGCGCCGGGATCACGTACCGGCTGATGGCGGCGCTCTACACGGCGTACGCGAAGCTCTACATGCGGGCCACGCTGTCGACGGCCCGCGCGCAGGAGTACGCCGCCGACCTGACCGCCGCGCGGATCGCCGGCCGGGACGCGACCGCCTCCGCGCTCCGCGAGATCCAGGTCCTCTCCGCTGCCCACGGCTTCTACCTCGACTCGTACGCGATGCTGGGCCTCACGGCCCGGCAACTGCCGCCGCGCGGGCAGTTCTTCGGCGGCTTCGGCCGGATGCTGACGGCACGCGAGGCGGAGCTGGCGGGACTGCGGGAGGAGCTGCCGACGGAGCCGGCGTCGCCGTACGACTCGCATCCGCCGATCGCCGACCGGGTGCGGCGGATCGAGGCACTGCCCGCCGACGGGCGCGGCACGCAGGACGCCGGCCCGGCCCTCGCGCTGCTCGCCGACCCGGACCGGACCCTGGCGGCGCTGGAGGACGCGGTGCTGACCGACGACGTACGGCAGTTCGAGCGCGCCGGGGACTGGGAGCAGTTGCTGAACTCGTCGATGGCGGCGGGGCTGGCCTCACTCGACACCCCGCTGCACCGGGCGCTCGCCCTGCACACCGGCGACCGGCCGACGCTGTCCGCGCTGCTCGGGGTGATCGACGACGGCCGGCTGTGGCAGCTGGCGCAGCGACTGCCGCTGTCCGGGCAGGCGGCGACGGCACCAGATCCGGTGTTCCGGGAGTCCGTGCGGCCGGTGCTGCGGGACTCGCTGCGGAGCATGGTGCTGGCCGAGTTCAGCGCGCGGTCCCTGTTGAACTGGGAGTTCTCCTGGTCGCGGCCGGCGGCGGTACGGCTGCCCGGTTCCGCGTCCGACCTCGACGGCGAGGCGGGCACGGAGGCCGCGTTCCACGCCGCGGTGGCCGCCGCGCTGGCCGACCGCCCCGACACCGGCCCGCTACGAGCCCTGCTGCCACCGAGCCCACAGCCGGCCTGACCCGCCCGCCGACGCGAACGGAATCCGGGGCCGTCCCCTGGCGGGGCCTCAGCCGCCAGGGGCGACGGGCTCGGAATCGGCGTCGGGTGCATCGAGCACCGCGTCGCCGTTCTCCCTCGCCCACTCGGTCAGCAGGTACGCCCCCTTCCGGCGTCGTGCTGGTGAGCGGGCGGAGGCGTCTGCCCCCGCCCGCCAAGCGGTCAGGGGGCGTCGATGACGCCGTACTTCGGGACGGTCACCGTACGGGCCCCCGGCGTGCCGCCGAGGACGACCTTGCGGTACGTGACGTTGTTGGTCTTGCTCTGCTCCTTGAGCCGGTTGTCAGGGTTGGCGATGACCTGGATGTAGTAGGTCCCGTTCGGCAGGTTCGTGACGTCGAAGGACTGACCGGGCCGGTACTGGCTGTAGGTGTCGCCGTTTCCGACGTCGAGCACCTCGCGCACCGAGATGGAGGTCTCCTCACCGCAGGCGGTGGCAAGGTCGGTGTTGTACGGGTGCCAGTTGGCGTTCTTCACGGTGTAGTCGATGGCGTCGGTGTTGGCCAGGCAGAACGCCTCCTTGCCACTGCGGACGATCTCCTTCTTGTCCGCGCCGAGCAGCCGGTAGCTGGCGAAGTCGCTGAAGTGCCAATGCTGGTGGCCCTCCCGCGGGTCCCACTCCATGGTGCCGGTGGGCGTGTACCCGATCTGCTTGCCCTTGCTGTCGTAGAAGTACTGGTACGCGTCCATCTTCTCCGCGCCGGGCTTACGGAACCCGTCCACGACCAGCGGCGAGGGGCCGCCGTTCCAGACGGTGGCGCTGAAGGCGAGGTAGTCCTTGCCCGGGGCGGCTCCCTCCCCGCCGCCGTCGGTGATCGCGATGCCGTACGCGGGGAGGGCACGCAGGTCGGGCTTGGGCGCGTCGGCGGGGACGGCCGCCTTGCCGGCCGGGCGGGTGGCCGCCGGCTTCGGGCTCTTCGACACGTTCTTCTGCCCGCGCCCGAGACCAGTGAGCCCCTGGCCCCCGCCAGAGGTCTGCGCGCGGACCGTCACCTTGATGGTCTGGGTCTTGTCCGGCATGCCGAACAGGGCGCGGTACTTCTTCGCCACCGACACCTTCGCGGTGTAGACGCCGGCCGGCAGGTCGATCGGGTTGTTGTCGCGGAAGCCCTGGGACGTGGCAGCCGCCCAGCCCTTGTCGACCCCCCACACCCCGCCGAGCGTGAACGGGTTGTCCGAGCAGCCGTCGGGGTACTTCGAGGTGGCCGCGGCGTCCGGCCGGATCCGGCCCGCCCGGTTGTTGGGGCAGAACGACTGCGTGGTGTCGGCCACCTTCGCGCCCGACGCGTCGCTGATGGTGACGTTGAGGAAGCCCGGCAGACCCGAGAAGTCCGTCACCAGGCCCTTCGGCAGGGTCCTGGTCAGCGTCCGGCCACCGGAGCGGATCACCTGCGACGCGACGACGGGGTCGTTGTAGGACTTGCGCTTCACCCGCAGTTCGAGTGGTCCCCCGTCGACCGTGATGTAGGTGCCGAGGTCCAGGTAGACCCCCGGCTCGCCGTCCCATCGGTCGACTGTCACCGAGGGGGAAGCGGCGATCAGCTGGAGTTTCGGTGTACCCGCCGGGGTCGCCGCCCCGGCGCCGGGCGCGGCGAGAGTGCCGGCGGCAACGGCGGTCAGGACGGCAGCGGCAGTGATCGCCGAACGCCGTACGGCATTGGGGTGGTGTCTGGTCATGGGTGCTCTTTCTGCGTCTGGTCGGGACGAGCAGTGCACGTCGTGCAGGCACGCGAGGAGGTGCCTGTGTGTCATCTGTGAACAGTGCGAGAAGTCGGCTCAGGTTGCCTGGCAAGCAGAAGTCGCCCTGAATTTGGGCTTGTTGCCCGATGTCAGCCCCGTCATCGACGGCCGCTCCTCCGCGTCCGCGCCGGAGGGAATCCCGGAGACCGGCGCGGGCCCCGGCCTGAGGGTGACGCGACGACGCAGGCCCGCCGCATCGGCGTGGCCCCGTAGAAGGCTGAGCACGTGGCGGCCGGACCCTCGTCCAGGCGCGCAGGAGCGCCGGCCGAGTTCGCTACAAAGCCCCCCATAGGCGACAATGGGAATTCCGCGCCCGTGAGGTGGTGGCGATGCCCGCTTGGCATCTGCGTGACTATCACGACGACGATCTCGACCAGGCCATTCAGATCTGGGACCAGAGCCGCCAGGCCGACGAGCACCGGGTGTTTCCGGTCTCCGAGGTGATGGCCGCGGCGAAGACGGGTCAGACGGCGGTGGTCGCGGTGGTCGGTGACCAACTGGTGGGCATGGCCGTGGCACAGGCTCACGACAAGCGGGGATGGATCCTGCTGGTGGCGCTCGCCTCACGATGGCGCGAGCGCGGGATCGGCAGCGCGCTCCTCACCGAGCTGGAACGGCGGCTGCGGGCACTGGGGGTACGCCACGTCAGCGCCCTGCTGCCTCCCGGTGCCGCCGGGACGAAGGCGCTGGAGAACTCCGGCTACCACTCCCGCGCCGACCTGACCTACTACGAGAAGCTGGAACCGCCCGGAGCCGCCAACGCCGACGTCCTCGCCGCGCTGGGCGGGCGCCTGCTGCCCGAGGGGCTCTGGGACGCCATGGCCGGCATGGAGCGGGAGAAGGAGATCGTCGAGCGCCGTGTCGTACTGCCGCTGACCGAGCCGGCGCTGGCGGAGCGCTACGGCGTCGCCCCGCCCAAGTCGATCATCCTGTTCGGGCCGCCCGGCACCGGAAAGACCAGTTTCGCCAAGGCAGTGGCCTCGCGGCTCGGCTGGCCGTTCGTGGAGCTCTTCCCCTCCCGGCTCGCGGCCGACACGAACGAGGGACTGGCCGTGGCGCTGCGGGAGGCCTTCGCGGACTTGGCGGAACTGGACTCCGTGCTGCTCTTCATCGACGAGGTCGAGGAGATCGCCGGTGTGCGCTCCGGGAAGGCGGTCGACCCCGGGCACGGGGTGACCAACGAACTGCTCAAGCTCATCCCCGTCTTCCGCGAGCACGACGCGCGGCTGCTGGCCTGTGCCACCAACTCGGTGCGCTCCCTGGACGCGGCGTTCCTGCGACCGGGCCGGTTCGACTACGTCATCCCCATCGGCCCGCCGAATCCCACCGCCCGCGCGGCGATCTGGGCCCGCTATCTCAGAGCCTCGGCCGACTCGGTGGATCTCGGCCGACTGGTCGAGGCCAGCGAGCTGTTCACCCCCGCCGACATCGAATTCGCCGCCCGCAAGGGCGCCCAGGCAGCCTTCGAATACGAGGTCACGCATCGCCAAGGGCGAGCGGCCACCACCGAGGACTACATGACCGCCATCGGTGACACCCGGCCGACCCTCACCCCGCACACGATCGAGGAGTTCACCGAGGACATCGACAAGTACAGCCGGCTCTGACCCGTGCCGGCCATGGGCGCAGGGCCGGGTCGGGGGCCACCACCGGGCCGGTCGGCACCATCGCCGACGCCGTCCTGGTGCGGGAGGCCTCGATCGTCACCGGCATGCGGATGCTCCTCGACCACGCCGGCCTCGTCGTCGAACCGTCGGCCGCGCTCGGTCTCGCGGCGGTCCTCGAAGCTCGTCGTCCACCGAGTCCTCTTCCGCGCACCACCAGTGGTCGACTCGGCGGCCCCATACGACTGTCGTTCACAGGGTCGGACGGTGCTTCCGGACAGCCTCCATGAGGTCCGCCATGGCGGACCGGGTCCCGTGGCCGTCCCTGTCGTCGATCGCCTCGAGGGCGGCGGCCGCGGCCTCGCGGATCTGGTGGGGGAGGCCGTCGGCGGCGGTCAGGCGGTAGGCGGCCTTGCGGCGCGCCACGCGTTCGGCTGCGTCCACCGCGTCGGGGCCGGACAGCGGGAAGACGGCGGCCCTGTACGCCGATATCCCGAGCACCATCATGTCCGCGACTCCGTCGGCGTATCCGTGCGCGGCGGCCTTGCCCTGGCCCTCCTGGACGGCCGTCATGATCCGGCGGCGGGACAGGACAGTGCCGACAGCACCGCCGCCCGCCAGGGAAAGGGCACAGGTGACGGCGAGGAAGGGGCCGTCCCATGCGTAGCCGGTGAATCCTCCGAGGACCGCCAGTGCGACCGTCCAGGCGGCCGCTGTCCGGGCGCTGATCTGCTCGGGTGTGGTGTCCATGACGACAGTGTCCCAAGCGGGTGCCTCGGGGACCCGCGCCGGGTCGGGCCACGGCCCGGTCGCGAACCCGCCGCCCAGTCGCCGAGCCACCGCCCGGCCCAGAGCCACGGAGCCACCGCCGGACTCAGAACCACACCCCCGTCACGGAGCCGCGGCCCGGTTCAGAGTCGCGGCCCGGGCGCGGAGCCGCGGTCGTGGGGCTCCGCCGTTCGCCGGGCCGCCTCGCGGTCAGCCCTCCGCGCGGGCGGGCAGCTTCCAGCCCGGGCGGGGGAAGTGGCAGGTGTAGCCGTCCGGGTAGCGCTCCAGGTAGTCCTGGTGCTCGGGCTCGGCCTCCCAGAAGGGGCCGACCGGCTCCACCTCGGTGACCACCTTGCCCGGCCACAGGCCGGAGGCGTCCACGTCCGCGATGGTGTCCTCGGCGATCCGCTTCTGCTCGTCGTCCACGTAGTAGATCGCCGACCGGTAGCTGAGGCCGATGTCGTTGCCCTGGCGGTTCCTGGTGCTCGGGTCGTGGATCTGGAAGAAGAACTCCAGGAGAGCGCGGTAGTCCGTCTTCTCGGGGTCGAAAAGGATCTCGATGGCCTCCGCGTGCGTGCCGTGGTTGCGGTACGTCGCGTTCGGCACGTCGCCCCCGGTGTAACCCACCCGGGTCGCCGTCACGCCCGGGAGCCGGCGGATCAGGTCCTGCATCCCCCAGAAACATCCGCCCGCCAGCACGGCCCGCTGCGTCTGCGCAGTCATCGCGGCCCCTCCAATACTCGTCGGCCCATACTCTCGGCCGGGTGACTCGGGCTTCTCGGCCCGCACACCGTCGTCTTCCGGTGCCACCCCCCTCAACGCGTGGGGGCCTCCGGCGATTCCACGCGCCGTGCCTGTCCAGCCGGGCGCTGCCCGGGTCAGGGGGGCGGCTGCGGGTCCGCCGCCGGGGCCGGAGACCCCGGACCGGACAACGTCGCCGGCCTTCCGGGGCGGATATTCGGTTGCCGCGGCCCGCCCCCGCGGGCTGAATGGCCTACATGGCCGACATCCATGGCTCCTACGACGAGCTGTTCACCGCCGTGCCCACCGCCCTCGCCGCGCTGCTCGACGACGGCGACGTGGGAGGTGCCGTGTCCGTCTTCGTGGACGGGGAGCCGGTGGTGGACGTGTGGGGCGGGTTCGCCGACGCCGGGCGGGGCCGGGCCTGGGAGCGGGACACGATCGTCAACGTGTTCTCCGTGACCAAGACGATGACCGCGCTGTGCGCGCTCGTCCTGATCGACCGGGGCGGCCTGGACCCGGACGCGCCGGTCGCGCGGTACTGGCCCGAGTTCGCCGCGGCCGGCAAGCAGAACGTGCTGGTGCGGCATCTGCTGTCGCACACCGCCGGGCTGCCCGACTGGGAGGGGCCGGTCGAGGAGCTGTACGACTGGGCGACCGCCACGGGCCGGCTCGCCGGGCAGGCCCCGCAGTGGGAGCCGGGGACCGCGGCCGGGTACCACTCGCTCACCCAGGGCTTTCTGGTCGGTGAGGTGCTGCGCCGGATCACCGGGCTGAGCGTGGGCGAGTATTTCGCCGCGGAGGTGGCCGGGCCGCTGGGCGCGGACTTCCACATCGGCCTCGGCCCCGAGGACGACCGGCGGGTGGCGCCGACCGTGCCGCCGCCGGGCAAGGACGAGGAGTACACGGCCGCCGCGCCGGGCCGGGACGCGGCCCCCACCCGTGCCACCGCCCTCCGGGTCCGGGACGGCAACAGCCTCGCCTGGCGCCGCGCGCAGATCCCCGCGGCGAGCGGCTACGGCAATTCCCGCTCGGTCGCCCTCGTCCAGTCGCTGCTGGCCTGCGGCGGAACCGTCGGCGGGGTACGGGTGCTGTCCCCCGAGGGGTGTGAGCGGGCGCGGCAGGTGCAGTTCGAGGGCGAGGACCGCGTCCTCGGCATGCCGGCCCGCTACGGCCTCGGCTACGGCCTCTTCGGCAGCGCCCTCGGCTGGGGCGGCTGGGGCGGCGCGCTCGTCTGGGTCGACCCCGACGAGCGGCTGGCGATGGCGTACGTGACGAACCAGATGCGCGAGCCCGCCGCCGACAACCGGGGCATCGAGCTGGTCATGGCCGCCCAGGACGGGATCAAGGGACTGCGGGCCTGAGCGGCACGGAGACCGAGGAGAAGGAGGAGAGGTAATGAACGGTGGGGTCTTCCTCATCGGTGGGGGCTGGGACGCGCCCGAGGTGTACAGGCCGTTCCTGCGGGCCGTGGGTGAGGGCCGCCGGGTCGGATGCGTGATCGTCGACGAGGGGGACGGCGAGAAGCAGTTCGAGCGGTACGCGGAGGCGTTGCGGAGCGCGGGGGCCGGAGCGGGTGTGCCGGTGCCGTTGCTGGTGCCGCTCGGCGAGCGGTTCGAGCCGGACGACCTGCTGAAGAACGCCTCGTCGGCGGACGGCGTGCACGGGCTGCTGGTGTGCGGTGGGCTCACGCCCGCGTACCAGGACGCGTTCGCGGCGGATGCCGAGCGGCTGACCGGGCTGCTCGCCGAGCGCGGCATCCCGTACGCCGGGTTCTCCGCCGGTGCCGCGCTCGCCGCGCGGCGGGCCGTGGTCGGCGGCTGGCTGACGGACGGTGTCCCGGTCTGCCCGCCGGACACCTCCGAGGACCTGGAAGAGGTCGAGGTCCGGCCGGGCCTCGGTCTGGTCCCCTTCGCGGTGGACGTGCACGCGGCCCAGTGGGGCACGCTGGGGCGGCTGGTCGCGGCCGTGGCCCGCGGGTCGGTGCCGTACGGCGTGGCGGTCGACGAGAACACCGTGCTGGAGGTGGCGGACGGGCGGGGCCGGGTCGGCGGCCGCGGGCGCGTCCATGTCGTACGGCCGGCGGACGACGGCGACGCGGGTACCGGCGACGCGGGTACCGGTGGCGGGGCGGGTGCGGTCGTACGGTCGTACGCGCCCGGCGAGTCCGTCCCGGTGGGTCAGCCGCCGCTGCCGTAGGGGCGGGTGAGGATCTCCAGGCGGTGGCCGTCGGGGTCGTCGAAGTAGGCGCCGCGGCCGCCGTCGTTGGTGTTGATCTCGCCGGGACGGCTGTGGGACGGGTCGGCCCAGTAGCTGAGGCCGGCCTCCCGGACCCGGGTGAAGATCTCGTCGAAGTCGTCCTCGGAGACCAGGAAGGCGTAGTGCTGCGGCGGGATCCTCCCGGGGGTGTCCAGGTAGTCGAGGGTGACGCCGTTCGGCAGTGCGACCGGGACGAACGGGCCGTATTCCGGGCTCACCTGTAGGCCGAGGATGTCGGCGAGGAACCTGGCCGACGCGTGCTTGTCGTGTGCGGCGACGATGGTGTGGTTCAGATTCACGGTCATCGTGGGACCTCCTCCCGTCCAACGTAACCCCGGCACCAGCCAAGGTAAGGCCGGCCTTGGCTGGTGCTCGTCGGAGTCAGGCGACCGCCGGCCTTCCTGGCCGGCGGTCCCTGTCCGCCCTGCCCGGCGGCCCCTGTCCGCCGTGTCCGCCCGGCAGACGCGAGTGACTCAGATCGTCGCCGTGTCGATCACGAAGCGGTAGTGGACGTCGCTGCGCACGACCCGGTCGTACGCCTCGTTGATCTGGTCGGCGCTGATGAGCTCGATCTCGGCGCCCAGGCGGTGCTCGGCGCAGAAGTCGAGCATCTCCTGGGTCTCCGGGATACCACCGATGTTGGAGCTGCTCAGCACGCGGCGGTGGCCGAAGACGGAGGAGAGGAGGACGCGGACCGGCTCCTCCGGGATGCCGACGTTCACCATCGCGCCGTCGGTGCGCAGCAGCGACAGGTAGGCGTCGAAGTCGAGCGGCGCCGACACCGTGTTGAGGATGATGTCGAAGGTGCCCTTGAGGTCCTGGAAGGTCTGCGGGTCGCTGGTCGCGTGGTAGTGCGTCGCGCCCAGCTTCAGGCCGTCGTCCTTCTTGCGGAGCGTCTGGGACAGGACGGTGACCTCCGCGCCCAGGGCGGCGGCGATCTTCACGCCCATGTGGCCCAGACCGCCGAGACCGACGACCGCGACCTTCTTGCCGGGACCGGCGTTCCAGTGCTTCAGCGGGGAGTAGGTGGTGACGCCGGCGCACAGGAGGGGGGCGGCGACGTCGAGGGGAAGGCCGTCCGGGATGCGGACGACGTAGTTCTCGTCGACGACGATCTTCTGCGCGTAGCCGCCGTAGGTGGGCTGCCCGTCCTTGCCGACGGCGTTGTACGTCCAGGTCGGGCCGCCGCCGGTGCAGTACTGCTGGAGACCGGCCTTGCAGTTGTCGCACACGCGGCAGGAGTCGACCATGCAGCCGACGCCCACCCGGTCCCCCACCGCGTACTTCGTGACACCCGGGCCGACCTCCGAGACGACGCCGGCGATCTCGTGACCGGGCACCATCGGGAAGATCGCCGTACCCCAGCCCTCGCGGGCCTGGTGGATGTCGGAGTGACAGATACCGGCGAACTCGATGTCGATGAGGACGTCGAACTCGCCGACCGCGCGCCGCTCGATCGTGGTCCGCTCCAGCGGGGCCTTCGCGGCGGGCGCGGCATAAGCAGCAACAGTGGTCATGAGGGGGGTTCTCCTAAGGATGTCCTTCGCGCCCGGCTGCCTTCTTCCGTCCCGGGCGCCTTTCCAGACTCCCCCACGCTACGTCCGCCACCCAGCCCCCGCCTCTGCGTACGTCTGCCGTGCCTACCACTGGCGGGGTCAGGTTCCGGTGCGTACGACCGTGAATACTGGAGGTATGGAAGACCGGCCCCTGCCCCCCGCCTCCCCCTCCGCGCCGCTGGACCGGCGTGCCGAGCTCAGCGAGTTCCTGCGCACCCGGCGGGCCCGGCTGCGCCCCTCGGACGTGGGGCTGCCGGACTTCGGGCGGCACCGCAGGGTGCCGGGGCTGCGGCGCGAGGAGCTGGCGCAGCTGGCCGGGGTGTCGGTGGCGTACTACACGCGCCTGGAGCAGGGCAACGGGCAGAACGTGTCGGCGGAGGTGCTGGACTCGATCGCCCGCGCACTGCGGCTCACCGACGCGGAGCACGCGCATCTCACGCATCTCGCCAAGGGCAAGCAGCACAAGAAGAAGGCGTCGGCGCGACCCCAGCAGGTGCGGGCGTCGCTGGGGCAGCTGCTGGACTCGATGGAGAGCGTGCCGGCGTACATCGTGGGGCGGCGCTCGGAGATCCTGGCGTGGAACCGGATGGCGGCGGCGGTCTTCGGCGACTGGGCGGAGCTGCCGGCGGCGGAGCGCAACTGGGCGCGGCTGACGTTTCTGCGGCCCGACTACCGCGAGCTGTTCGTGGAGTGGGAGCAGAAGGCGATCGACATCGTGTGCCAGCTGCGGATGGACGCGGGCTGCTATCCCGACGACACCCGGCTGTCCGCGCTGGTCGGCGAGCTCTCGGTCAAGAGCGAGGAGTTCCGCCGGCTGTGGGCGACCCACGACGTCAAGGAGAAGTCGTACGGGGTGAAGCGGATGCAGCACCCGCTGGTGGGTGAGCTGTTCCTGCACTACGAGTCGTTCCGCATGGCCGGTGACCTGGACCAGGCCCTGGTCACGTACCACGCGGAGCCGGGGTCGGCGTCGGCCGAGGCGCTGCGCCTGCTGGCCAGCTGGGGCACGGACGCCAGCCGGGTCACCCCGGCGCCCTGAGCACGGGCATGGAGAACGGCCCGCCGGAAGCCGCGCTTCCGGCGGGCCGCTCGCTGGGTGCTACTCAGCGGCTACGGCTCACTTGGCGTAGTACGCGTTGTAGATGGAGATCGTCGACTTGTTGCCCTTCTTGTCGGCGATCTTGGCGTGGAACGAGATGGCCTTGCCCTTGGCCGGGTTCTTGACGGTGATCTTGCCGTGGCTCACCGTCAGCTTCTTCCAGGTCTGGCCGTAGTCGTAGGACACGTAGACCGTGAGGGACTTGAGGTTGCGGCCCGCGGCCGCGCCCTCGACGGTGACCGGGAAGGTGACGGTCTTGCCCGCCTCGACGCGGCTGTCCAGGCCGGTCTGGGCGCCGAAGTGGACAGTGGAGGCCGGGAGCTGGGCCAGCGGGCTGCCGCTGCCGGGCTTCTTCGAGTGGAAGGTCCAGCTCGCGTCGATCCGGGTGGAGGCGGCGGCGACCTTGACCGAGCGGATGACCGAGGTGGTCAGCTTGTACTCGGCGTCACCGGACGGCACCGTGAACACGCCGTCGCCGAAGAGCGGGTCCTGGTTGGAGCCCACCTTGGTGCCGTTGCGGTACAGGGTGGTGTTCACCGAGAGGAAGGCGGAGGACCCGGGGTGCTTGGCGCTGTCGGAGAACAGCGGAACCACGCCGAAGATCTGGTTGTCGGTCCGGAACAGACCGTACTGGCTGCTCAGGTGCGGACCGAAGACGGCCGTGTTGAAGGTGTTCCGGTAGGACTGGCCGGCCTTGTACGCCTTCCCGGCGTCCACCGTGTAGAAGGCGTCGGCGATCGGCAGGCCCTGGGCGTCGTGGCCGCTGTACTGGGTGACGTCGAAGGCCCACTGGGCGCCGTCGGCGGTGGAGAGGTGGAAGGTGCGGGTGCCGGGCAGCTTCTGCTCCACCGCGTCGCCCATGACGAGGTCGTCGCCGACGATGCCCCACGGGGCGACCGAGCCGGTCTTGTGGGAGGCCGAGGCGCCCACGGAGTTCTTGACCGTGGCGAGCTCGCTCGCCTTGAAGTGCCGGACCTTGTCGCCCTGGAGCTTCTTGACCTGGGCGCTGGTGGCGACGTCGTACTCCTCGTCGGCGCCCTTGGTGAACTGGCCGCTCCAGGTCTGGGTCAGACCGCTCGCGACCTCGCCGCCCAGCGGTGCGACCCGGATCTTGTCGAAGGTGTCGAAGCCGATGCCGAACCCGATGCCGGCCGGCTCGTACATGTAGTCGACGGTCGCCGAGTGCGGGGTGGCCTGGGCGTCCGGCACGGTGATGTCGGCGGACTTGGTGGTGCGGGCGTCGACGGTGAGCGTGAGGTCCTTGGTGACGCTCAGCTTCGGGTTGACCAGCCAGTCGATGCCGCCGTCGAAGGTGGTGAAGTCCTTGGCGATCCAGGCGTCGAGCAGGTACGTGCCCTTCGGCACCCGGAATGTGGCGGTCCCGGTGTCGGAGACCGGCACGACGTAGTCGCGGCCGTTGCCGAGGCCCGAGTAGCCCGTCAGGTCGGTGCTGTAGACACCGGTCGGGTTGCCGTCGCGTCCGATGTGCTTGACGGTGACGCTGTACGACTGCACCTCACGCTGGACCGCGGCCGCCGTGCGCACGCTCTGGCCGCCGCCGGTCGCCGTCACGTACGCCGAGTAGGCGCCGTCGAGGGTGCCACCCAGCTTGGTGTTGACGGTGAGGTCGACGGTGGCCTTGCCGCCCGCCGGGACGGTCACCTTGGTCGCGCCCAGCGTGAAGAAGCCGGCCGGGGCCGCCGCGCCCTTGGGGTCGGTGGCCGTCGCCGCGAGGCTGAGGGTGACGTCCTTGGTGCCGAGGTTGCGGTAGGTCAGCTGCTTGGTGACCGGGGTGTCGTCGGTGTGCGGCCACTGCTGCACACCGAAGTTCACCGACGACGGGTCGGCGATGACGGTCTGCTTGATGGCCTTGTCGACGGCGATCCGGCCCGTACCCTGCTCGAACGGCGTGTACTTGCCGCCCTTCGCGGATCCGGTCAGGGCCGCCTTCAGCTCCTGGAAGCCCCAGTCGGGGTGTTCCTGCTTGAGGATGGCGGCGGCGCCCGCGACATGCGGGGTGGCCATCGAGGTACCGGAGATGGTCAGGTAGCCGGGCGGGTTCTCGCCGACCTCCTGGTCGATGACGCTGCCCTTGGCCGCGGCCGCGGTGATGTCGACGCCGGGCGCGGTGACGTCCGGCTTGATGGAGCCGTCGGCGGCGGGACCGGTGGAGGAGAAGTCGGCCAGCTTGTCGTTGCCGTCGACGGCGCCGACGGTGAGCGCGTCGGCCGCGCTGCCCGGCGAACCGATCGACTCGGGGCCCTCGTTGCCCGCGGCGATCGCGAACAGGATGCCCTTCTGCTCGGAGAGCTTGTTGACCTCCGCTTCCAGCGGGTCGATCTCCGGGGTGTCGTACCCGCCGAGGCTGAGGTTGACGACGGAGGCGCCCTCGGCCGCCGCCCACTCCATGCCGGCGAGGATGCCGGAGTCGTCACCGGAGCCGGTGTCGTCCAGGACCTTGCCGTTGAGGATCTTCGCGCCGGGCGCGACACCCGTGTACTTGCCGTGCGACTTGGCGCCGGTACCGGCCGCGATGGACGCGACGTGCGTGCCGTGGCCGAAGTGGTCCGAGGCGTCGGCGGCCGAGGTGAAGTTCTTGGACGCGATCACCTGGTCCTTGAGGTCCGGGTGGGTCGTGTCCACACCGGTGTCCAGGACGGCGATCTTCACGCCCTTGCCGTTGTAACCGGCGGCCCACGCCGTGGGGGCGCCGATCTGCGGCACGGACTTGTCCAGGCTGGCCTTGCGGACGCCGTCGAGCCAGACGTGCGCGATACCGGAGGCCGCCTTGTCCCCGTTGGTGACGGCGTCCCACAGCTCCGGCGTGTCCTTGACCGGGGTCTGCACGGCGTCCGCGTTCAGCGCCTTCAGGCTGTGCCGCAGGGTGCCCGCGTCCCGGACGTCGGCCTTGGTCGCGGTGGCGGCACCGCTGTAGCCGACGATGACCTTCAGGCCGTTCTGCTGCGCCCTGCGGGTCGCGGCCTTGTTCAACTCGGTGACGTCGAAGAGCCGTTGGTCCAGCTTGCCGGAGGCCACCAGCTGGACGGCGTCACCCGGGACGACGAGGGTGTGCCCGCCGACCTTGCTGATCCGGAAGGGTATGTGCTGGCGTCCCCTGGCCCGTTCCAGGCCGACGACGCGCCCCTTGGCGTCGAGGGCGACCCGGTCACCGGTGATCAGGGTGACGTGGTGCTTGGCGGCGAGCGACGCGGCGGCCGCGGCCGTGGCGGCGCGCGGTTCCGGCTTCGCCGAGGCCGGGCTGGTCATGCCCGCGGCGAGCGCGACGGCCGCCGCCGTGGCCACCGTGGCCGCGGCGGCTCTTTTCACTTGTCTGCGCAAGACTCCCCCTGGGAGACGGTGTCCCGGGTGAATTCCCCGTTCACCCGGCCGGGGAAAGCCTCGTACGCACATGCGTCAACCCCCCGGAACACGGAGTATGCCGGGGGGTGATCAGCAGGCTCAATAGATGAGAGACCGGTGAGAGGAGTACGTGAGAACTGTTACCCGCCGGGGCGAACACCGTTACACAACCGCGCGGTCGCACGGGCCGCCGCGGTGTTATGCGCCCGCGTTCTCCTTGACGGTGATCTTGCCCTTGCGGATGGTCGCGAGGCGCGGGGCCTTCTTCGCGATCGCGGAGTCGTGGGTGACCATGATGAAGGTCAGCCCGTGCTCCTTCCACATGCGGTCCAGTACGTCCATGATCTCGTCGCGCATGCCCTCGTCGAGGTTGCCGGTGGGCTCGTCGGCGAGCAGCACCTTGGGCTGCTTGACCAGGGCCCGGGCGATGGCGACGCGCTGCTGCTGGCCGCCGGACATCTCGCCGGGCAGATGGCCGAGGCGCTCCCCGAGACCGACCGACGTCAGGGCCTCGGCGGCGCGTTCACGCCGTTCCTTGGTCTTGACGCCGAGCGGGACGAGGGCGGTCTCGACGTTCTCCTGCGCGGTGAGCGTCGGGATCAGGTTGAACGACTGGAAGACGAAGCCGATGCCGGCGCTGCGGACCGACGTGAGCTTCGCCTCGGAGAGCTTGGCCAGGTCGGTACCGTCGAGGACGACCTCGCCGGAGGTCGGACGGTCCAGTCCGCCCAGCATCTGTAGCAGCGTGGACTTGCCGCCGCCGGTGGGGCCCTGGATGACCAGGCGGTCGCCGTCGGCGATGGTGAGGTCGACCCCGTCGAGGGCCCGGACGATGTCCTTGCCGCGTGCGTAGAGCTTGGTGACGTTTCTGAGTTCGTACATGGTGGCTCCTGGGAGGGGTTCGTGGTGGGGCGGTGCGTTGTCGACTGCGGGTGGGTGGGGGCTGGTCGCGCCCACCCGGCGGAGCCGCACATCGACTCAGCCCCGCGCCCCTTACGGGGCGCTGCTGTCGCGTCAGTTGCATGGCTGCGGGCAGGCGTGCCGCAGGGGCGATGGGGGTCCCCCCGCGCGAGCGAAGCCGAGCGTGGGGGAGGGTGGGCGCAGCGGCACCCCGCAAGCGCGGGCGAGCGACACCCCCGCCCCAGCCACAGCCGACGTCGGCTACTCGACCCGCCGCAGCGCGTCCGCGGGCCGCAACCTCGACGCGCGCCAGCCGCCGAACGCGCCCGCGATCAGGCCGCCGGCCACCGCAAGGCCCACCGCCAGGACGATCGTCGTGACGCTGACCGGGGCCGTGAGGGCGACCTCCAGGGTCTTGGCGGCCTGCCGGCCGGGACCGCCGCCGAAGCCGCCGCCACCACCGCCGAACCCGCCACCACCGGTGCCGCCACCACCGGTGCCGCCACCACCGCCACCGCCGCTGCCGAGGGACGCCTCCAGCGTGGGGCTGATCGAGGTGACGACGTACGCGCCGGCCAGGCCGAGCGCGATACCGAGCGCACCGCCGACCAGACCGTTGACCATGGCCTCGCCGATGACCTGCCGGGTGACCCGGCCGGACTTCCAGCCCAGCGCCTTCAGCGTGCCGAACTCACGGACGCGGCGGGAGACCGCCGAGGAGGTGAGCAGGCCGGCGACCAGGAACGCCGCCACGAGCACCGCGATGGACAGCCACTTGCCGACGTTGGTGGCGAGCGAGGACGCCGTGGACAGCGAGCCGGAGACCGTGTCCGCGAGGTCGGCGGAGGTGGTGACCGTGGTGCCCGAGACGTTGCTCTGGATGGTCTTCTTCACCGAGGAGATCTGCTTGGAGTCGGTCGCCTTGACGTAGATCGTGGTGACCTTGTTCTTCTCGTCGGCGAGCGTCTGCGCCTGCTTCAGCGGCATGTACAGGTTGGCCGCCGCGTCACCGCTGTCGGCCGTCGCGATGCCGATGATCGTGAACTTGACCTTGTTGATGGTGACGGTCGAACCGACCTTGTACTTCTTCTGCTTGGCGTACGCCGAGTCGGCGACCAGCACCTTGGCGTCCGTCTCGGTGGTCTTGAAGGTACGGCCGCTGGTGATCTTCGACGAGGTCAGCGGGCCGATCCCGGTCTGGGTGACGTCGGTGCCGTAGACCGTGTACGAGTTGACGTCGAAGTTGGCACCGCCGCCCTTGACCTCACCCTGCGGCTGGCCTTCGCCACCGCCGCCGAAGCCGCCGCCGTTGCCGTTGCCGCCGGAGCCCTGGTTCTGCTGGAACTGCCCCCGGGTGAACTGGCCGCTGATCTTGACCACGTTGAGGTTCAGCCCGCCGACCGCGGTCGCGACGCCCTTCTGGTCGCCGACCTTGGTGACCGTGGTGGAGGCGAGGGTGGTGAAGCCCTGGACCATGACGCGGTCACTGCTCTGCGTGCTCGACGAGCCGTTGTTCTGGGCGTCGAAGTTGAAGCGGGGCCGCTGGGAGGCGCTCGTGGACGCCGACGCGGCCTTGGTGACCGTCATGTCCGTACCCAGGCCGTACAGCGACTGGAGGACCTTGTCCTGCGCCTTCCCCATGCCGTTGGACACGGAGTTGACCACGATGACCAGTGCGATGCCCAGCGCGAGGCCGGAGGCGACGACGAGAGCCGCCTTTCTGCGGCGGCGCAGTTCGCGCCTCAGGTAGGTGAAGAACATGACCGCACGGTAGGGACGCACCGTGATGGCTCGATAAGGCCTAAATAAGAGATGCATGAGAAGGCTGTACGCAGGCCAGGAACAGCCCCGCACCGGGCTGTCAGCGCCGTCCGCCACGCGGACACCCGGCCGGGCTCCGGCAGCCGACGCTCCGTCACCTCAGCGGGCGTCGGACCGGTTGACCGGACGCGGAAGGCGGCCGTCCCCGGGGGGCGGCCGCCTTCCGTGTGGCGTGCGGACGGTGCGCGGTGGCTCAGACGGCCGAACCGGCCTTCCACTCGGCCCAGCTCATGTTCCAGCCGTTGAGGCCGTTGTCGGGGGCCACGGTCTTGTCGCCGGTGTGGGAGACGACCACGACATCGCCGACGATCGAGTGCGTGTACATCCAGTAGGCCGGCGTGGTGGTGTCGTTGGCGCCCTTGGTGTCGGACAGGCCCACACAGCCGTGGCTGGTGTTCACGGAACCGAAGACGGACTTGGCGCCCCAGTAGTTGCCGTGCAGGAAGGTGCCGGAGTTGGTGAGGCGGATGGCGTGCGGGACGTCCTTGATGTCGTACTCGGCCTTGCCGTCGTTGTCGGTGAAGCCGACGGTGGTGCCGTTCATACGCGTCTGCTTGTACTTCTCGGACATCACCATGATGCCTTCGTACGTGGTGTGCTCCGGCGAACCGGCCGAGATCGGGATGGTCTTGACGGTCTTGCCGTCCTCGGTGACCTTCATCTCCTTGGTCTTGGCGTCGACGTAGGAGATCTGGTTGCGCCCGATGTGGAAGGTGACCGTCTTCTGCTGGACGCCGTAGACCCCGGAGGCGCCCTCGACACCGTCGAGCGCGAGCTTCAGCGTGACGGTGGAGTTCTCCTTCCAGTAGGTCTCGGGACGGCAGTCCATGCGCTGGGTGGAGAACCAGTGGCAGGCGACCTCCTGGCCGCTGCTGGAGGTGACCGTGACGCCCTTCTGGACGGCGGCCTTGTCGGTGATCTGCTTGTCGAAGTTGATCGACACGGGCATGCCGACGCCGACGGTCGAGCCGTCCTCGGGGGTGAAGGTGCCTATGAAGCTGTTGGCCGGGGAGACCGTGGTGAAGGTCGCGTTCTCATGCGCGACCAGACCGGCGGAGTCCTTGGCCTCGGCGGCCACCTTGTAGGTGGTGGACCGCTCCAGCTGGGCGTTGGGCTTCCAGCTCGTCTTGTCCGCGGACAGGGTGCCGGGGACCGCCGTGCCGTCGGCGGTGGTCATCGTCACGCCGGTGAGGGAGCCCTTGCTGACGGTGACGGCGGCGGAGTTGTTGATGGACGCGTTGTCCGAGCCGTCCTTGGGCGTGATCGTGATGTCGGCCTGGGACGACTTCTTGGCCGCCGCCGCGTCCGCCTGGGACTGCGAGCTCTCACCGCTGCCGGACGACTTGTCGTCGCTGCCGGAACACGCCGTGAGCACCAGTACACCGCCGAGCAGTGCGGACGCGGCCATCAGGCCCTTGCGCCGCTTACTGTCCGTCATCACACGCTTCTCCATCGTTGCCGAGTCCGCGAACACACCGAGAGTCCCCCGTCAAGAAACCTCAACGCCGCGGCCGTGCCGTCCCGTTCCACATTCTTCGGATCTGTGGGACACACCACGTCCGCAGGGGCGGCCGGCGCGGAAGGGGCCGGGCCGCGCACCCCCTGAGACGACGAGACCCCGGACGGCGGTTGCCGCCCGGGGTCACCGGTTCCCCGGATCGCTCAGCCGATGCCGTCCTCGTCGTCGCCCTCGTCATCATCCTCGTCGAGATCCCAGTCCGGCGAATCCGGATCATAGGAAATCCGCTCGCTGGACCAGGAGGCCTGCTGGAGCTCGACCCCGGGCACCCCGCTGACCAGGTCGAACGGGTCGACGAGATAGGCGAGCGCCTCGGCGGTGTCTTCCGTCACAGCGGTCTCGGCCCGCGTCCGCTCCTCGCCGGGCAGCTCGGGATCCTCGGCGATCCGCCGCAGCGCGGTCTGGGTGATCTCGTCGTCGTCCTCCACCTCGAGGACCAGCTCCACCCGAAGCCGTACAAAACGTGATGTCTCTGGAGTGCTCATGGCGGGAGCGTACGGCCGAAACGTCCCGTGACTTTCCCGTGACCCTCGATTTTCACTAACATCGGCCCACACGGCCAATTCGCCAGCGTCACAAGGGGATCGATATTCCGTGTCATCCGCTCGCCGCCCGTTGCTGACCGCCACCGCCGCAGGCACGCTCCTGTGCGCACTGTGGTTCGTCCCGTCCGCCCACGCCTCCCAGGACGCCCCGGCGAGAACCGGCACGTCGGAGAGTGCGGCGAGTACGGCGACCCGTGTCACGCAGCAGGCCAGAGCGCTGTCCGAGGCCACCTCGGAGGCCGCCGGCGACGCCACCCAACTCGCCGACACCGGCAGCCCGGACACCACGCCCTACGTCATCGGCGGCACCCTTTTCCTCGCGGTCGGCGCCGGCTTCGTGGTCTACTCCGTGCGCCGGGAACGGCTGGAATTTTAGGCGCCTTGGCCCCCTTGACCGGAGAGCCGACCAACGACCCACGAGCACGACAGGCACCGGCACCGGCACCCGCCAAGAGGGGCCCAGGAGAGAAACCAAGGGGCGCGGGGCTGTGTCGATATGCGGCTGCCGCCGCGCGGGCGCGACCAGCCCCCACGCGCCCGCGGCCGAGCTAGCGCAGCGCCCCCGTCACCTTCTCCGCCGCCGCCACGACTCCCCCGCCCCGCACGAACTCCTCCGCCGCGGCGAGGTCGGGAGCCAAGTACCGGTCCGGCCCGGGCCCCTGCACCCCCGCGGCGCGCACCGCATCGATCACGGCCCGGGACGCCGGCGCCGGCGCCAGCCCCTCCCGCAGCTCGATCGCCCGGGTCGCCGCGTACAGCTCGACGGCGATGACCCGCGCCAGATTCCCCACCGCCGTCCGCAGTTTGCGCGCGGCCGACCACCCCATCGACACGTGGTCCTCCTGCATCGCCGAGGACGGGATCGAGTCGGCCGACGCCGGAACGGCAAGCCGCTTCAGCTCGCTGACCAGCGCCGCCTGCGTGTACTGGGCGATCATCAGGCCGGAGTCGACACCCGCGTCGTCCGCCAGGAACGGCGGGAGCCCGTGGCTGCGGTTCTTGTCCAGCAGCCGGTCCGTCCGCCGCTCGGCGATGGACCCGAGGTCGGCCACCGCGATGGCGAGGAAGTCCAGGACGTAGGCGACCGGCGCCCCGTGGAAGTTGCCGTTGGACTCGACCCTCCCGTCGGACAGCACCACCGGGTTGTCGACGGCCGACGCCAGCTCCCGCTCGGCGACCAGCCGCGCATGCGCGAGCGTGTCCCGCCCGGCGCCGGCGACCTGCGGAGCACACCGCACCGAGTACGCGTCCTGGACGCGCGGCGCGTCGTCCTGGTGATGCCCGGTCAGCTGGGAGCCCTGGAGCACCGCGAGCATGTTGGCGGCGCTGTCGCCCTGCCCCGGATGCGGCCGGATGGCGTGCAGCTCGGGCGCGAGGACCTTGTCCGTGCCGAGCAGCGCCTCAAGGCTCAACGCGGCCGTGACGTCGGCGGACTTGTACAGCATGTCCAGGTCGGCGAGGGCCATGACCAGCATGCCCAGCATGCCGTCGGTGCCGTTGAGGAGCGCGAGCCCCTCCTTCTCGCGCAGTTCGACGGGGGCGATCCCGTGCTCGGCGAGCAGCTCACCGGCGGGCCGCACGACCCCGTCGGGGCCCTCGGCCTCGCCCTCCCCCATGAGCGTGAGGGCGCAGTGCGACAGCGGGGCCAGGTCCCCGGAGCAGCCCAGGGAGCCGTACTCGTGCACGACCGGGGTGATGCCGGCGTTGAGCACGTCGGCCATGGTCCGGGCGACCTCGGGACGCACACCGGTGTGTCCGGAGCAGACGGTCTTCAGCCGCAGGAACATCAGGGCCCGTACGACCTCCCGCTCCACCCGCGGCCCCATTCCGGCCGCGTGCGAGCGGACGATGTTGCGCTGCAACTGCGCCCGCAGCTCCTGGCTGATGTGCCGGGTCGCCAGGGCGCCGAAGCCGGTGCTGACGCCGTAGACCGGCTCCGGTTTGGCCGCCAGCGCGTCCACGATCTCGCGGGCCGCCGCGAGGGCCGCGACCGCCTCCGCGGACAGTTCGATCCGGGCGCCGCCGCGCGCCACGGCGAGAACGTCGGACGCGGTGACACCGGACGTCCCCACCACCACAGTGTGCATATCCATATTCAGGAGCGTACGCATTGAATGCGGCCGCTGTCACTACTGGGGCACCGGGTTGCCCCTTACTTGTACGTCACAGCCCGAGTGTCACAGCCCCCGGCGCCCACGGAAGCTCCGCCGCTCGGCCCGCTCCGGCGGCGGCGCGTCCGCCAGCCGTACGACCGGGTCGTCCGGACCCTCCCGCCCCGCCACCACCGGCCGCCGCGCGCGCAGCGCCTTGGCCCGGTACTGGGCCGCGTCGGCGAGCCGGAACAGCCGGCGCCCCGAGCGCACCGGCCCGATCGGGTCCGCGGTCGAGGCAACCCCGCACGCGACCCCCTCCCCCAGCTCCAACTCCCCGGCCCGGCGGCAGAGTTCGTCGGCCGCCCGGACCACGTCGTCGGCCGCCGGGCCGAGGGCCAGCAGACAGAACTCGTCCCCGCCGAGCCGCGCGGCGAGCGCGCCCGGGAGCATCGCCCCGCACAGCGACAGCACCGAGCCGAACCGTTCGAGAAGGCGGTCCCCGACGGCGTGCCCGCAGGTGTCGTTCACCTTCTTCAGCCCGTTGAGGTCGCAGACGACGAGACTGACCACGGACCCGTCCACGCGGTGCCGCTCGATCGCCTCGTCGAGGCGCACGTCGACGGCCCGGCGGTTGGCGAGCCCGGTCAGCGCGTCGGTGTACGCGAGCCGGCGCGCCTCCTCAAGACGTTCGGTCTGCGCGATCCCGGCGGCGACGACGGAGGCGAGGACGGTGGCGAAGTCGGCGTCGGCCCGGCCGAAGACAGGGGCGTGGGCGGCGCGGGCCACATACAACTCGCCCCAGGCCCTGCCGTGCAGCACGATCGGGGCGACCAGGCAGCAGCCGCGGCCCCGGCGGCGCAGGGCGGCGACGCGCTGGTGCGAGTAACCGGGGCGGCCGGCGGCGGGACCCTCGGCCGTCTCGACCCAGGCGTTGGGGCCCCCGCCGCCCGCCCAGCGTTCGTGGAGGAACTCGGCGATCTCCGGGAACTGGTGCACCGGATAGGCCTCGGTCTCCGGGAACTCCTCCTCGTCCGGGGCACGCTCGCCGACGTTCACGAGGACCCGGAGCCGGCCGAGCTCGCGCTCCCAGACGGAGAGCGCGGCGAAACTGCCGTCCAGCGCGCGGCAGGCACCGGCCGCGGCGGCGTGCCAGCACTCACGTGGGGTGTGTGCCGCGGCCATGCCCTGGGCCAGCGCCACGACGGCGGCGAGCCGGTTGTCCTCACCCATCACTCCAGGTTAGGGACGATTTACCTTATTCGGGGCATTGGTGCGGCGAACAGGTGCGGCGACGACCTGTTTCGTCGCCGACCGCGGCCCGGTGGGAGCTGGTCGCGCCCACGCGGCGGAGCCGCACATCGACTCAGCCCCGCGCCCCTGGACCTGGCTGCGGGCAGTCGTGCCGCTGGGGCGGCACGGGTGGGCGCAGCGGCACCCGGCAAGCGCCGGCAAGCGTCCCACCCCCGGCCCCCACTCCCCCGCGCTCACTCCCCCGGCCAGTCCGGCCGGCGCTTCTCGTTGAACGCCGCCACCCCCTCCGCCCGGTCCCCCGAGAACGCCACCGTCCGCCATGCCGCGTCCTCGACCTCCAGTCCCGTCCGCAGATCCAGCCCGTGCCCCAGCCGCAGCGCCCGCTTCGCCGCCCGCAGCCCCACCGGCGAGTTCGCCGCCATCCGCGCGGCCAGCGCCAGCGCCGCCTCCCGGTCCTGCCCCGCCGCCACCAGTTCGTCGACCAGGCCCAGTTCACGCGCTTCCGGCGCCTCCACCCGCCGCGCCGAGAAGACCAGCTCGGCCGCTCTGGCGGCCCCCACCCGGCGCGGCAGCAGCTGTGTGCCGCCACCGCCGGGAATCACGCCCACCGACACCTCCGGCAGGCCCACCACGGCCGTGTCGTCGGCCACGATCACATCGCAGGACAGGGCCAGTTCGAACCCCCCGCCGAGCGCGTAGCCGTGCACGGCGGCGATCGTCGGCATCGGCAGCTCCAGCACACCGGTGTACGCCCCGCGCGACAGCGGCCGCGACCGGAGCAGCTCCGCGTCGGTCATCGCGTTGCGCTCCTTCAGGTCGGCGCCGACGCAGAACGCCCGCTCGTGCGACGAGGTCACCACCACCACGCGCGCGTCCCGGTCACCGCCGAGCGCGGCGCACGCGGCGACGATCGAGCGGGCCATCGCCATCGACACCGCGTTCATCGCCTTGGGCCGGTCCAGCACGAGCTCCGCGACGTGCCCGTGCCGCCGCACCAGCACGAACTCCCCGTACCGCTCCTCGCTCATGTCAGTCACCCTCCGCTCGACCCGCCTACGAGTTAACGCCTGTTAACTCCTCGATCATCGCAGCGGGACGGCCCGAGGGAAAGAGGCACCGACCGGTCCTGACACCCCCGTTCGAGTGACATCCCGGGAGACTCCCGGCGCACGCCCCAGGGAAACGCATAACGTGCGCTCGCCACGGCACATCGGGGGCGCGCGGCCGGAAGGGAACCGGGGAGGGAACGTCATGACAGGATCGTCGGCCGCCGGCCGCCGGGGACGGCACCGCAAGCCCCGGCCCCGCAAGCTGCTGTTCGCCGCCGGAGGGCTCGCGCTCGCCGCCGGGGCGCTCAGCCTCGTACAGCTGACTCCGGACGGCGGTGGAGCAGGCGCGCCCGGCACCGCGGAGGCGGAGCCCCACCTCGACCCGACCGCGGACGCCACGGACCGTTCGGCCCACGCGACCGACACCGTCGGTACGGTCCTCAGGGCGACGCCCTCGGCGGCCACCGTCATGGGCGGCGAGAGCCCGGCACCGACGGCCACCGCCGCCCGTACGGCGTCCACCTCGCCGTCCTCACCGTCCGCCCGGCCCACCGCACCGTCCGGCCCCGGCACGGTCCCGACCACCATCCCGACGACCCCGACCCGCCCGACGGAGACTTCGCCGCCACCGCGAACGGCCCCCGCACCGACGCCCACCCCGACCCCGGCACCGGGCGCGCATCAGCCGGGCAGCGGGGTCTGCCTGCCGGTCGTCGGACTGTGTGTGGGCCCGCCGGCCGCTAAGGCTCCCCGTCCCGGCGGGTGAGCAGCCAGGGCTCCACGACACCCAGGCCACGCACCGGCCGCTGCCACATCGGCTGGAGCGCGAAGCGGTACGTCGGGGGCTCCTCGCCCTCCTTCTCGGCGGTCGCCGCCGCCTCCGCGGCGGCCGCCTCCGAGGCCGGTGCCTCGCCCACCCGGATCAGCTCCTCCGCGAACGCGCTGTCGACGAGCACGGCGTCGCGCGGGGCTATCGACGTGAGGCGGGAGGCGAGGTTCACGGTCGTACCGAAGACATCGCCCATTCGGGTGGTGACCGTGCCGAAGGCCATGCCGACCCGCAGCTCCGGCATCGTCTCGTCGTTCGCCATGGTCTCGACCAGGCGCAGCGCGATGTCGGCGGCGGTACCGGCGTCGTCGGCGACGTACAGGACCTCGTCGCCGAGGGTCTTGATGAGCCGGCCGCCGCGGGCCGCCACCAGGTCGGCGGCGGTGGTCTCGAAGGCCTCGACCAGCTCGCCGAGTTCCTCCTCCTCCATCCGCCGGGTCAGCCGGGTGAACCCGACGAGGTCGGCGAAGCCGACGGCGAGGCGGCGGTCGACCATCTCCTCGTCGTCGGTGGCCTGCACGACCCGGCCGGCCGAGGCGGCGAGCTGGCGGCGCCAGACGTAGACGAGGAACTCCTCCAGCTCGGGCAGGAGCAGCTCGACGATCGGGTACGTGACCTCGGTGCGGGTCATCCCCGGCTCGGGCGGCTCGGTCAGGCCCTCCAGGAAGGAATCCATCTGCCACTCGGCCAGACGGGCGGTGGTCTGCCCCGTCGACCGCGCCACCTGCACGGCCATGGCCTCGCTGAGCAGCCCCGCCTCGACGAGGCCGGCGAGCCGGCGCAGGGCCAGCACGTCGGCCTCCGTCAGCGCCCTGGCCTGCCCGATGTCGGCGAAGCCCATGGCACGCCAGAACCGCGACGCCAACTCCATGGAGACGCCGGCGCTGCGGGCCGCCTGGAACGGGGTGTAGCGGCGCTCGGCCCCGAGGATCAGGCCTTCCAGACGCAGCGCGAGGGGGTCCTCGCCGGAGTCGGCGGCGTCCGCGCCCGCGCCGGAGCCGGTGTCGTCGACGGTCACGCCTGCTGCCCTTCCGATCTACCGCGGTCGCATACCGACCGGCCTCAACTCTACGGCAGCTGTGCGGTAGCTCACTTCGTGAGGTGGGCCGACCTCAGCAGTGCGGGGCGATCAGGGGGCCGGGGCGTGGGCGGGCGTCCACCTGGGGGCCGCCGCCCCCAGACCCCCACGTACCAGGTCCGTCCCCGACCGCGGGCCGGTGGGGGCTGCTCGCGCAGTTCCCCGCGCCCCTTCAGGGCGCCTCAGCCGCGGGCAGTCGTGCCGCTGGGGCGGCACGGGTGGGCGCGGGCGGCACCCTGCCAGCGCCGGTAAGCGTCCCCAACCCCGCGGCCCCAGGCCCACCGCACCCGCACGCCCTCTCACGCAGGGCGCAGATGGACGATGTCCCCCGCCCCCACCGGCTCCTGGACCCCCTCCTTCGTGGCGATCACCAGTCTCCCGTCGCCGTCGATCGCCACCGCCTCACCGACCAGCGAGCGGTCCCCGGGCAGTTCCGCCCGCACCGACCGCCCCAGCGTCGCGCACCCGGCCGCGTACGCCTCCTGGAGGCCGCTCTCGCCCGGATCGCCGCCCGCCGCGCGCCAGCGCCCGTACCAGTCCTCCAGGGACCGCAGAACCGCCCTCAGCAGGGTCTCCCGGTCCGTGCTGACGGCTCCGGCCAGCGCCAGCGACCCGGCCTGCGGCACCGGGAGCTCCGCCGCACGGAGCGTGACGTTGATGCCGACGCCGACCACCACCCCGTCCTCGCCGGCCCGCTCCGCGAGAATGCCCCCGGCCTTGCGCTCCTCGTCACCGACGGTGACAAGGAGGTCGTTCGGCCACTTGAGCGCCGTGTCGACGCCCGCCGAACGCGCCAGCCCCGTCGCCACCGCCACCCCCGCGAGCAGCGGCAGCCAGCCCCACCGGGCCACCGGTACCTCGGCCGGCTTCAGCAGCACCGAGAAGAACAGCCCCGAGCGCGCCGGCGCCGTCCACTGCCGGTCCAGCCGGCCCCGCCCCGCCGTCTGCTCCTCGGCGACCAGCACCGCGCCCTCGTCGGCGTCCCCCGCGACGGCCCGCGCCACGAGGTCGGAATTGGTGGAGCCGGCGCGCCCCACGACCTCGATGTCGCAGTACAGGCCCCCGTGGCCGCCGTCCCGCACCAGGGCCCTGCGCAACCCCGCCCCGTTCAGCGGTGGACGGTCCAGGTCGGACCAACGATTGTTGTTCTCATCTGCTGCATCTCGCGGCGTCATGCAAGCCACCCTAGGTGTGTTGTACGCCGCACTGCCGTTTGGTAGGTGCCCCACTACGCTACGGATGAGTAACCGTCCCCCCTTTTGAGCAGGCAGGGAGCCGCATCCCGATGTCCGAGCCGGAAGAGATCGACATTCACACGACCGCGGGGAAGCTCGCGGATCTCCAGCGCCGTGTCCACGAAGCGACACACGCCGGTTCGGAGCGCGCCGTCGAAAAGCAGCACGCCAAGGGCAAGCTGACGGCCCGTGAGCGGATCGAGCTGCTTCTCGACGAGGGCTCCTTCATCGAGCTGGACGAGTTCGCCCGGCACCGGTCCACCAACTTCGGCCTGGAGAAGAACCGGCCCTACGGGGACGGCGTCGTCACCGGGTACGGAACCGTCGACGGCCGGCCCGTCGCCGTCTTCTCGCAGGACTTCACCGTCTTCGGCGGCGCCCTCGGCGAGGTCTACGGCCAGAAGATCGTGAAGGTCATGGACTTCGCCCTGAAGACCGGCTGCCCGGTCATCGGCATCAACGACTCCGGCGGGGCCAGGATCCAGGAGGGCGTCGCCTCCCTCGGCGCGTACGGCGAGATCTTCCGCCGCAACACCCACGCGAGCGGCGTGATCCCGCAGATCTCGCTCGTCGTCGGCCCCTGCGCGGGCGGCGCGGTCTACTCCCCGGCCATCACCGACTTCACGGTCATGGTCGACCAGACGTCCCACATGTTCATCACCGGCCCGGACGTCATCAAGACGGTCACCGGCGAGGACGTCGGCTTCGAGGAGCTGGGCGGCGCCCGGACCCACAACTCCGTCTCCGGCGTGGCGCACCACATGGCCGGCGACGAGAAGGACGCCATCGAGTACATCAAGCAGCTGCTGTCGTACCTGCCGTCCAACAACCTCTCCGAGCCCCCGGTCTTCGCCGAGGACGCCGACCTCGCCGTCACCGACGAGGACCGCGAGCTGGACACCCTGGTCCCGGACAGCGCGAACCAGCCGTACGACATCCACACGGTGATCGAACACATCCTCGACGACGGTGAGTTCTTCGAGACGCAGGCCCTGTTCGCGCCGAACATCGTCACCGGCTTCGGCCGCGTGGAGGGCCACCCGGTCGGCATCGTCGCCAACCAGCCCATGCAGTTCGCCGGCTGCCTCGACATCAAGGCGAGCGAGAAGGCCTCCCGCTTCGTCCGCACCTGCGACGCCTTCAACGTCCCGGTCATCACCTTCGTCGACGTCCCCGGCTTCCTGCCCGGCGTCGGCCAGGAGCACGACGGCATCATCCGCCGCGGCGCCAAGCTGATCTACGCCTACGCCGAGGCCACCGTCCCCCTCATCACCGTCATCACCCGCAAGGCCTTCGGCGGCGCCTACGACGTCATGGGCTCCAAGCACCTGGGCGCCGACCTCAACCTCGCCTGGCCCACCGCCCAGATCGCCGTCATGGGCGCCCAGGGCGCCGTCAACATCCTGCACCGCCGCACCATCGCCGAGGCGGAGGGCTCAGGAAACGGTGAGGCCACCCGGGCGCAGCTCATCCGGGAGTACGAGGACACCCTCCTCAACCCCTACACGGCGGCCGAACGCGGCTACATCGACGCCGTGATCATGCCGTCGGACACCCGGCGCCACGTCGTACGGGGCCTGCGCCAGCTCCGTACCAAGCGCGAGACCCTGCCTCCGAAGAAGCACGGCAACATCCCCCTGTAAGGAGCCGCTGTGACGATCAAGGTCATACGGGGCAACCCGACCCCGGAGGAACTGGCCGCCGCCCTGGCGGTCGTGAGGGCCCGCGCCGCGGCCCTGGCGGCAGCGCCGTCCGACGCCCCGCAACCGACGAGCGCGTGGTCCGACCCGAGCCGCATCGCCCAGCACCGCGTCCCGAACCCGGGCGCAAGCGCATGGAGCCGTACTTACTGGCCGGCCTAGGAGCAACAGACCCAGGGGCGCGGGGCTGTGTCGATATGCGGCTCCGCCGCGTGGGCGCGCAGAAGGACAGCAAAGGGCGCCGAATTGAGTACCCCTACTCAGGCGCCCCACCCCGGCCAGGCCCCACGCTGGTGACATGCTGTGGTCGGACCCCGAAGACGAGCCGCCGAAGGACCTGCAGGACATGCAGAACACCCTCCGGCGGCTCGGCGTCTTCCTGGCTCTGGTCATGATCGTGCTGATGATCGTGCTCGGCGTGAGGTGAGCGGACCCCTGTCGGCCCCCACCGATACGCTGCCCCCATGCGCAGACTCGTCCTCGCCTCCCAGTCCCCCGCCCGGCTGAACCTCCTGCGGCAGGCGGGCCTCGCCCCCGAGGTGATCGTCAGCGGCGTCGACGAGGACGCCGTCACCGCCCCCACCCCGGCCGACCTGGCCCTCGCCCTCGCGGAGGCGAAGGCGTCCGTCGTCGCCGCCCGCCCCGACGTGCAGGGCGCCATCGTCATCGGCTGCGACTCGGTGCTGGACCTCGACGGCGAGCCCCTCGGCAAGCCCGCGGACGCCGAGGAGGCCACCGCCCGCTGGAAGTCGATGCGCGGCCGGGCCGGCACCCTCCAGACCGGGCACTGCGTCTGGGACACGGCGAGCAAGCGCTGGGCGTCGGCGACCGCGTCCACGGTCGTCCGGTTCGGCGAGCCCACCGACCAGGAGATCGCCGCGTACGTGGCCTCGGGCGAACCCCTCTACGTGGCCGGAGCGTTCACCCTGGACGGCCGCAGCGCACCGTTCATCGAAGGCATCGACGGCGACCACGGCAACGTGATCGGCATCAGCCTGCCCCTGGTCCGCCGGCTGCTGGCGGAGCTCGGTGTCGGGATCACGGAGTTGTGGACGCCGGCGGAGTGAGCCGTCCCGCGGGCGGCGTGTCGTTCTTCACCGGCTCCGGTTCCTGCTCCGGTTCCGATTCCGGCTCCGGGGCGCGCTCGGGGCCGGAACCGCCCTCGCCCCCGCCGGCGGTCTCCGCAGCGGCGTCACCCGCCCCGTCCACCCGGTCGTACGTCATCAGCAGCAGTACGACGAGCGCGAGGACGACCATCATGAACAGGAACGCCCTCCACCCGACCAGCCCCCACGACACGGCGCCCAGGAGGGCGTGCACGACCGCGACACTGATCAGCAGCACGCGGCCGAAGCCGGCGGGCTGCCGGTCGCGTACGGCGACCAGCAGGGCCACCAGGCCGCACAGCGCGAAGTAGAGACCGAAGACCACGGCGCCGGCCTTCGCGGACATCGACATCCGGTCCGGGTCGAGGCCGGCCAGGGACATGTCCTGGTGGTCGACGACCACTCCCATGAACCAATTGAGTGCCGCGATGCCGAACGCCTCGGCGAAGAGTATGACCGCCACGATCCACGCCACCGGTCTGCGTACCACCGGTCCCCACCCACTTTCGATCACGGCCCGACCGAGCCGGTGTTACTTGAAGGACGCCCGTACACCGCCCGGCACACGTCTCAAGGAGGTCCTTCGGGCCGCGGCGCCGTCTTCGGCATCGCGAACGCTACTAACGGGTAAACCGCGGGACAAGGGGCCGGTCGGCAGCAAAGAATCGTTGGGCCATTCGTAGGGACTCAACAAAGAAACGGAGTGGGGCGCGGCACGCTCTCACAGAGACCTTGGCCACATGACAGGGCTAGGGTTTCCCGAAGGAGTCCTGCGTACCGAGGTGCGACATGGGATTTCGCGGGTCGGGTGAGCCTCGCATCACGTTCCGTGTGGGCAAGGTCACCAGTGGGGACGGGTCGAAGTGCCGTGTCGGCAGTCCCTAAACTCGGCTTGTTTCAAGGAGGGAGCCTCAATCGTGCGCAAGGTGCTCATCGCCAACCGTGGCGAAATCGCTGTCCGCGTGGCCCGGGCCTGCCGGGACGCCGGGATCGCGAGCGTGGCCGTCTACGCGGACCCGGACCGGGACGCTCTGCATGTCCGCGCCGCGGATGAGGCGTTCGCCCTGGGCGGTGACACCCCGGCCACCAGCTACCTGGACATCCAGAAGGTCCTGAACGCGGCGCGCGAAGCCGGCGCGGACGCCGTCCATCCGGGCTACGGCTTCCTCTCCGAGAACGCGGAGTTCGCGCAGGCGGTCCTGGACGCGGGCCTGACCTGGATCGGCCCGCCGCCGCAGGCGATCCGCGACCTGGGCGACAAGGTGGCGGCCCGGCACATCGCGCAGCGCGCCGGTGCCCCGCTGGTGGCCGGCACCCCCGACCCGGTCTCCGGGGCGGACGAGGTCGTGGCGTTCGCCGAGCAGCACGGCCTGCCGATCGCCATCAAGGCGGCCTTCGGCGGCGGCGGGCGCGGCCTGAAGGTCGCCCGCACCCTCGAAGAGGTCCCCGAGCTGTACGACTCCGCCGTCCGTGAGGCGGTGGCGGCCTTCGGCCGCGGCGAGTGCTTCGTGGAGCGCTACCTGGACCGCCCCCGGCACGTGGAGACCCAGTGCCTGGCCGACACCCACGGCAACGTGGTGGTCGTCTCCACCCGTGACTGCTCGCTCCAGCGCCGCCACCAGAAGCTGGTCGAGGAGGCGCCCGCGCCGTTCCTCTCCGACGCCCAGGTCGCCGAGCTGTACCGCGCTTCCAAGGCCATCCTCAAGGAGGCCGGCTACGTCGGCGCGGGCACCTGTGAGTTCCTGGTCGGCCAGGACGGCACGATCTCCTTCCTGGAGGTCAACACCCGCCTCCAGGTCGAGCACCCGGTCACCGAGGAGGTCGCCGGCATCGACCTGGTCCGCGAGATGTTCCGGATCGCCGACGGCGAGGCGCTCGGCTACGACGACCCGGAGCTGCGCGGCCATTCCTTCGAGTTCCGCATCAACGGCGAGGACCCGGGCCGCAACTTCCTGCCCGCCCCCGGCACGGTCACCCGCTTCGACGCCCCCTCCGGCCCCGGTGTCCGCCTGGACGCCGGTGTCGAGGCCGGCAGCGTCATCGGCCCGGCCTGGGACTCCCTGCTCGCCAAGCTGATCGTCACCGGCCGCACCCGCGCCGAGGCCCTGCAACGGGCCGCCCGCGCTCTGGACGAGTTCCAGGTCGAGGGCATGGCCACGGCCGTCCCCTTCCACCGCGTCGTCGTCCGTGACCCGGCCTTCGCGCCCGAGCTCACCGGCTCCGAGGACCCCTTCACGGTCCACACCCGCTGGATCGAGACCGAGTTCGTCAACGAGATCAAGCCCTTCGCCGCCCCCGCCGACGCGGACGCCGACGAGGACGCCGGCCGCGAGACCGTCGTCGTCGAGGTCGGCGGCAAGCGCCTTGAGGTCTCCCTGCCCGCCTCCCTGGGCATGACCCTGGCCCGCACCGGCCTCGCCGCCGGCGCCAAGCCCAAGCGCCGCGCCGCCAAGAAGTCCGGCCCGGTCGCCTCCGGTGACACCCTCGCCTCGCCCATGCAGGGCACGATCGTCAAGGTCGCGGTCGAGGAGGGCCAGGAGGTCAAGGAGGGCGACCTGATCGTCGTACTCGAAGCGATGAAGATGGAGCAGCCCCTCAACGCCCACAAGACCGGCACCGTCAAGGGCCTCGCCGCCGAGGTCGGCGCGTCCCTCACCTCCGGCGCCGTGATCTGCGAGATCAAGGACTGACCCCACCCCGGACGACACCGCCCGGCGAACGTCACCCGTTCGCCGGGCACCCGACTTTCTGGAACGGCCCATGCGCGCCGACGCCCGCCGCAACCACGACCGGCTGCTCGCCGAGGCCCGCGCGGTCTTCGCCGAGCACGGCACGGACGCCTCTCTGGAGGACGTGGCCCGCCGGGCGGGAGTGGGCATCGGCACCCTCTACCGCCACTTCCCGAACCGGCACGCCCTGATGAGCGCGGTCTTCGAGGACGCGGTGAACGAACTCCTGGCCAGGGCCCGCGAGCTGCGGACCGCCCCCGACCCGTGCGAGGCCCTGCTGACCTGGCTCCACGAGGTGGTCACCCACGCGGCGACGTACCGGGGCCTGTCGAAGGCCCTGATGTCGGCCTCACCGGCATCCGCCCTGTCCCGCTGCGGCACCCCGATGCGGGAGGCGGGCACGACCCTGCTGACCCGAGCTCAGAAAGCCGGCACGGTACGGGCCGACGTACAGATCACCGACCTGCTCCGACTCACCCACGCCATCGCCCTGGCAGCGGAGGAGTCACCGGAAGACCCGACCTTGGCGGACCGCTTGCTGAGCCTGACTCTGAACGGACTGAAACACTGACCCCCCAGGGGCGCGAGCAACCACGTACCACCCGCACCCACCCATCACACGCACCCCACGGCGCCCCGGCACTCGGCCCCCTCACCGGCGCCGCATGTCAGCGACCCGCCCCCGCTCGGCCCCGGTCGGCGGCTCCGCCCCCAGCATCGACGCCGACCGCAACCCCGCCCCCGGCCCCTGACTCCGCCGCGGCCCCGGCAGGGCGACGTCCCGACGCTGTTGATGCTGCTGTCGCGCCGGGACCTGATCACCCCCCGGGTTTCCCGACGCCCCGGCCACGGCGATCTGCACCCCCTGATCGGCAAGGGCCTGCAGTTCGGTGAGCGCACGGTCGTCGTGGCCCGGCGGCTCGTCCGTGACCAGCCGGGCGATGAGATCGGTCGGCACGGTCTGGAACATCGTGTCCGTGCCGAGCTTGGTGTGGTCGGCGAGGATCACGACCTCCGCGGCGGCCTGCACCAGCGCCCGGTCGACGGACGCCGACAGCATGTTGGACGTGGACAGCCCCCGCTCGGCCGTCAGGCCGCTCCCGGACAGGAAGGCCTTCGACACGCGCAGCCCCTGGAGGGACTGCTCCGCGCCGGAGCCGACGAGCGCGTAGTTGGAGCCCCGCAGGGTACCGCCGGTCATCACGACCTCGACCCGGTTGGCATGGGCCAACGCCTGTGCCACCAGCAGTGAGTTGGTGACGACGGTCAGGCCGGGCACTCTCGCCAGCCGGCGCGCGAGCTCCTGCGTGGTGGTACCCGCACCGACCACGATGGCCTCGCCTTCTTCGACGAGGCCCGCGGCGAGATCGGCGATGGCCGTCTTCTCGGCGGTCGCGAGATGAGATTTCTGCGGAAAGCCGGACTCCCGCGTGAACCCGCCCGGCAGTACCGCACCGCCGTGCCGGCGGTCGAGGAGTCCTTCTGCCTCCAGTGCGCGCACGTCCCGCCGTACGGTCACTTCTGAGGTCTGGACGACGCGGGCGAGCTCACGGAGCGACACGGCCCCGTTCGCTCGCACCATTTCGAGGATCAATTGGCGACGTTCTGCAGCGAACACGAAACTGACAGTAACCCCAACGACCGTCTGCTTTCAGCAGTTTGCGCCGAATAGCAGAAGTTGTTCGCACAGCAGGTGCAGAAGTGGTATAGGACTCACCCTGCCCGACCGCGTGGTCGACAACTCCCCGTGACCAGCGGGGAGTCGGTTCCGGCCGTCAGAGTTCGCTGCCGGTCTTCCGCGTGTGCAGCTGCCGCGCCACCTCCGCGATCGACCCCGAAAGGGAGGGATACACGGTGAACGCGTTCGCGATCTGTTCGACCGTCAGATTGTTGTCGACCGCGATCGAGATCGGATGGATCAGCTCCGAGGCCCGCGGCGCGACCACCACACCGCCCACCACGATCCCGGTCCCCGGCCGGCAGAACATCTTCACGAAACCGTCCCGGATGCCCTGCATCTTCGCTCGCGGGTTGCGCAGCAGCGGCAGCTTCACCACCCGGGCGTCGATCTTCCCGGCATCCACGTCCGCCTGCGTGTACCCCACCGTCGCGATCTCCGGGTCGGTGAAGACGTTCGACGACACGGTCTTCAGGTTCAGCGGAGCCACCGCGTCGCCCAGGAAGTGGTACATCGCGATACGCCCCTGCATGGCGGCCACCGACGCCAGCGCGAAGACACCGGTCACGTCACCGGCGGCGTACACGCCCGGAGCCGTCGTCCGCGACACCTTGTCGGTCCAGATGTGCCCGGAGTCGCGCAGCTTGACGCCGGCCTCCTCCAGTCCCATACCCGCGCTGTTCGGGATCGCGCCGACGGCCATCAGACAGTGCGATCCGCTGATGACCCGGCCGTCCGCGAGCGTCACCTCGACCCGGTCCCCGACCCGCTTGGCGGCGGCCGCCCGCGACCGCGCCATGACGTTCATGCCCCGGCGGCGGAAGACGTCCTCCAGGACGGCGGCGGCGTCCGGGTCCTCACCCGGCAGCACACGGTCCCGCGACGAGACCAGCGTGACCCTCGACCCCAGCGCCTGGTAGGCGCCCGCGAACTCGGCACCGGTCACACCCGACCCGACCACGATGAGCTCCTCCGGGAGCTCGGTGAGGTCGTAGACCTGGGTCCAGTTCAGGATGCGCTCGCCGTCCGGCTGCGCGTCCGGCACCTCCCGAGGATGACCACCGGTGGCGATCAGCACCGCATCCGCCGTGAGGGTCTCCTCACTGCCGTCCGCGGCCGCGACGACGACCTTCCGCGACCCGTCCAGAGCCTGCATGCCCTCCAGCCGCCCGCGCCCCCGCATGACCCGCGCACCGGCCCGCGTCACCGAGGCGGTGATGTCATGCGACTGGGCCAGCGCGAGCCGCTTCACACGCCGGTTGACCTTCCCCAGATCGACCCCCACCACCCGGGCGGCCCGCTCCAGGGGCGGGGTGTCGTCGGCGACGATGATCCCCAGCTCCTCGTACGACGAGTCAAAGGTCGTCATGACCTCGGCCGTAGCGATAAGAGTCTTCGACGGCACGCAGTCGGTCAGTACCGACGCTCCGCCCAGACCGTCGCAGTCGACGACGGTCACCTCCGCGCCGAGCTGCGCGGCCACCAGCGCCGCTTCATAGCCGCCGGGTCCGCCACCGATGATCACGATCCGAGTCACGTACTCCATTGTCCCAAACGCCTGAAGGTGCCACTGCCCGGGGGCGGCGCCCGGTGCTCCCGGGGACGCGAGTGACACACGGGACGGCTGCCGTACCCTCTGTCCATGTCGTCGCTCTACGCCGCGTACGCCGGCAATCTCGACGCACGGCTGATGTCCCGCCGCGCTCCGCACTCGCCCCTGCGCGCCACCGGCTGGCTGAACGGATGGCGGCTGACCTTCGGCGGTGAGCAGATCGGCTGGGAGGGCGCCCTGGCGACGATCGTCGAGGACCCCCTCTCCCAGGTCTTCGTCGGCCTGTACGACATCGCCCCGATGGACGAGGAGGCCTTGGACCGCTGGGAGGGCGTCGGCATGGGCATCTACCGCCGCGCCCGGGTCCGCGTGCACACCCTGGAGGGCGAGGAGAACGCCTGGCTCTACGTCCTCGACGGCTACGAGGGCGGTTTGCCCTCCGCCCGGTACCTCGGCGAGATCGCCGACGCGGCGGAGTCGGCGGGCGCACCGCACGATTACGTGATGGAGCTGCGCAAGCGGCCCTGCTGAGACCGGCACAGACCCCTCACAGCCGACACAAAGCAACCTGCGTCACACCGCTCATCGGAAACGACAAGACAACGATCGCAATCCCATGAGCTCCGTCATCTACGCGCGTAGGCCCAGACCGGCTACTCTCATCCGCGTGAACGCATCTCTTCTTCCGGACGACATCCAGGGCGACCCCCACGCCGCCGCCGACGCGGCCGCCGCTCGCCTGCGCGAGCTCACGGACGCCGAGACCCACGACGTCGCCCTCGTGATGGGCTCCGGCTGGGCGCCTGCCGTCGACGCCCTGGGCGCCCCCGACGCCGAGTTCCAGGTCACCGAGCTGCCCGGCTTCCCGCCGCCGGCCGTGGCGGGGCACGGCGGCACGATCCGCTCGTACGCCTTCGGTGACAAGCGCGCGCTGGTCTTCCTGGGCCGCACGCACTACTACGAGGGCCGAGGCGTCGCCGCCGTCGCCCACGGCGTCCGCACCGCCGTGGCCGCCGGCTGCAAGACGATCATCCTCACCAACGGCTGCGGCGGCCTGCGCGAGGGCATGCGCCCCGGCCAGCCGGTCCTCATCAGCGACCACATCAACCTGACGGCGACCTCCCCCATCATCGGCGCCAACTTCGTCGACCTCACCGACCTGTACTCGCCGCGCCTGCGCGCCCTGTGCAAGGAGGTCGACCCCACCCTCGAAGAGGGCGTCTACGCGCAGTTCCCCGGCCCGCACTACGAGACACCGGCCGAGATCCGCATGGCCCGCGTGATCGGCGCGGACCTGGTGGGCATGTCGACGGTCCTCGAAGCGATCGCCGCGCGCGAGGCGGGCGCCGAGGTCCTGGGCATCTCCCTGGTGACGAACCTCGCCGCGGGCATGACCGGAGAGCCCCTCAACCACGAGGAGGTCCTCCAGGCGGGCCGCGACTCGGCGGCACGGATGGGCGAACTGCTGGCGCAGGTACTGGGCAGGCTCTGAACAGACGCCATCCGGGGTGCCACCCGCGGTCCGACGGCGTCCACAGGCCCGTCGTGGCCGGTCGCGCAGTTCCCCGCGCCCCCGAAGGGGCGCCGAAGCCAGCGTCCGTCGCAAGGGGATGGGATTCTGGAGCCGCCCACGGCGGGAAGGGGACGGGGCGGGGAGTTTCCGCCCGCAGCGGTCGGCGTTCCACCCCCCGCGCAGCCCAGAAGACAGCACCGCCGACCCGAGGACGGGGACTCCGCGCCCCGGCCCCGACCCACCCACCGCCCGTAGGCGCTACACGCACCCCCACCGAAGCCGCGGATGCGCCGCAGGCACACCACGAGAGGTTGGACGACGACCGTGCACGACGATCTCATCGCCCGGGCCCGAACCTGGCAGGCCGAGGACCCCGACCCGGAGACCCGCGACGAGCTCGCCAGGCTCATCGACGCCGGTGACCTCACCGAACTGTCCGCCCGCTTCAGCGGCACCCTCCAGTTCGGCACCGCAGGCCTGCGCGGCGAACTCGGCGCCGGCCCCCTGCGCATGAACCGCTCCGTCGTCATCCGCGCCGCCGCCGGCCTCGCCGCGTACCTGAAGAACCACGGCCACGGCACCGGCACCGTCGTCATCGGCTACGACGCCCGCCACAAGTCCGCCGACTTCGCCCACGACACCGCGGCGGTCATGACCGGCGCCGGCCTCAAGGCCGTCGTACTCCCCCGCCCCCTCCCCACCCCCGTCCTGGCGTTCGCCATACGCCACCTGGGCGCGGTCGCCGGCGTGGAGGTCACGGCCAGCCACAACCCGCCCCGCGACAACGGCTACAAGGTCTACCTGGGCGACGGCTCCCAGATCGTCCCGCCCGCCGACGCGGAGATCGCCGCCGAGATCCAGGCGGTCACCACCCTCCACGACGTCCCCCGCCCCGACACCGGCTGGGAGACCCTCGACGACACGGTCCTGGAGGCCTACCTGGCCCGTACGGACGCCGTCCTCGCCCCCGGCTCCCCCCGCACCGCCCGCACGGTCTACACCGCCATGCACGGCGTCGGCAAGGACACCCTCCTCGCCGCCTTCGCCCGCGCCGGCTTCCCCACCCCCACCCTCGTCGCCGAACAGGCCGACCCGGACCCGGACTTCCCGACCGTCGCCTTCCCCAACCCGGAAGAGCCCGGCGCGATGGACCTCGCCTTCGCGAAGGCCCGCGAGACCGACCCCGACCTGATCATCGCCAACGACCCCGACGCCGACCGCTGCGCCGCGGCCGTCAAGGACAACGGCGCATGGCGGATGCTCCGCGGCGACGAGGTCGGCTCCCTCCTCGCCGCCCACCTGGTCCGCCGCGGCGCCACCGGCGTCTTCGCCGAGTCGATCGTCTCCTCCTCCCTCCTCGGCCGCATCGCCGAGCAGGCGGGCCTCCCCTACGAGGAGACCCTCACCGGCTTCAAGTGGATCGCCCGCGTGGACGGCCTGCGCTACGGCTACGAGGAGGCCCTCGGCTACTGCGTCGACCCCGACGGCGTCCGCGACAAGGACGGCATCACCGCGGCCCTCGTCATCACCGAGCTGGCCTCGGTCCTCAAGGAGGAGGGCCGCACCCTCCTCGACCTCCTCGACGACCTCGCCGTGGAGCACGGCCTGCACGCCACCGACCAGCTCGCGGTCCGCGTCCAGGATCTCTCCGTCATCGCGCAGGCCATGCGGAGACTCCGCGAGCACCCCCCGACCGAGCTCGCGGGCCTCCCCGTCACCAGGGCCGAGGACCTGACCCAGGGCACGGACAGACTGCCCCCCACCGACGGCCTCCGCTACACCCTCACCGGCGCCCGCGTCATCGTCCGCCCCAGCGGCACCGAGCCCAAGCTGAAGTGCTACCTGGAGGTGGTGGTCCCCGTGGCCGACCACACGGCCCTCCCCGCGGCCCGCGCCACCGCGGCCGACCTGCTCAAGGCCATCAAGCACGACCTGTCCACAGCGGCAGGCATCTGACCATCCCCCCACCTCCCCCACACACAACCCGCAGCAGACCCCCGAGGGGCGCCCCACCCAGGAGGCGCCCCTCTTGGTCACCCCACGTACGAGCACCCATAGCACCCCATCGGGTGATTTCCCGACGGCAGTTGACGCGGGCTCCGCGCACGGCCCCGGCGGCCGGGAAACGGTGAACGGGTAACCCCCGCCGCAACAGCCGTCGTACTGGAGCCGCCGCCGTGTCCCCCACCGCCCACGACACCACCCCGCGCGGGCACATCCCGGGCACCCGACGACCCCACCTCCCCACGGCGGCCGCCCCCCGGCACGCCCTGCGCCGGGCGGCTCCCGCACTCGCCGCGTATGTCGCCGTACGCCTCGTCGGCCTCGCCTTCCTCACCGTCTGGGCGCACCGGCGCCACCACGGCGTGTGGCCGATGCTGGCGACGCAATGGGACTCCCGCTGGTACCTCGGCATCGCCGACCACGGCTACGCACACGCCCTGGGCACCGCGTACGACCACAACAACCTGGCGTTCTTCCCGCTGTACCCGCTCCTGGTGAAGGCCGTCGCGGTGCTGACCCCGGGCACCCGGGCCAGCACCGGACTGGCTCTGGCGTGGCTGGCGTCGCTCATCGCGGCCTGGGGCGTGTTCGCGGTGGGCGACCGGCTGGCCGGCCGCCGGGTCGGCGTCCTGCTCACCGTGCTGTGGGCGGCGTACCCGGTGGGCCTGGTCCAGTGGATGGGCTACACCGAGTCGCTCTTCACGGCGTTCGCCGCGTGGACGCTGTACGCGGTGCTGACCGAGCGCTGGCTGTACGCGGCGGCGGGCTCGGTACTCGCCGGGCTGACCCGGCCGACCGGGATCGCGGTGGCCGCCGCCGTGACGGTCACCGCGCTCCTCTCGCTCCGCACCCGCTTCTCGGCCCGCGCCCTGACGGCGGCCCTGGTGGCCCCCCTCGGCTGGTGCGCGTACGTCGGCTGGGTGGGCCTCAGACTGGGCCGCTGGGACGGCTACTTCGCCGTACAGCGGATGTGGCACAACGAACTGGACGGCGGCGCGGAGACCCTGCGCTGGCTCCGGCACCTGTTCGGGCAGGTCTCGCGGCCGGAGCTGTTCCTGGTCGTCGTCAGCCTGACGATGCTGGTCTCCGTCGTGCTGTTCGCGCTCTCGGCGGCGGACCGGCAACCGCTGCCGCTGCTGGTGTTCAGCGCGGTCCTGCTGCTGATCGTGGCGGCGAGCGGCGGCGTCTACTTCCCGCGCGCCCGCTTCCTCCTCCCCGGCTTCCCGCTGCTGCTGCCGGTCGCCGAGCACCTCGCCCGCGCCTCGACGCGCCTGCGGGTGCTCGCGCTGACGACGGCCGTCGCGGGCTCGGCGTACTGCGGGGCGTACATGCTGCTGGTGTGGCCGAGTGCGCCCTGAGAGCGTCGGAGGCGTACGAGGCGGCTGAAGCCGCTGTCCGGGCCGCGTCAGGACCGGAGCGTGAGAGCGCCCTCGCCGGGACCGCCGCCCGTCACCCGAACCGTCCGCTCACGTGGTCCGAGGTCCCTTCGTCCCGGGGTGAGCTGAACATCGCCTCGGTGTCGCCGAGCTCCTTTCTCCACGATCACACCCGGGGTAGATGCCGTCGCCGTCGAGGAGGACCCGGCGCTCACGCACGGACCGGGACAACGTTGCCTACGGGGGCACCGCTACAGACCACCCACCTCGAACCAGAGCAGCTTCCCGGCCCCGCGATCCAGCAGGCCGTCCCCGAGCGGCCAACCGCCCCAGCGGTCGGCGTACTCCTGCACGAGACGCAGCCCGCGCCCGCCCTCGGCGTCCGTCGGCGCGAGGGGGACACGGTCCCTGGGCGGCTCGCCGAAGGGGGCGGGGACGCGTGGATGGCTGTCCCAGACGCCGACTCGCAGGCGTCCGTCCGCGAGCGCGGTGATCCGCAGGGAGGCGGGGCCCTTCGTGTGCCGGTAGGCGTTGGTGACCAGCTCGGACGTCAGCAACGCGACGGTGTCGAGCACTTCACCTCTCCCGTGGCTGTCCAGCACGGACCGTACGGTCATACGTGCGACACGTGCGGCGCGCGGGTCATGAGGCAGGCGGAGGGCGTAAGCCCAGGTGTCGCATGGGGCTACGGTGACCATGAACGGCTCCTACGGCGGGAGGACTTGGTTCGCCCGACAATCCGACCCGACGGTGGCAGTGCCGCGCGCAGACAGGGCGGCGCGGTGCGCTTCCGGCTTACGGAGGCGGGAGTTGGGCGACTTGGGTTAACCGTAGACTTCAAGACCTGAAGGTTTTGCAGCTTCGAGCAAAACCTTCAGCAATCTCGTTCGTATGGGTGACCACTACGCCAGGTGTATGAAACGGAGTGAGGACATGCCACCGAGGTCCACCCCTACGGCACGGCGCCTCCGTATCGGCGTAGAACTGCGCCGACTACGCGAACGCGCAGGCATGACCGCCGCCGAGGCCGCCAGATCCCTGGGTACGACGCAAGCGCAGATCAGCAACATCGAGGCGAACCGCTTCGGCATCAGCGCGGAACGCGTACACACGCTCGCCCATATCTACGGCTGCACGGACCAGCCCCTGGTCGACGCCCTCGCCGCCATGGCCGGCGACCGCACCCGCGGCTGGTGGGAGGAGTACCGCGACACCCTGCCACCCCGTCTACTCGACCTTGCCGAGTTGGAACACCACGCCAAGGCGCTGCGCGTGACCCAGGTCATCAACATCCCGGGCCTGCTCCAGACACCGGAACACGCCCGCGCCCTGTTCCGACAAGCGGTCCCGGCCCTGCGCCCCCACGAGATCGAATACCGCGTCTCCCACCGCATCAAGCGTCAGGCCATCCTGCATCGCGAGCAGCCACCGTCGTACACGGCGATTGTCCACGAGGCCGCCCTGCGCATGCAGTTCGGCGGTCGCGAGGTGGCCAGGGCTCAGTTGCACCACCTTGCCGAGATCAGCGGACACCCCGCCGTCAACCTCCGCGTGATCCCCTTCGACGGCACTTCCTTCCCCACCACAGGCCACGCCGTCGACTACTTCCACGGTGCGGTACCCACCCTCGACACTGTCGAGGTGGACACCGCTCACGGCAACGAACTCATCGACGCCGCAGGGCAATTGGAGAAATACCGGCTCGTCCTGGACCGCATGGAGGCCGTCGCCCTGAAACCCGCCCCCTCGCTGGACCTCGTCCACCGCATCTCCCAAGACCTCTGAGAGACGAACATGACCGAACCGACCTGGCAGAAGTCGACCTACAGCGAAGAAGGCTCCGCCTGCATCGAGATAGCCCCCACCCCGGCCACCATCCGCATACGCGACTCCAAGCACCCCTCCGGCCCTCACCTCACCCTCCGCCCCACCGCCTGGGCGGACTTCGTCGCCTACGCGGCAGAACCGGGACGCCGAGCGTGAGGCAACCGGCCCTCGTCACCGCATCGCCAGGCCGGCCAGCCAGGGATGTCCGGGATGAAGGCGGGTCAGCCACCCGCCGAGGGCCTCGCGCCGCGTCCGGCTCAGCAGCGGCAGCACCCCGTCGAAGTCGGCGTGATCCTTGGGCCGTGGCTCCTTCGCCTTGAACAACAGCACCAGTTCCGGCACCAGGTAGGGGATACCGTCCGCTGTCCGCTCGATGATCGCGTCGTACGGCAGCCGCAAGCTCTCGTCCCGGCGGCAGATCCATGTCCCGCCCTCATGCGGCTCGCGGAAGACGTCGAAGAGGAACCGGCCGCTCGCCGGATCCCGCACCCACGTCTGGTGCGTTGCCGCGAGCGCCCCCTCTCCTGCCCCTGCCCCTGCCCCTGCCCCTGCCCCTGCCCCTGCCCCTGCCCAGACCCGCCCCGAGCCCACCGCGTCAAACACGTACTCGGGAAAGCGGTCACGAACCTCCGCGAACCCGGCCGCGGGGACGGCGATCTCCAGATCGCCGTGGGGCCGCGACTGCCCACCGCGGAAGAGGTCCAGGGCCCACCCGGCCGCGACACACCAGGGCACGCCGACCCCACCCAACCGGGCCGCGACCTGCTCCGGCCGCCAGGCATCCGCCCAGCGGGCGGCCAGTTCCTCAGCGTCGGGAAGGGTACCGCCGGGTGGCAGGGAATCGGTCATCAGCACAACGTAGCGGTGCGCCGCGACATCGCCGGCATGTACTCGGCGCCGCGACTTGCGGGAGGGCTCCAGACGCAACGGCCAGCGTGCGCCGGGCGTTGTCAGAGGCATCGGGCACACTGCGCCGTATGAACTTGGTGACCGCGCACGACTACGCCTGGATCCGCACCTCGCCGCTCTTCCGCCACGCAATGGAGAGCGGATACACCCTGACACTGATACGGGGGCGGAGCCCGCACGAGGTGCTGCGCGCGATGGAGGCGGAACCGCGCGGCACCGGGGAGGGAACGGCCGGGCTGATCAAGGCGGACGAAGCTCATCGCGCCGAGGTGGGTTACGACTACTGGGACGAGTCTTACGTCGCGGGCGCCTTCAGCACCTCGGGCGAGAACGGCGACTGGACAATCGTCCTGGGCTTCGACGGTGGCCTGGGGATCGCGGGCGCGTGCGTGGAGACGCTGTCGAAGGGGGGCCGGGTCGTGGCGCACTCGACCAACGGCGGCAAGCCCATGCACTTCTTCCACTGGTTCGAGGACGGCGAACTCCGTACGACGTTCGAGGGCCCCTCGTCGCGCGCCGGCAACACCCCCGATGAACTGGTCCCCCTGCTGCGGGAAGTCGGCTTCCCCCTGACCCCCGAGGGAGAGCACGACGAGAGCGCCCCGGACGTCGACCGGAAAGCGGCGGTCCTCGCTCTGGCTGAAAGACTCACCGGCATACGTGTCACCGAAACCCTCCTCCGGGACGCCACGTACGAACTGGGACTCGTCCCCGAACAACCCGCAGAGGAATGGACCGGCGTGGTCATCGACATCACCGATGCCCACGGGGAGCGCCTCTACAGGGAATGGACCTACGAGGAGATCGTGACGGCGTCGGACCGCGCACGGGCGCAGGCCGACGCGCCGGTCGTGATCACCTACAACGAGCCTCCGACCGCGGGTCGTTCGGAGCACCAGACGGGTGAGTAGCGAGCGGGACCGTGGTGGGTGCCGCGGCGCACTCGCCGCCGTCGAAAAGAGACCTTGCCGCCGCGGCCGAGGCTGCGATCATGGTCCGGCAGCCTTCTTGAGCCGTCGCCGGCAGATCAGACAGGATGCCCTGTAGACACCACCGGTCCGGCACCGGTTCGACGGCCTCGCGAAGGTGGCCCCGAACGCCTGATGCCGCAACGGTAGAAGCAGCCGGGAGAGGGTAACGCATCAGGTCGCGGGGCTGCCTGGCGTTGCCCGTGGCAGCGCCAGGCTCGTCCTCAGGTCATCACCAGGGCCCGCTCTAGCCGTTGAGGATCGTCACGCTGTACACGGTGACATAGGAGCTGAAGAAGACCGCGTTCCCCCGCGGACCATCGGTCGGCCCGATGTCGAAGGAGCCGACGCTGGTGTCGAAGGCCCCGTGGTTCCAGTCGGCCGTGACCCTGTAGACGCCACCCTGGTTGACGCTCCACGTGCCGGGGGTGCCCGCGTAGCAGAAGTTGCCGTGCGAGGTCCAGACTTCCAGGCCGTGGCTCATGGGGTAGCTGCTGTTCTGGGTGGGGCACGCGGTGGGGCCGATGGCGCTGGCCGGCGTGGCGATCGCCACGCCGCCGGCCAGGATGCCGGCGGTGAGGGCTATGGTCGAGAGTTTCCTGCGAACCATCAAGATCATCTCCTGTGCCTTGCAGTGGCCGCGATCCCATGCCGGTGATCGCGGTGGTCCGAGTCGTGCCGTCCTGCCCCGGCCCGCCCTCCAGCCCCCGTTCCGCGGGGTGTTGTGCAAGATCGAGGCTAAGAGCTGCTGTCCTAGATCCGTCCTAGATCCGCCCTGGGTCCGTCCTTGCGCACTGCGTTCACATGAGCGCATGTGACAAGTCGAATGCCTTGTCGGTGACAACCAGACTGCTTCGACCGGTCCGAATCGCCAGCTCGTCCCTCTCCGTTGGTGACAACTACGGTGCTTCGGCTCAGGCCGGTGTTGCCGAGGTTCGGGGCGGCGTGGGACGGCTACTGACTTCGGCTCGTCAAGCAAGGTGACGTGGGTTCGTCGAGGGGCAGGCCGGTGCCGGCTATGAAGCCGTCGAGAGTGTCGGGCCGGTACTGAAGTCGTTTGAGCCGGTTGCGTACGAGGGCTTCGAGCCGGTCGAGGGCGACGACGGCGAGGTTGGCCAGGCTGCGTTTGACGTGGGCCCAGACCCACTCGACCGGGTTGAGATCGGGTGAGCAGGCGGGCAGCAGGAACACCGTCAGCCACTCGCGCTCGCCGATACCGACTCACTCTGCCCGCCGCTTTGCACTGAGCCTGCTGTGCAGCCCGGCGGGTCGGCGGTGACCGAGGACCACCGCGCCGATACCGACGAAGGCGAGGAAGATCGTGCGGCGCTGCGCTCGTAACGGCGGTGCAGGCATCGGCAGCCGGTGAGCCAGGGCCCCGCCCTCTCGACGACCCGACGATGCCTTTGCGGGCTATGCGGTGGCGGATGCCCCGCTTGCACAGCCATCGACGCGGTTGGTCGCAGTCGTGTCGTGCGTGTTGGAGCCGGAGACGCCCAGCGACAGGGGAAGACCGTCCCGGTCGGCGATCAGGTGGAGCGCGGCCGTGTCGAAAAGCGGCCCGGCGCGGGACGCGGCTTCGTTTGCGCGACGACCCTCACAAACGGGCCCTCAGGCCGTCCAGGGTCAGGTCGAGCAGACGTTCCGCCTGCTGCCGTTGTTCGGGCCTCGCCGAGGTGAGGGCGATGCCTTCGAGGGCGGCGGAAATATCGGTGGGGGTGATGTCGGTACGGATCGCCCCGGCGGCCACGCACGCGTCCATGAGGGCGGTCAGGGCGGCCTGGATCATTTCCCGGCTGTGGCCGTACGGATTGTTCCCCGTGGCGGCGATGGCGCGCAGGGCATCGATCATCCCGTACTTGGCGGTCACGTAGTCCAGGAAAAGACGCGTCCAGGCACGCAGGGCCTCAAAGGCCGGCTTCGCCGCCAGCAGAGCGGGTGCCGCGTCGCACAGTTGGACGACCTCGTGGCGGTAGACCGCCTCGACCAGTGCTTCGCGGGTGGGGAAGTTGCGGTACAGCGTGGCACTGCCCACGCCCGCCTCCTTGGCGATGCGCTCCAAGTGGGCGTCGAGCCCCTCCGCCGCGAAAACGCGCACCGCAGCCGCGAGGATCTTCTCCCGGTTACGCCGCGCGTCAGCCCGCAACGGCCGTTGCGCTCCCTCGGCCATCAGCGCTTGCCCTCCTTTCTCGGCTTTCCAGCCGCCTAAACGGAGGCGCGCCCAGTTAGTCTGCTTAACTGGGGGCTCCCCCAGTTCCACTGTAGGGGAACGCACCTACCTGCACACACCTCACGAAAGGACTCATCATGTCCGGCATCAAGGGCAAGGTCATCGCGCTCACGGGCGCCAGCAGCGGCATCGGTGAGGCGACGGCGCTCCATCTCGCCGGGCAAGGGGCCCGCCTGGTGCTCGGAGCCCGGCGGGAGGACCGGCTGAACGCAGTGGTCGATCGCATCACAGCACAGGGCGGCGCGGCCGTCGGGGTCGTCGTCGATGTCACGCGCCGCGAAGACCTGAAGCGCCTGACGGATACGGCACTCGACCGCTACGGCCGACTCGATGTCCTGGTCTCCAACGCCGGCACGATGGCGGTCTCGCCGTTCGACGAGCTGCGCCAGGACGACTGGGACGCCATGGTCGCCACCCATGTCACCGGCCTGCTGAACGGCATCGGGGCCGCGCTGCCCGTCTTCCGGCAGCAGCGCTTCGGGCAGTTCGTCAATGTCGCCTCCACCGCCGCCTATGTCGTGAAGTCCCCCCAGGCCGTCTACGCGGCCACCAAGACGGCGGTGAAGGTGCTGACCGAAGGGCTGCGACAGGAGTCCGGCCCCGACCTGCGCGTCACCCTCGTCTCGCCGGGCTTCACCAACACGGAGGGCGTGGGCAAGGGAGGGAGCCCCGAGGCAGCGGCGGCGCTCGCCCGGCAGCGCGACGAGATCGCCATGCCGCCCTCCGCCGTCGCCTCCGCCATCGGTTACGCGATCGAGCAGCCTGACGGCATCGACGTCAGCGAGATCGTCGTCCGCCCCACGGTGCAAGCCTGACGACCGCCCCGGAACGGCCCCGGCCGCCGGGCGGCCCGGCCGTCCCGCGCGGATCGCCTTTCGGCTCTCCCGGACGAGGCCTGGATCGCCGCCGCCGCGGCACGCGGGGCCGCCATCCGCCGACAACTCCTCGAACCGCCCGCCCCTGCCGTGGCGGACGCTGTCGGCCACCACGACAAGACCACCCGGCTCCGCCATGAGACCGGCGGCGCCTGGAGCCGGTACGCCCTGGCAACCGCGTACGGTCACCAGCGGGCCGGGCTCCCAGGGAACTCACGGCCGTTGAACCCCGCCACGGGGTGGCAGGCCAGGGAGTGCCCTGGCCTGCCCATGCCTCACGATGCCGTCGGCCGCTCCTGGTGGCTGCCATAGGGCCGCGTGATGATCTCCATGCCGTGCCCGGCCGGATCCATGAAGTACAGTCCGCGCCCGCCGTGATGGTGGTTGATCTCTCCAGGCTGCTTCAGATGCGGATCGGCGTAGTACATGATCCCGGCCTCCCGGATACGCGCGAAGGCCGCGTCGAACTCCTCGTCGGAAACGAGGAACGCGTAGTGCTGCATGACGATCGACTCCGCCGGAACGGCGGCGAAGTCCAGGGTGACCCCGTTGCCGGTGGCCACCGGAATGAACGGGCCCCACTCGGTCCCGACCTCAAGCCCCAGGATGTGCGCCAGGAACTCGGCCGACTCCCGGTTGTCCCGGGCATGGACGATGGTGTGATTCAACTCGACTGACATATGTGGAATGCCTCCGCAAGGCACCTCACGGCACCTCCATGCCTCACCCAGCCGGTGACCGGCACGCGATGCGTGCGCATGATCCTAAACAGCGGCGCCTGCGCCGTCGAGGCGTCTTCCGAGGAGGTGGACCCTTTCGGCCACGGAGCGTCACCCCATCCCCAGCCGGGTCGGGAACTGGCGACAGCCGAATACGCGAGCCCACCAGCACCGGGGCCCACAGCCTGCGCGTCACCGCCGCGCCCACGGCTCACCGCCGCCAGAGGGCCACTGGGAGGTCCGGTTCGCCGACGCCGCCTCGGCCAAGGGCTGGGAGAGCCTCGCCCAGCAGGCCCGCGAGAACACCTGCCGCGCCTGGCTCACCTTGCGCACCGCCCCCAGACCGGCCACCGAGACTCCCCGGCACCACCGCCTCAAGGGCGGCCTCGCGCACGGCACCCATCGCGGGCAGACCTGTGAGCAGTGGCAGATCGAGGTGACCGGCGGCGGCCGCATCCGGTACCTCCTCGACACGGTCCGGGAGACCTGCTGGATCACCTCCGCAGGTACGGGGCACCCGCGAGCCACAGACCGGCGCTGACAACCAGGTTGACGGCGACGTTCCGCCCGGCGGCGGCCACTTCGCCAGCATCAGGAACGGCGCCGCCGGGCGGCAGGGACTCGGCCATCGGAGCAACCCACCACCCCGAGCCCGGAAACGCCCGGCTCGGCAGGCGCAGACTCCCAGTTCTGGACTTGCTGGTCCATTTTCCCGGGCGCACAGTGGTCCGCACCTGACGGGGACCGAGCAGACGGAGGGGTGATCGTGGCCCTGCCCTTGGCCGTCAGCTCCGTACGCCGCGTCATCCGACCTCCACGAAGTGCACCACAGGGTCCAATCCCTACCCCACCGCCAGCAGCACCGCCAGCAGCACCGCCCCCGCCACCGCCGGCGCGGCCAGCTCGTACGCCCACCGCACCGTGATCTCGCCCTGCGCCGACTCCGCCGGCCCCCTGCTCTCCAGCATCTCCCGCAGGTCGTCCATGACCTTGTCGGTCTCCGTGCGCAACGGCCCGGCCGCGTGCTCGGGCTCGCCCAGTCCCCCGGAGCTCCCGAACCCGCCGAAGCCGCCGAGCCCACGCCCGGCGGCTCCCGCCCCCGGCCCCGTCCGCCCGCGCCGCACGTCCGACTCCGCCTTCGCCTGCCGGCGCGCCGCCTTCTTGCGACCCCGCAGGGACACGGGGATCGCCCAGAGCTGGTACTTCGCACCGGACTTCACGATCACCTCGTTCGAGTAACCGGAGCGCAGCGAGGCGATCTCCCCCCACGGCAGCGTGATCACCCGGAACGGGTTGCGGACGCGCAGCCGGTCCTCGCTCGCGAACACCGCGGGACGCAGCGTGAAGGCGGCGACCAGCGGCACGATGAGGATGAGCGCGGCGAGGGCCAGCCAGGGGGTGCGGCCCTGCCCCCGGAGCAGCGCGTCGATGCCGAGCCAGCCGACGATGGCGAGGAGCAGTACGCCGCCGATCAGCGCCTGGGGCGAGCGGTAGATGCGGTCCTTGACGAGGGGCGTGGTCATGCGCCGATTCTGCCTCAGCCGTGCGCCCGCGCGCCGTGGGGGCATCATCGCCGTAGGCGAGCACCGGTGCGCCGTGGTTGCTCGCGCAGTTCCCCGCGCCCCTGTGCCGTAGGGCAGCTCCCCGGCACCGCGAAGAACCGTTCCCTCGGGGTGTACAGCCGCTACGCGCGTAGATATGCTCGGCTGGTGACCATGCCCACCACCGCACCCCACGCACTTGCTGACGTCACCGCGTCCGACAGCACGCTGCGCCGCTTCCTCCACGGGCTGCCCGGCGTCGACGCGGTCGGCCTGGAGGCGCGTGCCGCCTCCCTCGGCACCCGTTCCATCAAGACCACCGCGAAGGCGTACGCCATCGACCTCGCCATCTCGATGGTCGACCTGACGACGCTGGAAGGCGCGGACACCCCGGGCAAGGTCCGGGCGCTCGGCGCCAAGGCGGTCCATCCGGACCCGACGGACCGGACGGCCCCCGCCACGGCAGCCGTCTGCGTCTACCCCGACATGGTGGCCACCGCCAAGGAGGCCGTCGCCGGCTCGTCCGTCAAGGTCGCCTCCGTCGCCACCGCCTTCCCGGCCGGCCGTGCCGCGCTCGACGTCAAGCTCGCCGACGTACGCGACGCCATGAGCGCCGGCGCCGACGAGATCGACATGGTCATCGACCGCGGCGCGTTCCTCGCGGGGAAGTACCTGAAGGTGTACGACGAGATCACCGCCGTACGCGAAGCCTGCGGGACCTCGGCCCGGCTCAAGGTCATCTTCGAGACCGGCGAGCTGTCGACGTACGACAACATCCGCCGGGCGTCCTGGCTGGGCATGCTCGCGGGCGCCGACTTCATCAAGACCTCGACCGGCAAGGTCGCCGTCAACGCCACCCCGGCGAACACCCTCCTCATGCTGGAGGCGGTGCGCGACTTCCGCGCGCAGACCGGCGTCCAGGTCGGGGTCAAGCCCGCCGGCGGGATCCGGACCAGCAAGGACGCGATCAAGTTCCTCGTCCTCGTCAACGAGACCGTGGGAGAGGACTGGCTGGACAACCACTGGTTCCGCTTCGGCGCCTCCTCGCTCCTGAACGACCTGCTGATGCAGCGTCAGAAGCTGGCCACCGGCCGCTACTCCGGCCCCGACTACGTGACGGTGGACTGATCGATCATGACTTTTGAGTACGCACCGGCGCCCGAGTCCCGCTCCGTCGTCGACATCGCCCCCTCCTACGGCCTCTTCATCGACGGCGAGTTCACGGACGCGGCGAACGGCAAGGTCTTCAAGACGGTCAGCCCGTCGACCGAGGAGGTCCTCTCCGAGGTCGCCCGCGCCGGCGCCGAGGACGTCGACCGGGCCGTGCAGGCCGCCCGGAAGGCCTTCGAGAAGTGGTCCGCGCTGCCGGGCTCCGAGCGCGCCAAGTACCTGTTCCGCATCGCCCGGATCATCCAGGAGCGTTCGCGCGAGCTCGCCGTCCTGGAAACCCTCGACAACGGCAAGCCGATCAAGGAGACGAGGGACGCGGACCTCCCCCTCGTGGCCGCGCACTTCTTCTACTACGCGGGCTGGGCCGACAAGCTCGACCACGCCGGCTTCGGAGCGAACCCGCGGCCCCTCGGCGTCGCCGGCCAGGTCATCCCCTGGAACTTCCCCCTCCTGATGCTGGCCTGGAAGATCGCCCCGGCGCTCGCCACCGGCAACACGGTGGTCCTCAAGCCCGCCGAGACGACCCCCCTGTCCGCCCTCTTCTTCGCGGACATCTGCCGTCAGGCGGGCCTGCCCAAGGGCGTCGTCAACATCCTCCCCGGGTACGGTGACGCGGGCGCCGCGCTCGTCGCCCACCCCGACGTGAACAAGGTCGCCTTCACCGGCTCCACCGCCGTCGGCAAGGAGATCGCGCGCACGGTCGCGGGCACCAGGAAGAAGCTCACCCTCGAACTGGGCGGCAAGGGCGCCAACATCGTCTTCGACGACGCCCCCGTCGACCAGGCCGTCGAGGGCATCGTCACCGGGATCTTCTTCAACCAGGGCCAGGTCTGCTGCGCCGGCAGCCGGCTGCTCGTCCAGGAGTCGATCCACGACGAGCTGCTCGACTCCCTCAAGCGCCGCCTGTCCACCCTCCGTCTCGGCGACCCGCTGGACAAGAACACGGACATCGGCGCGATCAACTCCGCCGAGCAGCTCGCCCGCATCACCGCCCTCGCCGACCAGGGCGAGGCGGAGGGCGCCGAGCGCTGGTCCCCGGCCTGTGAACTGCCCTCCTCCGGCTACTGGTTCGCCCCGACGCTCTTCACGAACGTCACCCAGGCCCACACCATCGCCCGTGACGAGATCTTCGGCCCTGTCCTGTCGGTCCTGACCTTCCGTACGCCCGAGGAGGCGGTCGCGAAGGCCAACAACACCCAGTACGGCCTGTCGGCGGGCATCTGGACCGAGAAGGGGTCGCGGATCCTGGCGGTCGCGGGCAAGCTGCGCGCCGGCGTCGTCTGGTCCAACACGTTCAACAAGTTCGACCCGACCTCGCCGTTCGGCGGATACAAGGAGTCGGGCTTCGGCCGCGAGGGCGGTCGCCACGGCCTGGAGGCGTACCTCGATGTCTGATCGCACCAATGAGCGTCTGCCTGTCTTCAAGACCTACAAGCTGTACGTCGGCGGGAAGTTCCCGCGTTCCGAGAGCGGCCGGGTGTACGAGGTGACGGACTCGAAGGGCAACTGGCTGGCCAACGCACCCCAGTCCAGCCGCAAGGACGCCCGGGACGCGGTCGTCGCCGCGCGCAAGGCGTTCGGCGGCTGGGCCGGGGCCACGGCCTACAACCGGGGCCAGGTCCTCTACCGCGTCGCGGAGATGCTGGAGGGCCGCCGGGACCAGTTCGTGCGCGAGGTCGCCGACGCGGAGGGCCTGGGCAAGTCCAAGGCGGCCGCGGTCGTGGACGCGACGATCGACCGCTGGGTCTGGTACGCGGGCTGGACCGACAAGATCGCCCAGGTGGTCGGCGGCGGCAACCCGGTCGCGGGCCCCTTCTTCAACCTCTCCTCCCCCGAGCCGACGGGCGTCGTCGCCGTCCTGGCCCCGCAGGAGTCGTCGTTCCTGGGCCTGGTGTCGGTCGTCGCCCCGGTGATCGCCACCGGCAACACGGCGGTCGTCGTCGCCAGTGAGAAGGCTCCGCTCCCCGCCCTCTCCCTCGCCGAGGTGCTCGCCACCTCCGACGTCCCCGGCGGCGTCGTCAACGTCCTCTCCGGCCGTACGGCGGAGATCGCCGCGCCGCTGGCCGCGCACCAGGACGTCAACGCGATCGACCTCGCGGGCGCCGACGAGGTGCTGGCCAAGGAGCTGGAGATCGCGGCGGCCGACAACCTCAAGCGCGTCCTTCGTCCACAGCCTGTGGACGACTGGACGGCGACGCCGGGAACGGACCGCATGACGGCGTTCCTGGAGACGAAGACGGTCTGGCACCCGACGGGGTCGCTGGGCGCCTCCGGCTCGGCGTACTGAGCGCCCCCGCCGCACGCCGCCTGCAGCCGGTGAACCCGGGCAGCCGTCCGCCGGCAGACCCGGACTGGAAATGTGCGCGCCTGGCCCTGAACGGCCATCGGCTGCCAACGCGTGGTTTCCCCCTGTCCGATGCTCGGCCCCGGCCTGCGGTGCCGCCCCCGCCCGGCCCGGAGCGGCTGAGGCCGGGAGACCGGAGCGGTCGGCGGCTCCTCGCCGCGCGGGTGCCGGATCCGTTGAGCCTCGGCAAGGTTCTCCGCGTACCCGTGCGGCTTCCAGGCGTATCCGTTCCACCGCTGGATCACGCGGGCGCCTCGGGGCTGAGGTGTGAGCCCTTCGGGCCGTCGCCGGACACCCGCGGGACGGCCCGAAGACGCCCTGTCTTCGCGTCGCGGCGCTCCGCCCGGTCCGACAACGGCTCGTCGTCCATCGTGCTTCCCCACGCTCCGGCGGCTCCTGGCACGGCAGAGCAGTGCGGTGCGCCGGCGATCGTGTCACCTCGATCAGATTCCGATGAGGTGGTGCTGCCAGCGAAGTGCGGGGTGGCCGTCGACCCAGTAGGTGTGGGCCTCCCGCGTGATGTGGAGCCGCACCGCGGTGATGTCGGGGCTGTCCGCGTCCTGCCAGGCCGTGATGGTCTGCTCGATTGCGTCCCACAGGGCCACGGGGCCGCCCTGGCAGACCGTCCACGTGCCGTCGTTCTCCCTGAACGAGGCGAAGGACTCGCGGTCCGGGTCGAAGATGTACAGCAACCGGTCGCCCCCCGGCGATGTGGCACGGGTGAAGCGCGCCCCCGGGGCGGCGAGCTGGGCGAGGAACGCCGGCATCCACTCTTCCAGCCGAAGTGGGGACACCTTGGACTCGCGCTCGCTGTCGGCGTAGGCGGTGCGGGCGGACAGGTCACCGGCGATCGGTACCTCCGCCTGGGACCGGGCCTGCATGAACGAGCTGCGGCCGATGATCCTGCCCGTGGCGGTGCCGTCCTCGGCGACCGTGACCTTCGCCAGTCCGGTGCCGTAGTGCCAGGAGCCGCCGACCGTGGTGAGGACGATGCCGCCAGGCTTGGTCTGCCTGATCCATGCATAGGGGATGCGGCGCACCGCGCAGGTGGCGACGATTCGGTCGTACGGTGCACGGCGGGGGTGGCCGAGGAGCCCATCGCCGGTGACGGTCCACGTCGAGTACCCGGCTGCCTCCAGAGCGGCGTCCGCGCGGGCCGCGACGTCCGGGTCCACCTCGACCGTGGTGACGTTGTCCTCCCCGAGGCGGAAGCACATCAGGGCAGAGGAGTAGCCGGTCCCCGTACCGATCTCCAGCACCTCGTGCCCGTCCTCCACGTCCAGCTTCTCCAACATGTCCACGACCGTGAACGGGTTGGTGGACGAGGAGGTCGGAGAACCGGCCACGAGGTCGCCGGCCTGGTCGGCGGTGAGGTGTCCGTCGAGCTGGGTGGTCAGGGACTCGTCGCGGTAGGCGATCCGCACCCACTCGGCCGGGTCGGTCCCGGCCGCGGTGACCGGGCGCCACCGGCCGCCCTCGGCGGGCAGGAACACTCCAGGGTTCAGGAACAGCTCGCGTGGTACGGCCTCCACCGCCGCCCGCCAGCGAGGGCTGGAGAGAATGCCCGCCCGCGTCAGTCGGTCCGCGAGGGCGCGCCGTTGAGGGGCGGTGTCTGTCATGGGGCAACTCCTTGCGTCAGCAGTTCCGCGAATGCCGCAGCCATCGCGAGGCCGGTGGATTCCTCCAGCCACCCCCACTGTCCGTTCGGGTTCAGCTCCAGCCACCAGAGATCGTCGGCCTTGTCCACGGCGAAGTCGAAGCTCCCCGAGACCAGCCCGAAGTGATCGAGGTACGTGAGGAGCGCCCTCTCCACGCGATCGGGCAGGTTCGCCACACGGTAGGACAGGGCGGAGTAGTCCTTGCGCCAGTCGAGTGTCCCGGACTCGATCCGTACGGCGAACATCTCTCGGCCGACCACCAGGACGCGGAGGTCTGCCACCTTGTCCACGACGGCCTGGAACAGGTGCGGCACCAGGGACACGCTCTCATCGATCTCAGCCACGGTGACCGGGTCGGCCCAACCGGTGACGGGAACGCCGTCGCGCTGGTAGGGCGTCCACCGGAGCGTCTTGAAAATCACCTGGTCATGGCTCGCGACGAAAGCTCGCGCCTCGTTCGGGTCATTCGTGACCAGGGTCGGCGGCACGGTCAGCCCGAGGCGCTGAGCCACGGCGAGTTGGTTGGGCTTGTAGTCCGCAGCGGCGTTGCGCAGCGGGTGGTTGACCCAGAGGGGCTCGTCGAGGGCGTACAGGATTCCGCCGAGTCCGTAGCGGACCTGGGCTGCCGCGAACCGGGCATCGTCAGTGCCGAGGTGGCCGAAGGCGGGCCACACCGGGCGGCGCCAGTACACCGACCGGACCTGGGCCAGGTCCACGGTTCGCGAGGAGGTACGGAGTTGCCCGGCCACGGGGGCCGGGCCGCGTCCGAACCGAGCGCAGACCGTCAGGGCCGCCCCGATGTCGGCGGGGTTGAACCTGGCCACCGGCGCGTTTCGCCGGTTCAGCTCGCCGATCACCATGTCGGCGGTCAGGTCGTCCGTCTCCGTGGCCACGAGCACCGGCCTCTCGTCGGTCACCTGTCAGTCCTGCTCGGAGTCCTGGTCGTGACCCTGGTCGGGCGCGGAGTCCGAGTTCGTGTTCGTGCTCGTCTCGGTGCCCTTGCTGGTGCCGTGCTTACCCATCTCGATCACCGTGCCGGACCGGTCGGTGTAGACGCCGAGCTGGGTGTCGGGATCGAGCGTGACCGACGTGTAAGGGCGGTGGGTGACGGTCGGGTATGGGGTGAGCCGACCGGCCCCCCAGGGACGCACGCCAGTCTCGACTGCGGTGGACATTCTGGCCTCCTTGATGACGGTGTCTCTCGCCGAACCAGAAGCTACGGTCACCGTGGATGCAGTAGGACTGACTGTGGGTACGGGTTCGACCACCGAGGGCACAGGGGGCAACATGGTCGCGAAGGGAACTGCACGCGGGCGTGCGGCCACGGGCACGATCGCCGGGTTCGTCCTCCGCCTCGCTCGGGAGAGCGCAAACCGCACACAGGCCGGCATGGCCGAAGCGATGGGGGTCGATCTCGCCACCTGGCAGGGCTGGGAGACCGGACGACGGCCACTCGCCCATGTGAAGGCCGGCGCTCTCCTCAACCTGCGGCGCCGATTACTCGCGTTGGGGGCCGCTCCTCCTGTCCTCCACCTTCTCGACCCGGCGATGGACGCGGACCGTGTACTCGCTGCGACGATCCGCCCGGAGCCCCATGCCCGCCACCCGCTCGCGGACTGGGTGCACACCCGCGACACGGCCCACATGATCGCCTGGGCGCTGGACGGCACCATCCCCCCGCCCCTCACCCGCAGAGAGGTACCGGGACGCCGTGGCCCGGTCGCAAAGGCCCCGCTCCTGCCCGCCCCCGACCGCGGCATGTTCTTCTCCCGCCTCCGGGACACCGCCGAATCCGCCCTGCGCGCCGGAGACGACGGACTGCTGCTTCACCGCCAGGCGCTCTACCTGTGCTCCTACGACCAGGCCCCCGAGGCCACATCGTGGATGAGCCACGCCCTCCGCACCCGCCGCGACCTGATCGCCGCGCATGGATGGACACCCCACTGGGCTGCCGCACGGTCAACGGCCGTCGCAATAGCACGGCTTGGGGACCGTCGGCCGCTGCTGGACTTCATCGACCGGAGCCTGGCGGGCGACGACGTCGCCGAAACCGCGAACCTCAACTACTGGGCCTACTGGCTGGGTTCGATCCGGGAACCACAGGCGGACGACGGCTTCATGCTGCACGGGCCGACCAACTGGGAGCCCGTGCGGCTCCTGCGCGGACTCACCGCAGGTCTCCATCAGGCTCCGGCGTACATGGACCTGTACATCCACTCGCTCTGGGCATTGCTCACCGTCAACCGATGGCTTCCCCTGGCAGACCCTGCCCTGGCGGACGGGCTGGGCGCACACACCGCCCGCCTCCTTGATCTCGATCACGACCGGATCTCTCCACGAGCACGGCGGGAACTCAGCTCAGTGCATTACGTTCTACGCGGGACCCGCACATGACACATCGGAGGACGCACTTCATGGCGGACACGGAGCAGGAGCAGACGAAGGGCACCACCGGCTTCCTGCTGGAGATGGGGATGCTCAAGCGCGCCAAGCGGACAGGATGGTGGATCGCCGGGGTGAAAGACCCCGAGACGATCGCCGAGCACTCGTTCCGCGTGGCGCTCATCGGCTCCGTGCTCGCCATGATGGAAGGTGCCGACCCTGCGAGGACGGCCCTCCTCGGGCTCTGGCACGACACCCAGGAGACCCGTGTCAGCGACATCCCGCACATCGGTCGCCGCTACCTCGAAGCCGCCGGCAACGAGAAGGTCACCGCGGACCAGGTGTCCGCCGCGCACCCCGCCGTGAGGGCCGGGGCTCAGCAGATCGTCGAGGAATACGAGAACGGCGACTCCCCCGAAGTGATCTGCGCACACGACGCGGACAAACTCGAATGCCTCCTCCAAGCAGTCGAATACCGCGAACAGGGCTGTTCGAACGTCCAGCCCTGGATCGACAGCAGCCTCGCCAAGCTCAAGACCGCCTCCGCCCAGTCCCTCGCCGACGCCGCCCTCAGCATGACCTCGATCGAGTGGCAGCAGACGTACCTCCCCCGCTGAGTTCGACCGCCGATGACGGACAGACGGTCCAGCCGGAGCCGGGCGGTGCCCGCGTCCCTGCCGGGGACTGGTGTGGGAGACCCGGTCGACGGGCGGTCCCGGCAGGGCTTGGAGTCCTCAGTGGCGGGGCGGTCGGTGACGGCCCCCCTGACCCCGCCTGCGGGCAGGGCGCGCGGCAAGGGTGCCTGCGCACGAACCGACGCAGGGTGGCGGGCATCGGTCTTCAGCACATCACGAACTCTGTTGGTTCACGTGTACGTCGATTCCAGATGCTTCGTGAGGTCGGTGAGGCTGCTGAAGATCGGAGTGTTGAACTCCTTGTCGAGGTGGGCGCGGTTGACCGCGGTGTCCCGGGCCTTCTTGTCCGTAACGACCGCGTCGCAGTACGGAATCGCGATCGACAGCGCGGCTATGTCACGCAGATCGTTGATCGTCCAGTTCCGGTGCACGTCCTTGAGGTAGTGGAAGTGCATCATCGTGACGACCTTGCGGGACGGGAGCGCCGTCAGGAAGTCGGTGAGTTCGGTCGGACCGTGAAACGGCGTCCGCATCATGAAACCGGCGCTCATGAGTGCACGGGTGTAGTTGTCGATGATGTCGAAGCTGAGCTGGCGGGCGCAGATGGCGTCCATCGGCCGCTTTGCGATGTCGGGGACGGTGCGCAGTGTGTTGATCATGACGCTGAAGTCGGCGAGCTGGGCGTCCGCGATTCGCCGGGCGACATAGGGGTCGTAGTTCGGGATTGCGGACCTGAGCGTGGCTGTCGGCCCCCTCAGGACCCAGTACTCGGCAGTCGCGTTCGCCGAGGCCTCGAACTGTGACACGGACATCCCCAAGCGGGTCTCCAGTTCCTGGCGGTTCTCCTCGGTGATTCCCTTCAGCACCATCCGCTTGGCCTCGCCGAACGCGAACCCCACACCGATACCGAACTTCGCCACCTTCTTAGGGAAGGCGGGGCGGCCGAGCCGGCGGTTGAGCTCCAGTGCCAGTTCCTCGTCGAGGATCTTGGACTCGGGTGCCATGGTCACGAACCTGGACAGCAAGGCCATCGCGTCCGCTGCCCGCTCTCGGTGAGCGTCGCGGGGATTCTCGGTCAGCTCCATGTAGTGCACGGCCGAGAGCGGGAACATGACCTCTCCCCGTTCGACGTGGCCCTGGAACTGCTTCAGGGCCGTGACGTGATCGGGGTTCTGGGGGGCGCCCGCGAGTGCGTCTCCGAGGGCGTACCAGTGGTTCAGGTCGAGGTAGACCATCAGCGGAAGGGGTGTTGCCATGCCCGCGATGCTAGGTCGCCCGGTCACCGGATGCATCGCACTTTTCCCGTTGCGCGAAGCCTGTCCGGCAATCGGTTGATCAGCTACCCGCTGGCCTCTGCACCCCGAAGGCCACCGACGCCTCCCGGTTCGACGCGACAAGGCCTCCAAAATCCGCGAACCCTCTGGTTTCCTTCAGCTCCTGGCGGGACGTCCCGACCGGGACCTACGCGGCCGCCATGCAGCTCAAAACCATTAACCTTCCCCGTCAGCCGGGCCCGCCCGCGGCCACCGTCGACGGCCAGGACGGCATCGGCCGGAAGACTACGATCACCCTCTACCGGATCGACCAGTCGGCGCCGATCGCGTCCACGGCCGCCCAGCTCGAGGCCGCCCGGGCCCGGTCGGAGAACTCGGTACGGGCCCAGGTGTGCGCGAACCGCAGCGCCCGCCCCGACCGCGCCTCCATCGCGACGGAGTCGTACGGCGCGCTGTGCCCGGCCTGCTGGCACATCCGCGGCCTGCGCCAACGCTAGGAGGAAGCCGCCCGCGAACGCGCGGCCGCCTTCCACACGGCCCGCGGCCTGCTCCACAACAGCTGGCCGCTGGGCATACTGCACGTCGACTACACCGAGCGCGGCCACACCCCCTCTGGTACCCGGCGCAGCCCGTCGGCGGCCAAGGTCACCGTCATCGGCGCGAACGGCTGGTCCTCGCCGAACCGCTGCTGCGCCGGGTCTCCCCGCGCGCCAAGGGCATCCCGCCGGGCGCCAGTGACCCGGTCTCGGGCTCGGAGGTCCTGGCCGCGATCCTGTCCCAGCTCACCGTGCTGATCTGGCGCTACCGCGACCGACATCGTGGAGACATCCCGTAAGTCCCCGATCGCCAGAGCCGACGGTCGCGGGCAGCCATGGAAAATGCCCGACGTGTCGACGGCCCGAACAGCGAAGATGCTCAACATGAGCGACACCGTGGTCGATGACTGGTCCCCAGCGGATCACCCGTACTCGATTGCCGTATCGGAGGCGCAGTGGTGGCGGCGCACCGCCGCACTGGCGGTCCGCCGCATTCACGCCGGTGACGAAGGCGGCGGATTCGACTCCCGACAGATCGACGCGCGACAGCTGTGCGTCGCTCTGTGCCAGCTGCTGACGGCGGAGAAGCTGCAGCAGATCGCCCTGGACGAACTCGGCATCGCCCCGGCGGCCGTGCGGGCCCTGGAGCAGGCGCGGGAGCGGTTCGAGGCCGCGCTGCCCGACATCAAGCACATGCGCGACGGTCTGACCCACTTCGAGGATTGGTCCCGCGGGAAGGGCCGCGGCCCGCAGAAGGAGCGGATCAAGGCCGGTGAGACGCCGCGTGACGTTGCGCGCGCCTTCTGGGGCTTCGGCTACGACCCGACCACCGACACCATTTCCCTGGGGCCCTTCCATATCGACGTCGGCGCAGTAGACCAGGCCGCCGGTGAACTGGCCCACGCGATCTATGTGGCCGCGCATGAAGTCGACAAGAAGAACACCGCTAAACTGCACGCCACGGTCGTCCAGGCACTCGCCAGCGGCGGCATCCTCTGCGTCCCGAATGGTCCGGTGCAGGTCGTGGCAGGCGACGACTGCCGGGTGTGGCTGTCCATCCCCCACGGAACGGACAACGAACTTGAACGCCAGGAGTTGGCCACCCGGGTCGTCACGGTCCTCGCCGACACTGTTCTCCGCCTATCCGCGTCGACGTCGCTCCAGCCTGCAGATATGGAAATGCGCCTGACCGGTGGGGAATCTCTCCGCATCGAGCCAGGCACTGCGGCGTAAGACCTCATCTCGGTCTCCAGCCCGGCACAGCAGCATCGGGACGGCGGGATCAGTGGGCCCGGCTGACCGTCCGGCTCGGTCGAAGACACCGTCCCGGTGGTGCGACTGGACGCGCACCATGTGGTCGAGTTCCGCGATGCACGGGCCGCACGCGTACACGTCCCCCGTCCCGCCGGGCGTGGCCACCGAACCGACCCACAGCACGGCCACGCCCTCACGGCGGCAGTACAGCCAACACGCGCCCGTCACCCACGCGCTACGGTCGCCGACCTATGCGGTCACCGGCCACACGTCACGCCACGGGCGTTCGGCGGACGGGGCGAACATCACGCAGTACCCCCGTACGCGTCCGGCCGGCGCCGCCGGCGGTTCCATGACCACGGGGTCGCCGAGGTCCCCGCGGTGGCACCGGTGCCTCACCGTGCCGCCCCCTGATCGGGCCGGAGTGCGGCGGCGAGCGCACGGGCCGTGGCCGCGTTGCAGCGCCCCAGCTCGATCAACGCGAGCGGAACGGACCCTGCGCACGAAGCGGCGTCGAGCCCGAGGGACGGCAACGTCACCCCCGCCGCCCTGAGCGCGTCGCGCAGGTCCTCACACGCCTGCTCGGCGTCCTTCACCTTGTCCGTGGCCATCCGCTTCCTGCCTGTCGTCGCCATGCCTGACACTCCGTACGCCGTTGTCGTGTGACGGGTCGAAACCCTCGCGGCCCCCGGCCGGTCCGCGTGTTCCCGTCCGCTTGCACCGGGGGCTGCGCACGAGGGTTCGGGGCGTCAGAGCACCTCTCCTCTGCTGCGGGCGTTGGCCCTCGCGACCCGGGCCCGCAGCAGTGGCTCCGCCCGTTCACCGACGTGCAGCGGCCGCACGTGGGCGGGCAGCGCCGTCCACTCGGTGCCGCCGCCCTCCGGGCGCAGCCACACGAACCCGTCCTGGTGGTCCATGACGATCCCGCGTTTCTCCCGCCGTACGTCGAGGGCGAGCTCACCGACCGGGAGCCGGGGCGCCTCCGGCTCGGGGCGAGTAAGGCGGGGCGTGGTGCCGGTCGTCTCACGTTCACGGGAGGGCAAGGGCGCAGCCTGCTGCCGCTTCTCACTGTTCACACCCTCAGCGTCGCGGCGGGCGACGGCGGTCGGCCAGGGGGACGGTGTTCCGAACCGCGTTCCGGAACAGCCGCCACCTGCGTCTTCTCACTTTTCGCACATACTCTGTCACTTTAAGCGACTATCGTTTGTGGGTGCCCCGTCCCCTCGCAGACGCGGAACGGCACGCCGACACGGCCCACGGCAAGGGAGCACTGATCACCATGACCCAGCCCGCCCGCGACCTCGAACCCTCCCGCTCCGCCCGCGACCTGTACGGCGTCGAACTGCGCCGCCAACGCCAGCTCACCGACCTGTCGCTGGACCGGCTGTCGGACATCGTCAACTACAGCAAGACGCATCTGCATGGAGTCGAGACGGGGGAACGGCTTCCACTGCCGCCGATCTCGGAGAAGCTGGACGTGGCTTTCGGGACGGGGGAGTTGTTCCAGGGGTTGTGGGGGGCGGTGAAGCGGGAGTACACGCCTCGGCGGTTTGATCACTGTCTGGAGTTGGAGGCGAGGGCGGCTCGAATTCAGGAGTTCGGTGCGAGTCTCATTCCTGGCCTGCTCCAGACAGAGGCGTACATGCGCGCGCTGTTCACCGCTGGGGAACCAGGGATGAAGCCCCGGGAGATCGACGGCCTGGTAGCGGACCGCCTGGGCCGCCAGGAGATCCTGCGACGGGACTGCCCGCCGGATTTTTGGTGGATCATCGGGGAAGCGGCACTACGACAGGTCGTAGGCGGACCAGCGTTGATGCGCGAGCAACTGGCGGCGCTGCTGCCACTGGTCAACACGCGTCATACCACCATCCAGGTCAGCCCGTTCGAAGCGGACGCGTGCGCCCTGATGAGCGGCACCCTCATCCTGCTGACCCTTCCAGACAACTCGATCACCATGTACCAGGAGGGTGCCGGGTACGGGGAAAGCATCGACGACCGGGAGGCCGTCACACGGCATGTGCGAGAGTACGATCTGAAGAAAGCCTGCGCCCTCTCACCGCTGAAGTCCGCAGCGCTGATCGAGTCGATGTTGGAGACATACGAGCCATGCGAGTCACCCGGGACCTGAGCACCGCCCGCTGGCGCAAGTCCTCGTACAGTGACGGCCAGCAAGGCGGCGCTTGCGTCGAAGTCTCCGACGACTTCCCCTGCACCGTCCCCGTCCGTGACAGCAAGGACACGACCGGTCCCGTCCTGTTGCTGGCCGATGTGGCCTGGCAACCATTCATCAACGGCATCAAGGGCGCCTCGCTGCAGGAGAGTTGCGCAGAACGGGCTCTGGCGACCTTCCAAGGCCCGTTCTGACACAGGTAACACGGCGGGCGAATCAGCCCGTCACGGCCTCTTCCAGCTTCGCGAGCCCCAGGTCCTCCTTGCGGTCGGCCTCGTCGCGCTTCTTGTAAGCGGCACGGACGGTGTCGGCGATGCGGTCGCGGTCGAGCTGGGTGAGGACGGGGACGGGGAGTTCGCGGAGCAGCTTGGTGTGGTACTCCTGCTGCTTCCCGCCGACGCTCATGGACCTGGGAACCGCGCGCAACCAGCGCGGCGGCGAGGCTCCTCAAGGACGACCCCACCGGATTGTCCGCGGTCTACGAAGCCGTGGACGCCCTCGCCGACCAGCCGCGAGCCGGGCTCCATCCCGTACGGATCCCCCGTCCTGCGCCGCCTGCACATCGGTGATCACCGGGCGCTGTACGTCATCGACGAGGACATGATCCATATCCCCGTCACCCACCTCCGCCGATCCGCCTGAGGTTCTCCGGAACAGGGGGGCGGGGAACTGCACGACCGGCCGTGACGGACCCGCGGTTCCCCACCGCGCTCAGCCCTTCAGGACCGGTCCCACCACCGGGATCGCCCCGATCGACGGCGCCTCGGCCACCGGCCCCGTCAGCGTCTTCGACGTCAGCGGCTTGAAGCCGGCCAGTTGCGTGCCCACCCCGTTGTCCAGCGGGTCGACACCCGTGCCCGCGAGCGGATTGGACTTCAGGCCCGTCACCGCTCACGTCACGTACGGCAGCACGTAGCCCGGCGCCTGTACGCCCGTCTGCGGGTCGAGGTGGCCGAGGGGAGCGGTGCCGGTCCGGGCCGCGTCCGCCGTGGGCGGGGTGTCCGCGGCGGCCGTCGCGGCGCCCGCGCCGAGCGCCACACCTGCCGTGGCGAGGACGGCCAGGGCGCGCCGGGCGGTCGCGGTCAGGGAGGACGCGTGCCGGGACATGACTGGGGCCACCTTCTGGTACTCACGGTGATTCTATCGACACACAGGGTGGTTGAGGTGTGACTCACGCTCCAAAGCCGGCCTGCGGGGTCGGCAGGAGGCTCCCCATACGTCAAACTGGTGTTCCGTGAGCATTCATCCCCCGTCCCCCGCCCGCGTCGTGCTGCTGTGCGGCCCCTCGGGCTCGGGCAAGTCACTGGTCGCCGCCCGTTCCGGGCTCCCCGTCCTGCGCCTCGACGACTTCTACAAGGAGGGCGACGACCCGACTCTGCCGCTGGTGACGGGGAGTGCGGACATCGACTGGGACCACCCGGAGTCCTGGGACGCGGAGGTCGCGGTCGAGGCGATCAGCCGGCTGTGCGCCACGGGATCGGCGCCCGTACCGGTGTACGACATAGCGCTGAGCGCCCGCACCGGCGCCGAGACGCTCGACATCGGCCGCACCCCGCTCTTCATCGCCGAGGGCATCTTCGCCGCCGAGATCGTGGAGCGGTGCCGTGAACTCGGGCTGCTGGCCGACGCGCTGTGCCTGAGCCGGGGCCCGGTGAAGACGTTCCGGCGCCGGTTCCTGCGCGATTTCAAGGAGGGCCGCAAGTCGGTGCCGTTCCTGCTGCGGCGCGGCTGGCGGCTGATGCGGGCGGAGCGCACGATCGTGGCCCGCCAGGTGTCGCTGGGCGCCCACCCGTGCGACCGGGACGAGGCACTGAGCCGGATGGCGGCGGTCGCGGTGGGCCGGCAGGGCCGGGACCGGACACCGGCCGCCTGACCGCCTGACCGCCTGACCGCCTGACCGCCTGACCGCCTGACCGCCTGAGCGAACGGAAAAAGCGGGACTGGACGGACCCCCCGGCCCTCCAGCCCCGCTTCCCCCGTCGCTCCGCCGAACACCCCCGTGTCCCCTGTGGCGGAGCTCCCCCGTGCTTCCCCCGGGTCCCCCCGGACCCGTTTTCCCCCGTGTTCCCCGTGGGTCCCCGGGACCTTCCCTCAGGCCCCCGTTTCCCCCGGTTCCCCCGGTTTCCCCGTCAGGATCCCCCCGGATCCCCTCACCTTCAGGCGACAAGCTCCCCGAAGGCGCTCTCCTCGTCACGGCCGAAGCTGAGGACCTCGTCCTCGCGCAGCCGGCGGAGCGACCGCCAGATGCTGGACTTCACCGTGCCGACACTGATGTCGAGGATCTCCGCGATCTCCGGGTCCGTGCGGCCCTCGTAGTAGCGCAGGACCAGCATGGTGCGCTGGAGTTCGGGGAGCCGGGACAGCGCCTGCCACAGGACCGCGCGCAGCTCGGTGCCGCTCATCGCGTCCGTGTCGCCGGGCGTCTCCGGCAGTTCCTCGGTCGGGTACTCGTTGAGCTTGCGGCGCCGCCAGGCGCTGATGTGCAGGTTGGTCATGGTGCGGCGGAGGTAACCGCCGACCGCCGCCTTGTCGCTGATCCGGTCCCACGCCCGGTACGTCGAGAACAGCGCGCTCTGTAGCAGGTCCTCGGCCTCGTAGCGGTCACCGGTCAGGTGGTAGGCGGTCGCGTACAGGGAGGCGCGGCGCTCCTGGACGTAGGCGGTGAACTCCGCCTCGGTCAGCGAGCGACGCTCCCCCGTGTCCTCCCTGTAGGCGGATCCCCCGTGCGTTTCCCCCGTGAAACCGTCAACCACCGTCATGTAGGCGGTGTGCTGACGTCCGGTGCCGCGAGCGCACCCCCGCCCGCTCACGGCACCGGACTTCTCGGAACCCCGGTTCACGTCGTGCAGACGCGTGATCACTGCGCTGGTGCTGTGGCTGATCAGCGTGTTCATCTCGCGCCCCCCGTCGTGGACTTCCGGTAGTTCGGCTTGCTCGGGCCGCTCGCCGCGTTCCGCTCGCTTGCCCGTGCCGAAAAGACTGCCGGGCCACCTTCACGGCCGTATCCGCCGACTGTCACAGACCTGTCACAGGGGCCTGGCACAGAGCGTCCACAGAGCATGCACAGGTAGTGGCGCTACCGAGGTTTACTGGGGGCTGCGCGCCGCACAGGTCGTACGACAGGGCCCGCATGGGCCAGAATGAGCCCGTGCCTTCCCTGTTGCTGATCGAGGACGACGACGCCATCCGAACGGCCCTGGAGCTCTCACTGACGCGCCAGGGACACCGGGTGGCCACCGCTGCGACCGGTGAGGACGGTCTGAAGCTGTTGCGTGAGCAGCGGCCCGATCTGATCGTCCTCGATGTCATGCTGCCCGGCATCGACGGGTTCGAGGTGTGCCGGCGCATCCGGCGCACGGACCAGCTGCCGATCATTCTGCTGACCGCGCGCAGCGACGACATCGACGTGGTGGTCGGGCTGGAGTCCGGGGCCGACGACTATGTCGTCAAGCCGGTCCAGGGGCGGGTGCTCGACGCCCGGATCCGGGCCGTGCTGCGGCGCGGGGAACGCGAGTCCAGCGACTCGGCGACGTTCGGAAACGTCGTCATCGACCGCAACGCGATGACCGTGACGAAGAACGGCGAGGATCTGCAGCTGACGCCGACCGAGCTGCGGCTGCTGCTCGAACTGAGCCGTCGGCCGGGGCAGGCGCTGTCCCGGCAGCAGTTGCTGCGGCTGGTCTGGGAGCACGACTATCTCGGTGACTCCCGGCTCGTGGACGCGTGTGTGCAGCGGCTGCGCGCCAAGGTGGAGGACGTCCCCTCGTCCCCGACCCTGATCCGTACCGTGCGCGGTGTCGGCTACCGCCTGGACGCCCCTCAGTGACGGACGTTCAGGGAGGTCTCCGCGGCTGGGCCGCGGATCGCAAGGGGGCCGTGTCCCGGCTGCGCTTCACCAGTCTGCGGCTGCGGCTCGTCGTCGTCTTCGGGCTCGTCGCGCTGACCGCCGCCGTGTCCGCGTCCGGCATCGCGTACTGGCTCAACCGCGAGGCCGTGCTCACCCGTACCCAGGACGCGGTGCTGCGCGACTTCCAGCAGGAGATGCAGAACCGGGCCGGTGCGCTGCCGGTGCACCCGACACAGGACGAACTGCAGCGCACGGCCGGGCAGATGGCCGGCAGCAGCCAACGGTTCAGCGTGCTGCTGGTCGGCGAGGACACCGACGGCAAGACGGTATACGGCAGTTCGGACGGGCTCAGCGCGTTCGCGCTGGACGACGTGCCGGCGTCGCTGCGGAAGGCCGTCGTCAAGCAGCAGAAGGTGACCGGCTCCAACACGTCGGCGTACCACCTGTACTGGCAGCGGGTCGTGGACCACGGCACGCCGTATCTGGTCGCCGGGACGCGGCTGATCGGCGGCGGGCCGACCGGTTACATGATGAAGTCGCTGGAGCCGGAGGCGAAGGACCTCAACTCGCTGGCGTGGTCGCTGGGCATCGCCACCGGGCTCGCTCTCATCGGGTCGGCGCTGCTGGCGCAGGCCGCCGCCACGACCGTGCTCAAGCCCGTGCACCGGCTCGGGGTCGCCGCGCGGCGGCTCGGCGAGGGCAGGCTGGACACCCGGCTGCGGGTCTCGGGGACGGACGAACTCGCCGATCTCTCCCGGACGTTCAACGACGCGGCCGAGGCGCTGGAGAAGCGGGTCGACGACATGGCCGCGCGGGACGACGCGTCGCGCCGGTTCGTCGCGGACATGAGCCATGAGCTGCGCACCCCGCTCACCGCGATCACCGCCGTGACGGAGATCCTGGAGGAGGAGCTGGAGGCGGAGTCGGGGTCGGTGGACCCGATGATCGAACCCGCCGTCCGGCTGGTCGTCAGCGAGACGCGCCGCCTCAACGACCTCGTCGAGAACCTGATGGAGGTCACCCGCTTCGACGCCGGTACGGCCCGTCTCGTCCTCGACGACGTCGACATCGCCGACCAGATCACCGCCTGCATCGACGCCCGCGCCTGGCTGGACGCGGTGGAGCTGGACGCCGAGCGCGGCATCCACGCCCGCCTCGACCCGCGCCGCCTCGACGTCATCCTCGCCAACCTGATCGGCAACGCGCTCAAGCACGGCGGTTCACCGGTGCGGGTGTCGGTGCGGATAGACCAGAAGGACGGGGCGGCGGACGCGGCGGACGCGGGGGACGGGGTCCTGGTCATCGCCGTACGGGACCACGGGCCGGGAATCCCGGAGGATGTGCTGCCGCACGTCTTCGACCGGTTCTACAAGGCCAGCGCCTCCCGGCCGCGCTCCGAGGGCAGCGGCCTGGGCCTGTCCATCGCCACGGAGAACGCCCGCATCCACGGCGGCTCGATCACCGCGGCGAACTCCCCCGAGGGCGGCGCGGTGTTCACGCTCCGGCTGCCCCGGGACGCGTCCCGGCTGGCGGAGGAGAGCAACGAGGCCGGGACTGCCGGCGATGCCGGGGACACCGGGGAGAAGGGCGCCTGATGCACGTGCGGAGACTGGCGGTACGACGGCGGGGCGCACCGCTCCTGGCCGTCGCGGGGCTGGCGCTCGCGCTCTGCGGGTGCGGGATCCGGGCCACCGAGGTGCCGACCGACTTCGGCGGGGCGCCCTCGCGGGTGCCGTGCTCGATGCCCCAGCCGGATCTGTCGGCGCAGGAAGCGCGCGGGGTGCCGGTGCAGGTGTTCCTGCTGTGCCGCTCCTCGCTGGTGACCGTGGACCGCCAGGTGCGGGTCCCGGACGGTACGGCGGACGCGCAGCGCCGGGTGATGGTCGCCCAGGGGCTGCTGGACCAGCTCGCCGAGACGCCGTCGGCCGCCGAGAAGGAGGCGGGCTACACGACGTACGTGCAGGGCGGGATGAGCGTCGGCGGGCCGCGGCCCGGCGATCCCGACGACACGCTGCGGCTGAGCACGTCGCCGCCGCAGCTGACGTCGTACGCGCTCGCCCAGATCGTGTGCACACTGTCCGACTCGGCGGCCGCCGAGGGGGACGGGTCGGTGATCCTGGGCGGGCCGGGGAGGGAGCCGTTGCGGCGCTACGAGTGCACCGACGCCGTGCGGAACTCTCCGAGTGGCAGCCGGCCCCCGTCCACCGAGGTGGCTTCCGGGTGAGGGGCGTTTCGGCGCCCAGTGGGGTGCCGGGGAGGGTGGCGGGGCGGGTGCGGGTCGTGGGTGGTTGCCCGCGCAGTTCCCCGCGCCCCTGACGGGGCGCTGTCGGTGCGGCATGTCGATACAGCCTGGGCCCGGCCCGTGACGGGGCGCTGTCGGCTCCGCATGTCGATACAGCCCTGGCCCGGCCCGTGACGGGGCGCTGTCGGTGCCGCACGTCGATACAGCCCTGGCCCGGCCCCTGACGGGGCGCTGTCGGCTCCGCATGTCGATACAGCCCAGGCCCGGCCCCTGACGGGGCGCTGTCGGCTCCGCATGTCGATACAGCCCAGGCCCGGCCCGTGACGGGGCGCTGTCGGTGCCGCACATCGATGCAGTCGCGCGTGCCGGGCGGGGCGCGTTCTGGGGGGCGTGTGTTGGAGGCCTCACTCCCGTATCCGGAACCGATCGTGTGCGTGGGCGCGTCTTGGGGTGCGTGCAGCGTCAAGGCTCCATCGGCGGCAGCGCCGCGATCCGCTTCCGTGTGGCAGGGGGTGTCCTCCTTGCCGCACACCTCGCGTTCGTCGCCTGGCTGATGCTGCGGCCGCTGGACGTGCCCTGGGTGATGCCCGCCAACCTGCACCCCTTCGCCGGTATCCGCGCCGACCTGGCGCTGGGCTGGCGGGAGGCGGCCCACCGGATCGGGGAGGGGCTCGCGCTGCTCGCCCCGCTCGGGGTACTGCTGCCGATGGCCCACGGCAGACTCCGGGTCTCCCCGCTCGCCTCCCTGATCAGTTCGGCCACCGCGGGTGCCCTGATCTCGCTGGGGATCGCCCTGTTGCAGACCGGGGTGCCGGGCCGGGTGGTGGACGTCGACTCGATACTCCTCAACACGGCCGGTGTCGTCATCGCGCATCTGGCGGTGGTGCCGGCGGGCCGCTCCCGGCTCCGTCGGCGGGGTGAGCGGCAGCGGCCCGCCGCCCTCCCCCAGGAGGAAGCGGCTCAGGGTCGTACCCCGACGATTCCCAGGGTCGGGATCGCCCCGTAGAGCGACGCTTCGCCCTGGTTCGTCTGCGTACTGTGGACATCGGATGAGGGGCCGCAGGAGCCGCCTCGGAACAGACGCTCACGAAGGAGCCGCAGATGTCCAGCCTCGCCCGCCCCACCCATGGCCGCATGATCGGCGGAGTGTGCGCCGCGCTGGCCCGGCGCTTCGGCACCTCCGCGACGACGATGCGGGTGATCTTCCTGCTGTCCTGCCTGCTGCCGGGCCCGCAGTTCCTGCTCTACATAGCACTGTGGATCCTCCTCCCCTCGGAGGAGAAGGCCTCCACCGCCTGGTGACCGGGTTGTACGACAACGCCGTTGGGGCGCTCCGGAGGTTTCCGGGGCGCCCCAACGGCGTTGCCGGTCGGCTGGGGGAGAGATCAGCCGAGCGGAATCCCGTTGACCGGCAGGCCGTGCGCGGGCAGGCCCTGCACCGGCAGTCCGCCGAGGAGACCGCCGCCGGGCTTGGTGGGGCCGCCGGCGAGGCCGTGCTGGACGGCGGTCAGTCCGCCGCCGAGGGCGGTCTGCCCCTGCTGGACGGCCGCTCCGGCCCCCGGCACGGCCGTGGTGACCTGCTCGGCCGGCAGCGTCCTGGTGACGGCGTCCAGGGCCTGCGAGGCGTCCGGGACGGCCGGGGCCGCGTCGGCCGCGCCCGCGCCGACGGCCGCGAAGGCGGCACCGAGGGCGGCGACACCGAGGGTCTTGGCAGCAGACTGCTTCATGGTAAATGCGTCCTTGGAATGCGGTGACGGGGATCGGAAACACGCTGAGCGGTCCCCGACCGTAAACATGCCGGGCCGTCCGCCGCAAACACCGAAATGCGGACGGCTGGTGAAGGTCCGTCCGCTTTCCGTTCCCCGCACGGAGGCCCGGTCAGCCCTCCGCGTCGGCAGAACCGCTGGTGGAGGCGGCCTGCGGGAACAGCCATTCGGATTTCAGCTCCGCATAACCCGGCTTCACGACGTCATTGATCATGGCGAGTCGTTCATCGAAAGGAATGAACGCTGATTTCATCGCATTGACGGAGAACCACTGCAAGTCGTCGAGCGTGTAACCGAACGCCTCGACGAGATGCTCGAATTCCCGGCTCATACTGGTCCCGGACATCAGCCGGTTGTCGGTGTTCACGGTGGCCCGGAAGTACAGCCGGCGCAGCAGCCCGATCGGGTGCTCGGCATAGGAGTCGGCGGCCCCGGTCTGGAGATTGGAGCTGGGGCACAGCTCCAGCGGGATCCGCTTGTCGCGGACGTACGACGCGAGCCGGCCGAGCTTGATCGTGCCGTCCTCGCGGACCTGGATGTCGTCGATGATCCGCACGCCGTGCCCGAGCCGGTCGGCGCCGCACCACTGCAACGCCTGCCAGATGGACGGCAGCCCGAAGGCCTCACCGGCGTGGATGGTGAAGTGGTTGTTCTCGCGCTTGAGGTACTCGAAGGCGTCGAGGTGCCGGGTGGGCGGGTAGCCCGCCTCGGCGCCGGCGATGTCGAAGCCGACGACGCCCAGGTCCCGGTAGCGGTTGGCGAGCTCGGCGATCTCCAGGGAGCGGGCCGCGTGCCGCATGGCGGTGAGCAGGGCGCCGACCCGGATCCGCCGGCCGTTCTCCCGGGCGAGCGCCTCGCCCTGCCGGAAGCCCTCGTTGACGGCCTCGACGACCTCTTCGAGGGTCAGCCCCCGCTCCAGGTGCTGCTCGGGGGCGTAGCGCACCTCGGCATAGACGACGCCGTCCTCGGCGAGGTCCTCGGCGCACTCGCGGGCGACCCGGACGAGGGCGTCCCGGGTCTGCATGACCCCGACGGTGTGCGAGAACGTCTCCAGGTACCGCTCCAGCGAACCGGAGTCGGCGGCCTCGCGGAACCAGATCCCGAGTTTGTCCGGGTCGGTCTCGGGGAGGCCGGCGTACCCGGTCTCCCGGGCGAGGTCGGCGACGGTGCCCGGACGCAGGCCGCCGTCGAGGTGGTCGTGCAGCAGAACCTTCGGCGCCCGGCGGATCTGGTCCGGCGTCGGGGTGTTCGCGGTGCTCTGGCTCGTCATTTCCGCACTCTAACTCCTACGCGCGTAGATCGCTCGGTACTCGGAGATTTACGTGCCCGTCGATATGCAATGGTGACCGCACCGACGGGTCGCGTGCACCGCGTCTTCTGACACTGTTCTGTCATGGCACAGCAAGCGACGCCGGTCCGAACGGCCAGCCTGGGCAGGGCAGTCGGCCAGGAGCCGACGACGGTGAGCGGGGCGGTCCTGCTCCTTCCCGGCGGGGAGGAGGTCTCCGCGCGCAAGCCGTCCCTCGTATGGGCGACGTCCTTCGTCCGCGCGCTCGGCCGCCGGCTCGCCCGTGACGGCCGGGACGAGGGGCTGGCCGCGCACGTCGTCCACTACCGCTATCGCGGCTGGAACGGCAGCGAGGCACATCTGGCGGGGGACGCGAACTGGGCGGCGGACGAGGTGGTACGGCGGTACGGCGACGTGCCGGTGTGCCTGCTGGGCGTGGGGATGGGCGGCCGGGCCGCGCTGCACGCGGGCGGCCACGAGGCCGTCAACTCCGTCGTCTCCATCGCTCCTTGGCTGCCGGAGGCGAACGCGGCGCCCGAGGAACCGGTTCGGCAGCTGGTGGGGCGGCGGGTGCTGATCGTGCACGGCACGAACGACGAGCGGACCGATCCGGAGCTGTCGTTCCGGCTGGCGGCGCGCGCGAAGAAGGCGAACCGGGAGGTGTGCCGGTTCGAGGTGCACTCGGACGGACACGGGCTGCACCAGCACCGGGACGAAGTCCTCGCGCTCGTGTCGGACTTCGTGATGGGGGCGCTGTACGGGCGGGCGGTGTCGCGGCCCGTGGAGGACGCGCTGGCCGCGCCGCCGCCGATCGGGTTGCGGATGCCCCTTGCCGCGGGCTTCGGAAGGTCGCTTCGCAGGCGCTGACGTTCGGTGACGGGGTGCGGGTCGTGGGTGGTCTTGCGCGGTTCCTCCCCCGGCCTTCGGCCGGGGGGTACCCCCAGCGCCCCTGAAGGGGCGCGCTGTCGCTAGGCGGGAAGCAGGTTGCCCCTTCTCGACAGCAGGAACTTCTTGAAGGCCGCCACCGGCGGGGTGTCCGGATGGCCGTCCAGCCATGCCACGCCGATCTCCCTCGCCGCTCTCGGGGCCGTGACCGTCAGTTCCGCGACTCCCGGGCGGGGGAACACCGGCGGGGGCAGGAGCGCCACCCCCAGCCCCGCCGCCACCAGCCCCCTCAGCGTCTCCGCCTCCTCCCCCTCGAAGGCGACGCGCGGCCGGAAGCCGGCTTCCTTGCACAGGTCGTCGGTGATGCGGCGCAGGCCGTAGCCCGGCTCCAGGGTCACGAACGTCTCGTCGGCGGCCTCGGCCAGGCGGACCCGCTTGCGGGCGGCCAGCGGGTGGTCCGCGGGCACCACCAGGCGCAGCTTCTGTTCGTCGAGGCGGCGGCCGACCAGGTCGGGGGCGTCCGGTACCGGGGAGGTCAGGCACAGGTCCAGCTCGCCCGCGCGCAGCTTCTCGAGCATCGCCTCGCCGTAGTTCTGGACGAGGCTGAAGCGGATGCGGGGGTGGTCGACGCGGAAGGCCTGGAGGAGGCCGGGGACGGTTTCCGCGCCCATGGTGTGCAGGAAGCCGAAGGCGACCTTGCCCGTCGTGGGGTCGGCGTCGGCGCGGACCTCGTCGGCGGCGCGCCGGACCTCGGCCAGGGCGCGCTCGACCGAGGTGAGGAAGGTGCGGCCGGCGGGGGTGAGGGAGACGGTCCGGCCGTGCCGGGTGAAGAGGTCGACGCCCAGGTCCTGCTCCAGGCGGGCGATCGCGCGCGAGAGGGTGGACTGGGGGACGTCGAGTTCCTGGGCGGCCCTGGTGACGTGCTCCGTGCGGGCCACGCCGGCGAAGTACGCGAGGCGGGGCGCCAGCAACATCGTCATGTCTTCTGTGTCACCGTACGGTGACAGGCGCCCCGCCGGCCTCTGCTGATGCTCCATGGGATCGATTATGGCGATTCCGTGCATTGGACGGATGAGCGCGGGGTCCGTACGTTCGAAGCATGTCTCCCGCCAGTACCGGGGCGTCCACCGTCGTGGGCGCCGTCACGTCCGTCCCCGCCGCCGACTCGCGTCTGACCCCCGGCGGTCCCGGCTACCGCCGGATGAGCTTCGCGCTCTTCCTCGCCGGTGTCGCGACCTTCGCCCTCCTCTACTCCACGCAGGCCCTGCTCCCGCTGATCTCGGACGGCTACGGCGTGTCCGCGAGCGACGCGAGCTGGACGGTGGCGGCGGCGACCGGCGGCCTGGCGCTGTTCGTCATCCCGATGAGCGCCCTCTCCGAGCGCTTCGGGCGGCGTACGGTCATGACGGCGTCGCTGGCGGTCGCGGTGACCGTCGGTCTGCTGGTCCCCTTCGCGCCCTCCCTGGGCGTACTGATCGTGCTGCGTGGCGTCCAGGGCGCGGCGCTGGCCGGTGTGCCGGCGTCGGCGCAGGCCTATCTGGCGGAGGAGGTCCGCCCCAGGGCGCTGGTCACGGCCATCGGCCTGTTCGTCGCGGGCAACAGCGTCGGCGGGATGAGCGGCCGGGTCATCACCGGCTGGGTCGCGCAGGAGTGGGGCTGGCGGGTGGCCGTGGGCACGATCGGCGTGATCGCGGTCGGCTGCGCCGTCGCCTTCCGGCTGCTCCTTCCCGCGCCGCGGCACTTCAGGGCGGGCTCGCTGCACCCGCGCCGGCTGCTCGGCACGGTCAGCGACCACCTGGCCGACCCGCTGCTGCGCCGCCTGTACGCGATCGGCGCGCTGTTCATGACCGTCTTCGGCGGCGTCTACACGGTGATCGGCTACCGCCTGACCCAGGAGCCCTTCTCGCTCCCCCAGGGCGTCATCGGCTCGATCTTCCTGGTCTACCTGGTCGGCACGGTGTCGGCGTCGACGGCCGGCCGTCTGGTCGGCCGCCTGGGCCGCCGCGGAGCCCTCTACCTGGCCGGCGGCACCACGGCCACCGGCCTCCTCCTCTCCCTGGCCGACTCGCTCCCCCTGGTCCTGCTGGGCCTGGTCCTGATCACCGCGGGCTTCTTCGCGGGCCACGCGGTGGCCTCCTCGGCGGTCAGCAAGACGGCGGCCCACGGCCGCGCCCAGGCCTCGGCCCTCTACCAGTCCGCGTACTACATCGGCTCCAGCGCGGGCAGCACGGTCGGCGCGCTGGCCTTCCACGCGAGCGGCTGGGCCGGCACGGTCGGGGTAGGACTGCTCGCGATCCTGGGCGTCGTGGCCATCACGGTCCTGGGCTCGGTCGCAGCCCGCAGGCAGGTCCTGGCGAACGCCCACTGATCAGCGCCCCGACCGAAGCGCCCCGTCAGGGGCGCTGGGGGTACCCCGGCCGAAGGCCGGGGGAGGAACTGCGCGACCAGCCACGACGCACCCGCACCCGCCACCCGACCGCGCACCCCACCCCCTTGGGCGCCCCACTCCTCACCTGCACGTTTCCCCACTCCAGGGGCCATTGTCAGTCCCCTGCGATAGCTTCCGAAGTGCTGGGGCGCGACGGTGCGCGGACAGGAACGGCCACAGGGGTGGGTGGACGGCACGATGAGTGACAGCACGGCGACGGCGGAGCTGGACGTCGCACTGGAGAAGTACCGGACCGAGCTGACGGGGTACTGCTACCGCATGCTCGGCTCGTCGTTCGAGGCCGAGGACGCGGTGCAGGACACGCTCGTGCGGGCCTGGCGGAGCTACGAGAAATTCGAGGGCCGCTCCAGTCTGCGGTCGTGGCTGTACCGGATCGCGACGAACGTGTGCCTGGACATGCTCGGCGCGGGCAGCAAGCGGGCCCGGCCGATGGACCTCAGTGAGTCGACGCCGCTCGCCCAGGCGGCGCTCTTCCCCCGGCCCGACAACACCTGGCTGGAGCCGGTGCCCGACGCACGCGTGCTGCCGACCGTGGACGACCCGGCGGAGGCGGCCGTGGCCAAGGAGTCCATCCGGCTGGCCTTCATGGCCGCCCTCCAGCAACTGCCGCCCAAGCAGCGGGCGGTGCTGATCCTGCGCGAGGTGCTGGCGTGGCGGGCCAACGAGGTGGCCGAGCTGCTCGGCACCACCGTGGCGTCGGTCAACAGCGCGTTGCAGCGGGCCCGGGCCACGCTGGCCGAGCGGCGGCAGTCGGGCGCCGCCGCCGAGGTCTCCGACCCGCTCGACGAGGAGCAGCGAAAGCTCCTGGAGCGCTATGTCGCCGCCTTCGAGGGCTACGACATGGCGGCGCTGACGGCGCTGCTCCACGAGGACGCCATCATGACGATGCCGCCGTTCGACCTGTGGCTCACCGGTCACGACGACATCACCGGCTTCATGACCACCCTCGGCTCCGCCTGCGAGGGCTCACGGCTGTTCCCGGTCCAGGTCAACGGCCTGCCCGGGTTCGCCCAGTACAAGCCCGACCCGGACACCGGCGGGTGGAGCCCCTGGTCCGTCCAGGTCCTGGAGATCTCGGACGGCCGGCTGACCGGGTTCCACTTCTTCCTCGACACCAAGCGCTGGTTCCCGCTCTTCGGCCTCCCCCTCCACCTGGAGGCCGAGGCCGACGAAACGGAGGAGGGAGCGTAGCGCCGGGTCGGGGTGGCGGAGCCGTATCCGCCCGCCGGCCCGCCGGGCCGCCAGCTCCAGCCGCGCCAGCAGGTCGACGGCCGCCAGGCCCGGCGGCCCGAGACCGGCCACATCGCAGACGACGACCCCGGCCCCGGTGCCCCCGAGCAGCTCGCGCACGTCGTCGCAGAGCCCCGGCACCTCGTCCCTGGCGACGGGGCCGGACAGCACGAGTACGGCGGGGGTCACGGCATCCACGTACCGGTAGACCGGCCACGGCCCGACAACTCATCGGCAGGACGGCGGGCTCCCACCGCGTCGCGCAGATCACCAGGTCACGCCGTTGACCTGCGACTGACCGGACCCGAGGGTTAGGTGCATGTCCCACGGATCACCTCGCGGATCAGCGCCGCCCCGGACACCCCGCGGTCTCCTCCCCCGCAAGGGGGTTCCGTGCAGGGGGTGTTGAGCGGCTTCGCGGTCATCGCGATCGTCATCGCCGTCGGCTACGGCCTCGGTCGCGGCGGCCATCTGGGGGCGGGCGGTCGCGAGGTCCTCACCAAACTCGCCTTCCACGTCGCCTCCCCCGCCCTCCTCTTCACCCTGCTCGCGAAGGCCGACCTGGCGGTGATCTTCTCCAGCCGCCTGCTGGTGACGGCCCTGAGCACGGCAGCGGCGGCGGGCGCGTTCGTGACGGTGGGTGTCGTACGGCACTGGGGCGTGGGTCGTACGACGATCGGCGCGCTGTGCTCCAGCTACGTCAACTCGGGCAACCTGGGGATCCCGATCGCCGTGTACGTCCTGGGCGACGCGTCTCTGGTGGCACCGGTGCTGCTCTTCCAGGTGGTCGTCCTCACCCCGATCGCTCTCACGATCCTCGACCTGTCGGGCATGGGCGAGAAGGGCCCGTGGTGGCGCCGCCTGCTGACTCCGCTCCGCAACCCGATAGCCGTCGGCTCACTGTCCGGCGTCGCCGTGTCGGCGTTCGGCATCCGTGTCCCCGGCCCGGTGCTGGACCCGCTCACCCTGATCGGCAACATGTCCGTACCGGCCGTGCTGCTCGCCTTCGGCATCTCCCTGCGGGGCAGCACGCTCCCCGGCCGGGGCCGCGACCGCCACGCGGTGTTCCTGTCCGTCGCCCTGAAGGCGGTGGCCCAGCCCCTGGTCGCCTGGGCCCTGGCGTCGGCCGTCTTCGGCCTGCGCGGGGCGCCTCTGCTCGACGTGACGGTGACGTCGGCGCTGCCGGCCGCCCAGAACCTGTACACGTACGCCGGCGCCTACCGGGTGGGCGAGGAACTGGCCCGGGACTCGATCCTGCTGTCGACGGTGCTGTCGGTGCCGGTGCTGGTGGTCGTGGCGGCGCTGCTGGGGTGACGAGCCGGTCAGTCGACGGGAAACTCACCGGTGTCGATCGTGAGGCCGAACGGCTCCGGCAGCTCGATGGGATCGCCGAACTTGACGGCACGGAGGACCCGGTAGACGTCGCCCTTCGGCTCGCCGCAGAGCGTCGCGGTGGGGCCGCCGGGGGCCCAGCGGTCGATCAGGAGGTAGAGGGGGATACCTGCGGTGGCGTAGGCGGCCGGCTTGCTGACGCGGTCGTGCCGGGCGTTGGACTTGGAGGTGACCTCGACGACGAGTTCGGCGAGGGCGGCGGGGATGTGGGACTCCGCCTCCACACAATCCTGTACAGGTGCCACCACCAGGTCGGGGATGAGCATGCCCAGGCGCGACGGCACCGCGATGGCCAGTGTCTGGAAGATCTCCAAGTCGTCGGGGACCACGCTGTAGAGGCGGCGCTGGATGCGCGCCGCGATCACGTTGTGGCGGGAGGCGGGAGCAGGTGACACGGTGACGATCCCCTCGATGATCTCCACCTTGCTGCCCTCGGGCCATTCCATCTCCTCCCAGAACTGGACGAGGTCGTCCCAGCTCTGCTCGGGGTCGTGGCCCACGGGGAGTGCGCTCATGGCGGTCTCCTTCGGTTGCGTCACCGATCCCAGCATGCCGAACGGGACCGGCGCGGGTCCACCGATCCCGTTCACCCGATCGGGCAATCCCCTGGTCAGGCGATACGTTCCAGCACGACGGGCGACGCCGTGAACGCCGTACCGGCCGCCGCGATGTCGTACGCCCCCTCCACCGCCTGGAGCGCGTACTCGAAGCGCTCCGGGGTGTCCGTGTGCAGGGTGAGCAGGGGCTGGCCCGCCGTCACCGGGTCGCCGGGCTTGGCGTGCAGTTCGACGCCCGCGCCCGCCTGCACCGGGTCCTCCTTGCGGGCCCGGCCCGCGCCCAGGCGCCAGGCGGCGACGCCGATGCCGTAGGCGTCGAGGCGGGTCAGCACGCCGGACGACGGCGCCTTGATGACGTGCTGTTCCCTCGCGACCGGGAGCGCCGCGTCCGGGTCGCCGCCCTGGGCCGCGATCATGCGGCGCCAGACGTCCATCGCCGAGCCGTCGGCCAGCGCCTTCGCCGGGTCCGCGTCCTTCACACCGGCCGCGTCGAGCATCTCGCGGGCCAGCGCGAGGGTCAGTTCGACGACGTCGGCGGGGCCGCCGCCGGCGAGGACCTCCACCGACTCGCGGACCTCCAGCGCGTTGCCCGCCGTCAGGCCCAGCGGCGTCGACATGTCCGTCAGCAGCGCGACCGTCTTCACCCCGTGGTCGGTGCCGAGGCCCACCATGGTCGAGGCGAGTTCGCGGGCGTCGGCCAGGGTCTTCATGAAGGCACCCGTCCCGACCTTCACGTCCAGGACCAGTGAACCCGTGCCCTCGGCGATCTTCTTGGACATGATGGAGGAGGCGATCAGCGGGATCGCCTCGACCGTGCCGGTGACGTCGCGGAGCGCGTACAGCTTCTTGTCGGCGGGGGCCAGGCCGTCGCCTGCCGCGCAGATCACCGCGCCGGTGCCGTCCAGCACCGCCAGCATCTCCTCGTTGGAGAGCAGGGCGCGCCAGCCGGGGATCGACTCCAGCTTGTCGAGGGTGCCGCCGGTGTGGCCGAGGCCGCGGCCCGAGAGCTGCGGAACGGCCGCGCCGCAGGCGGCCACCAGGGGCGCCAGCGGCAGGGTGATCTTGTCGCCCACGCCGCCCGTGGAGTGCTTGTCGGCGGTCGGGCGGGACAGCGAGGAGAAGTCCATGCGCTCGCCGGAGGCGATCATCGCGGCGGTCCAGCGGGCGATCTCCCGGCGGTTCATGCCGTTCAGCAGGATGGCCATGGCGAGCGACGACATCTGCTCGTCGGCGACCTCGCCACGCGTGTACGCGTCGATGACCCAGTCGATCTGCTCGTCGCTGAGTTCACCGCGGTCCCGCTTGGTGCGGATGACGGAGATGGCGTCCATGGTGGCCATGGCGTTCCCTTCGAAGAGGTGCGAAGCGTACGGCCCCTCCGCGCGCCGGGCAGGGAGGGGCCGTACGGGAGTTACTTGGTGAGATGGGCCGGGCCGAAGGCCTGGGGCAGCATCTCGGAGAGGGGCAGGACGCCCTCCGGGGTGTCCAGGAGGAGGTCCGGGCCGCCGAACTCGTAGAGCAGCTGGCGGCAGCGGCCGCACGGGACGAGGAGGCCGCCCGTGCCGTCCACGCAGGTGAAGTGCGTGAGGCGGCCGCCGCCCGTGCGCTGGAGCTCGGAGACCAGTCCGCACTCGGCGCACAGGCCGAGGCCGTACGACGCGTTCTCCACGTTGCAGCCGGAGACCGTACGGCCGTCGTCCACCAGGGCGGCCACCCCGACGGGGTAGCCGGAGTACGGCGCGTAGGCGTGGGACATGGCCTCCCGCGCCTCGGCGCGCAGGGCCTCCCAGTCGAAGCCGGCGGCCGCGCCGGTCACTTGCCCTGTCCCTTCCGGTAGGGCAGGCCGTCCGCCTTCGGCATCCGCAGGGACTGCGCAGACAGCGAGAGCACCAGGAGGGTGACGATGTACGGGGTCGCGGTCACGAGCTGGCGCGGGACCTCGTTGGTGGAGGCGTACCAGATGAACATCAGGACCGAGATCACGATGGTGATCACCGCCGGGACGTACTTCTTGCGCCAGGCCAGGTAGGCCGCGCCGAACACCAGCAGGATCGCGATCAGCAGGATCAGCGCGTGGACGTTCACCGTGCCGCCGCGCAGGTTGAGGCTGTCGGTGTAGCCGAACAGGCCCGCGCCGAGGGCGAGGCCGCCCGGCATCCAGTTGCCGAAGATCATCGCGGCGAGGCCGATGTAACCGCGGCCGGCGGTCTGGCCGTCCAGGTAGACGTTGGAGGCGACGATCGAGAGGAACGCGCCGCCGAGGCCCGCGAAGCCACCGCTGATGATCACCGCGATGTACTTGTACTTGTAGACGTTGACGCCGAGGGACTCGGCCGCCACCGGGTTCTCGCCGCAGGAGCGCAGGCGCAGGCCGAAGGCGGTGCGCCACAGCACCCACCACGTGATCGGTACGAGGGCCACCGCGATCACCGTCAGCGGGGACAGGTCGGTCAGCAGACCGCCGACCAGGCCCGCGAGGTCCGAGACCAGGAACCAGTGCTTCCCGTTGAGCGTGTCCAGCCAGTCCGACAGGCCGGGGACGCTGAAGGTGCCCAGCGAGTCGATCGGCGGGGACTGCTTGGAGGAGCCGCCCTCGGCGTTCTCGAAGGTGAACTTCGAGAGGTAGCGGGTGGCGCCCAGGGCGAGGATGTTCAGGGCCACACCGGAGACGATGTGGTTGACGTTGAAGGTGACGGTGGCGACGGCGTGCAGCAGGGCGCCGAGCGCGCCGCCGAGGATGCCGAAGACCACGCCGGTCCAGGGGCCCCACTGGTAGCCGGCCCAGGCGCCGAACCAGGTGCCCAGGATCATCATGCCTTCGAGGCCGATGTTGACGACGCCCGCGCGCTCGGCCCACAGACCCCCGAGACCGGCGAGGCCGATGGGGACGGCGAGGCGCAGCGCGGTGGACATCTGGCCGGTCGAGGTGATGCCCTCGGCGCCGGTGATGAGGCGCACGGCCGAGGTGAGGACCAGTACGCCGGCGATGACCAGCAGGAGTACCGGGAGCGACATTCGGCGGCCGCCCTTGCCGGGCTGCTTCGCCTGCGGCTTGGCGATGGTCGCGGTGGGCATCAGGCCGCCACCTCCTTCTTGGTGTTCTGGGCGGCGGCCGCGGCGAGCTCCGCGCCGACCTGGCGCTGCTGGCGGCGCAGACCCCACTGCCGTACGGCTTCGTAGGAGATGACGACGGAGAAGACGATCAGGCCCTGCATGATCGTGGCGATCTCCTTCTCGTACGCCACCGGGGTCGCGTAGTCGAGGGCGGGCGAGGCCTTGTCGAGGAAGGCCCACAGCAGGGCGGCGAAGGCGATGCCGCCGGGGTTGTTGCGGCCGAGCAGGGCGATACCGATGGCGGTGAAGCCGAGACCGGCCGGGAAGTCGAGGCTGTAGGTGTGGGAGTCGCCGAGCAGCAGCGGGAGGCCCGCGAGGCCGGAGACGGCGCCGGAGATCAGCATGGAGACCAGGACCATGCGCTTGGCGTCGACGCCGGAGGCGGCCGCGGCGGACTCGGAGGCGCCGGTGGCGCGCAGGTCGAAGCCGAAGCGGGTGCGGTTGAGGACGATCCAGTAGCCGATGCCGAGGGCTATGGCGACGAAGACCATGCCGTAGATCTCGCCGACGTCGGAGCCCAGGTTGATGCCGGGGAACCAGCCGGACTTCTTCATCACGCCGGTCGTCATGTTGTTGCCGACCTGGACGCCCCACACGTCGGAGAGGGTGACGTAGCCGATGACGCTGGTGGCGATGGCGTTCAGCATGATCGTGGCGACGACCTCGCTGACCCCTCGGGTGACCTTGAGGACGCCCGCGACACCGGCCCAGAAGGCGCCGGTGAGCATGGCGACCAGGAGCAGCATCGGGATCTGCAGGAAGGCGGGCAGGCCGACGTTGGCGCCGACCACGGCCGTCATCACGGCGGCGAGGCGGTACTGGCCGTCGACGCCGATGTTGAACAGGTTCATGCGGAAGCCGAGGGCGACCGCGATGGCCGCGATGTAGTACATCGCCGCCTGGTTGATGATCAGGACCTGGATGTCCGAGTACGGCAGCTGCTGGAGCATCAGCGCGTACGGCTCGAACGGGTTGCGGTTCGAGGCGAGCAGCACGATCGAGGTCAGGGCGATCGCCAGGACGAGCGCGATGGCCGGGCCGGCCAGCGCGAGGAGCACGCGCTCCTTGTCGAACTTCTTCATCGGGCCTCGTCCTCCGGACCGGCGGCGCCTTCGTTTCCTTCTGGGGCGGTGTCTACGTGTTCCAGGTGGCCGGACGCGGCACCCGTCATGGCGGAGCCCAGTTCCTCCGGGGTGATGGTGGCCGGGTCGGCGTCCGCGACCAGCTTTCCGTCGAAGATCACCCGCAGGGTGTCCGACAGGCCGATGAGCTCGTCCAGGTCGGCGGAGATCAGCAGCACGGCCAGGCCCTCGCGGCGGGCCTCCCGGATGCGGTCCCAGATCTGCGCCTGGGCGCCGACGTCCACCCCGCGGGTGGGGTGGGCGGCGATCAGGAACTTCGGGTTGTGGCTCATCTCGCGGCCGACGATCAGCTTCTGCTGGTTGCCGCCGGAGAGGGAGGCGGCGGTGACGTCGATGCCGGGGGTGCGGACGTCGAACTCCTCGACGATCCGGCGGGTGTCGGCCTGGGCGCCCTTGATGTCCAGCCAGAAGCCCTTCGCGTTGGGCTTCTCGGTGACGTGGCCGAGGATGCGGTTCTCCCAGAGCGGGGACTCCAGGAGCAGGCCCTGGCGGTGGCGGTCCTCGGGGATGTAGCCGACGCCGGACTCGCGCCGCTTGCGGGTCTGCCAGCCGGTGATGTCCTCGCCGAGGAACTCGATCGCGCCGGAGTCGGCGTTCCGGGTGCCGATGAGCGCGTCGATCAGCTCGGTCTGGCCGTTGCCCTCGACGCCTGCGATGCCCATGACCTCACCGGCGTGGATGGTGAAGGAGACGTCGTCGAGGACGCGCTTGGCGGCGCCGGGGGTGGTGGCCTCGTCGAGGACGTCGCCGCGCGCGGTGGCGCCGGCCGAGCCGGCCGTGGCGGTCTCGGGCTGCGCGCCGAGCTCGCCGAGGGAGGCGCCGCCGGCGTAGACGGTGAGGTTCTTCACCGTGACGACGGCCTGGTCGGTGACGGTGGACTCGGCGGTCTCCGGGGTGGGCAGCTCGCTGCCGACCATCAGCTCGGCGAGCTGACGGGGCGTGGTCTCGGACGGGATCACCGTGCCGACCGTCGTGCCGCGCCGGATGACGGTGATGTCGTCGGCGACGGACAGCACCTCGCCGAGCTTGTGGGAGATGAAGATGACCGAGAGGCCCTCGGACTTCAGCTCGCGCAGGTTGTCGAAGAGCGCGTCGACCTCCTGCGGGACGAGGACGGCGGTGGGCTCGTCGAGGATCAGGATCTTGGCGCCGCGGAAGAGGACCTTGAGGATCTCCACGCGCTGCCGGTCGGCGACACCGAGGTCCTCGACCAGGGCGTCCGGGCGGATGCCGAGCCCGTACCGGTCGGAGATCTCCTTGATCTTCTTCCGGGCGTTGCCGCCGATGCCGTACAGCTTCTCGCTGCCGAGCACGACGTTCTCCAGCACCGTCAGGTTGTCGGCCAGCATGAAGTGCTGGTGGACCATGCCGATGCCGCGCGCGATGGCGTCGGCCGGGGACGAGAAGGAGACCTGCTCGCCGTCGACCGCGATGGTGCCCTCGTCCGGCTTCTGCATGCCGTAGAGGATCTTCATCAGGGTCGACTTGCCGGCCCCGTTCTCGCCGACCAGGGCATGCACGGTGCCCCTGCGGACGGACAGGTGGATGTCGTGGTTGGCCACGACACCCGGGAATCGCTTGGTGATCCCTGCCAGCTCGACCGCGGCTGTCGTCTCTGCGGTGAGCGGAGGGCTGCTGGACGCGTCGATGGCGCACTCTCCTCGGGAAAGGGGTCGCTCTACGCGCGTAGCGCCCCTGCTTTAAATAGTGCCCGGACCTGACCGAGTTTTTTCGTCTCTCGATCCGTTCCGAGCATTCTGCCGCGCGAACGAGGGTTGCCCCTGCCGCTGTTCCCGGGATCTCTCAAGGATCTCCCGGCCCCGCACACCCGGGTCACCGGCCGGTCTCCCCGCCACGCACCCGAGATTCCTGACCGAACTCTCGGATCCGCGTCCAGGGATCCGCCCGGACCCCCCGCACCCAGGCCCCGAACCCCCCGACAGGTCCGCCGGACCCGCGCCCGGGACCACCGGCAGACGCCCCGGACCGCGCCCGGGACCACCGACCGGTCACCCGGACCCGCGCCCGGGATCCCGCCCGGATCTACGGAGTCCCGGATCTACGGCCAGGGCACGGGAAGAACATCCTTCCCGCACCCCGTTCCGTGGCCGTAACGCTGCCATTACGGCGCCTCTTTGACCATGCCTGGGACAAGGTCATGACTCCTGGGTCAGGAGGTCTTGACCGTGATGGAGCCGTTCTTGATGCCGTCCTCGGCCTTCTTGATCGCGGCCTGAAGGGTGGCGTTGTTCTTGAAGACCGGGTTGGAGTCGGCCAGGCCGACGCCACCGTTGCTCAGGGAGCCGCGGATCTCGCCGGACAGCGGCTTCTTGTCCTTGATGACCGACTTGGCCAGGTCGTACACCGCGCCCTGGACGTTCTTGAGGGCCGAGGTCAGGATGTAGTTCTTGTACTTCGACAGCGCGGCCTGGTTGTACTGGTCGGAGTCGACGCCGATCGCCCACACCTTGTGCGCGGCGGCGGCCTTGATGACGCCCTGGCCGGAGAGACCGGCGGCGGCGTAGACCACGTCGGCACCGGCGCCGATCTGGCCCTCGGCGGCGGCCTCGCCCTTGTCGGGGCTGGAGAAGCCGCCCTCCTGGGCGGTCTGGGTCAGGTACTGGGCCTTGACCGTGACGTTCTTCTTGGTGTCCTTGACGCCCTGCTCGAAGCCCGCCTCGAACTTGTGGATCAGCGGGACGTCCACGCCGCCGATGAAGCCGACGGTGTTCGACTTGGTGGTCAGCGCGGCGGTGACGCCGGCCAGGTACGAGGACTGCTCCTCGTGGAAGACCATGTCGGCGATGTTGCTCGCCTGGTCCTGGTTGTCGTCGATGATGCCGAAGGTGACCTTCGGGAACTTCGCGGCGGCCTCCTTGACGGCGGGCGCGTAGGCGAAGCCGACGCCGATCACGGGGTTGTAGCCGGACTTGGCCAGGGTCTCCAGCCGCTGCACCTTGTCCGCGTCCGACTCGCCGTCCTGCGGCTCGATGTCCCGGCCGGTGACGCCGAACTCCTGGTCGGCCTTCTGGAAGCCGGCGTACGCGGCGTCGTTGAAGGACTGGTCGCCCTTGCCGCCGACGTCGTACGCGAGACCGACACCCTTGGACGCACCGGCCTTGCCGGTGGACGAGCTGGACGAGTTGCCGCACGCTGAGACGGTGACGGCAAGAGCTGCGGTTGCAACGCCCGCAACGGCGATTCGGGACACCCGGCGCATGGAACGAGACTCCTTCGTGCAAGCGCCCAAACCAGGCGCTGGTTCCGCGGCAGCGTAACGCGCGTAGACCAGACGGAAAACCCCCAATGTCCGGTCCGTTATCTAGCTGTGGCCACAGGCACGGCCAAGGTTACGGACAGCATCGCGCCCCTTGCAGGAGGCAAGGGGCGCGCCGACCGCGACGCCGTCGGGCGGCCGTACACAGGGGTACGGCCGCTCACCGGGCGCTTTGTATGTGCCGCGTCACTTCGTGTTGACGGTGACCTTGCCGTCGATGATGTCCTGCTTGGCCTTGTCGACCGCGGCGACGACCTTGGTCATGGCCTTGTACTTCGGGTTGGTGTCCGCGAAGCCGACGCCACCGGTCTTGAGGGTGCCCTCGACGGTGCCGCTCTCCGGCTTGCCCTCGTAGACCGACTTCACCAGGTCGTACACGGCGCCGCCGACGTTCTTCAGCGCCGAGCCGAGGATGTAGTCCTTGTACTTCGCGAGGGCGTCCTGCGAGTACTGGTCGGAGTCGACGCCGATCGCCCACACCTTGTCGGTGGCGGCGGCCTCGATCACGCCCTGGCCGGAGAGGCCGGCCGCGTGGTAGATGACGTCGGCGCCGGCGTCGATCTGGCCCTGGGCCGCGGTCTTGCCCTTGTCGGGGCTGGAGAAGCCGCCCTCGGCCGCGGTCTGGGTCAGGTACTGCGACTCGATCTTGATCTTCGGGTTGACGGCCTTGGCGCCCTGGTCGAAACCGGCCTCGAAGGTGTGGATCAGGGGGATGTCCACGCCGCCGATGAACCCGATGTGGTCCTTCTTGGTCGCGGAGGCGGCCGCGACGCCGGCCAGGTACGAGGACTGCTCGGCGGCGAACACCATGTCGACGACGTTCTTCGCCTGGATCGTCGAGTCGTCGATCATGCCGAAGGTGATGTTCGGGTACTTGGCGGCGACCTCCTTGACGGCGGGCGCGTAGGAGTAGCCGACCCCGATGATCGGGTTGTAACCGGCCTTGGCCAGCGTGTCCAGGCGCTGCACCTTGTCGGCGTCGGACTCGCCGTCCTGCGGCTCGATGTCCCGGCCGCCGATGCCGAACTCCTTCTCGGCCTTCTGGAAACCGGCGAAGGCGGCGTCGTTGAAGGACTGGTCGCCCTTGCCGCCGATGTCGTAGGCGAGGCCGATGCCCTTGCCGTTGTACTTGCCGGACGAGTTGGTGCTGGTCGCACCGCTGTCCTGGCTGGACTTGCCGCACCCGGCGGCCGCGAGGGCGATGACGGCAACGGTCACCGCAGCTTGGGAGAACCGAGTCCTCCGACCCGAGATAGTACGCACAACAAGCACCCCTTCGTCCCCACGGCACCGTCTTCGGCCCGCTTCCCCAACCGTCCACCCTCGGTGGCGATTTCGGCGCACAGTAACGCGCGTAGAAGGGGAGGGGAACGGGGTTTCTCCGGGCCGTTATCGAACCGTGCCGACTCCGGGTTACAAGCGACGGCCGCCGGTTACGACGGGGTGACACAAGGGGGCGAAGAGGTACCGACCGGGCACCTCTTCGCCCCCTGCGGAACTCACGCGACATACGGGAATCCGACCGCTTCTCCCACAGCCGTTTCCCCCGGCCGTTTCCCCCGTCCGGCACGACTGCCGTCGGAGCGCCTGCCGTCGATACGGCTACATGGTCGCGTCGATCAGGGCGGCGGCCGTGAACAGCTCCACCCCGACGGTGATGGCCCGCTCGTCGGCGTCGAAGTCACCCTGGTGCAGGTCGCGCGCGATCCGGTCGCCCGGCGTGCGCACCCCGAGCCGCGCCAGCGCGCCCGGCACGTGCTCCAGGTACCAGGAGAAGTCCTCGCCGCCGAGGCTCTGCTCGGTGGTCTCGATGGAGTCGGTGCCGCGGCGGGCGGTCATCGCGTCCCGCAGCAGTTCGGTGACCACCGGGTCGTTGACGACCGGCGGCACCCCGCGCACGTAGTTGATCTCGGACTTGGCCCGGTGCATGGTGGCGACCTCGTCGATCGCCGCGTGCACCACGTCCGGGGCCTGCCGCCAGGCCTCCAGGTCCAGGCAGCGCACGGTCCCGGACAGCTCGGCGTGCTGGGGGATCACGTTGGGCGCGTGCCCGCACTCGATCCGGCCCCAGGTCACGGCGAGCCCGCTGCGGCTGTCCACGCGCCGGCCGATGAGCGCCGGCACGTCGACGGCGACCCGGGCGGCGGCGGTGACCAGGTCGGTCGTCAGGTGCGGCCGCGCGGTGTGCCCGCCGGGCCCGTCCAGGGCCACCTCGATGCGGTCGCAGGCGCTGGTGATGGCCCCGGTCCTGAGCCCGATCCGCCCCACGTCCACCCGGGGGTCGCAGTGCACGGCGATAATCCGCCCCACCCCGTCCAGCACCCCGGACTCGATGGCGTCGGCGGCACCGCCGGGCAGCACCTCCTCGGCGGGCTGGAAGAGCAGCCGTACGGGCCGCGGCAGCTGCCCCCGCTCGTGCAGCTCGGCGAGGACCAGCCCGGCGCCCAGCACCACGGTCGTATGCACGTCGTGCCCGCAGGCGTGCGCCCGGTCCGGCACGGTGGACCGGTACGCGCACTCGGTCTTCATGTCCGGGATGGGCAGGGCGTCGATGTCGGCGCGCAGGGCGAGCACCGGAAGCCCGTCCCCGACCGGCCCGATGTCACAGAGGAGGCCGGTCCCCGAGCGGAGGACACGCGGCCGCAGACCGGCCTTTTCCAGCCGTTCCTTGATGGCGGCCGTGGTGCGGAACTCCTGGTTGCCCAGTTCGGGGTGCATGTGCAGGTCGCGGCGGAAGGCGACGAGTTCGGCGTGCAGTTCCTCGCTGAGCACGCCGGGGAGCACATCCCCGGGAAGGTCGGCCTCGGTCTCTTGGGACATCAATTGGTTCACCCTCTGAAGGGTAGGACGCCCGAAGGGTCACCTGACCCGAGATCAACAAAACTTCAGCCCGTTAGGGGAAGAAAATCTGACCGCGGACGCATGACGCCGGACGTGGCTGGGTAACACTTATGTTTCCTCTTCCACGGATACCACGCCTGGCGACGATCACGCGCGTCCTGTCCACCTACCGAAACGGGACCGAGCCGCAACCGCGACTTCGCCACGCGGGCCACGCCCGCCCGGTAGCGTGCGCGACCGTGACGGACTCGGAAACACCCGACTTCATACAGACCACCCGTACGTCCTACGACGCGTTCGCCAAGGACTACCGCGCCGCCTTCCCCGGCCTGCCCGAACGGCCGGTGGACATGTCGATGATCGCCGCCTTCGCCACGCTGGTGAAGGCGAACGGCACCGCCCCCGTGGCCGACCTGGGCAGCGGCCCCGGCGACTTCACGGCGCACCTGAACGACCTGGGTGTCCAGGCCTTCGGCATCGACCTCTCGCCCGCCATGGTCGCCCTGGCCCGCGAGGCCCACCCCGCCGTCCGGTTCCACCGGGGCTCCATGACCTCCCTGGACCTGCCCGACGAGACCCTCGGCGGCATCCTCGCCCTCTACTCGATCATCCACATCCCCGACGACCACCTGCCGGCGACCTTCGCCGGTTTCCACCGCGTCCTGGTTCCCGGCGGCCACGTCCTGCTGGCCTTCCAGAAGGGCGAATCACCCGGCCTCCACCTCACCGAGCGCTTCGGCCACGAGATCGACCTGCGCTACTACTGGCGTCCCGCGTACGCGGTGGGCGACATGCTCGCCAAGGCGGGCCTGGAGGTGGCGGCGACCCTGATCCGGGAGCCGGTGGAGTCGGAGAAGTGGCCCCGGGCGTTCGTCCTGGCCCGCAAGCCGGGCTGAGCCGGGGGCGGGTCCGCCGAGGGCGGGGGAAGCGCGGCGTCACTCCTGGGTGCGGCGCACACACTCCGTGACGACCTCCCGCAGGCTGCCGGTGCCCGCCAGCAGCTCCCGCTGCTCGACCGCGCCGTTGCCGCGCCCCAGCAGACGTGCGACGGCCTCTTCCACGGCCGCCAGGTCACCGCTGTCGGCGAGGGCGTCGCGGGTGTGCGCGAGCAGCGCGTCCAGTACGGCGGAGGCCGGCCGGGGCCGCAGGGTGCCGGGATCCAGCAGTTCCCCCTTCAGCCCCGATCTCGCCGCCCGCCAGGCGGCCAGCCGGTGCAGCGCCACCCCGTGGTCGACGGGCTCCCGTCCGGCCCGCCATTCCCGCGCGGCGGTCTCCACCAGCGCACGGGCGAGGGTGGCCACGAGGACGGCGGTCTCCGCGCGCAGGCAGACATCCGCGACCCTGATCTCCACGGTCGGATAGAGCCGGGCCAGCCGGGCGTCGAAGTAGGCCATCGCCTCGTCCAGGATGACGCCGGTGGCCACCATGTCCGCCACCAGCCGGTGGTAGCGCCCGGGGGAGCCGAACAGCTCGGTCGGACCGGCGGACGGCCAGCGCATCCACACCCGGCTGCGGTAACTGGCATAGCCGGTGTCGTCGCCCTGCCAGAAGGGGGAGTTGGCGCTGATCGCCGTGAGCACCGGCAGCCAGGGCCGGACCCGGTCGAGCACCCCCACCCCCTCGTCGTCGGACTCCACGGCAACATGCACATGGCACCCGCACACCAGCTGCTCCCGGGTGGCGATGCCGTAGTGCTCGGCCATCCACTGGTAGCGCCGGTTCACGCTGATGGAGGGGCTGACGGGCAGCGGCGAGGAGGCGAGCGCGACCACGGCGGACCCGAGCTCTCCGGCGAGCCGGGCGGCCTCCTTACGGCACCGGACGATCTCCTCCCCCAGCTCCGCCATCTCCGACTGCGGATGGGTGGCGAACTCCAGCATCTGCCCGTAGAGCTCCTTCTCGAACACGTCCTGCCCCGGATCGGCCAGCGAGGCCCGCGCCAGCACGGCCGCGGCCGACGCCTGGGGCTCACCCGTCCCCGGGTCGACGAGCAGCAGCTCCTCCTCCACTCCGACGGTACGCACCTGAGGCCGCCCTCCATCCACACCGCGCCCCTGCCCAGGCAGGCTGTTTCCCCCCGACTTCCCAGGCCGGGCCGACGGACACCTGCCCACGGCCCGAGGGCGGCTCGGACGTTCACACCTCGACGAACAGCTCCGCGGCGTCGGTGACGTGCACTGCGCGCTGGGCCCAGAGCTCAAGCTGATCCAGCTCCGTACAGGACTCCACCCGCTCTCGCACGGAATCGCTCACCGGGACACCCCGCCACTCCAGCAGACGCAGCACCATCTCGGCACACTGCTGGACGCGCCCCTGTTCCCGGCCTTCCTCGCGTCCTTCTTCGCGCACCTGTTCCGCCAGCGGGTGCCGCCAGAAGTACTGGATCGCCGTCATCAGGTCCCTCCACATCTGCTTCGCCTGGGGATCGACCAGGAGTCGACCCCACCATCACGCCACCCCCAAGGTGCACCACACGTACTTGCCGCGCTCCCCGAACCGGGACGACGGCTGCCAGCCCCAGCAGTCCGCACACGCGACCACCAGCCCCAGCCCCCGCCCCGCCTCGTCGAGCTCCGTCACCACCCCCAACGACCGCGGCGGCTCAGGAGGCACGGGATCCGCGTCCCACGCCCCGATCCACACGACGCCCTCCGGGGAGCGCCGCACCCGCAGCGCGGCCGGCCCCTTCGTGTGCCGCACGGCATTGGAGACCAGCTCAGCGGCGAGAAGCTCCGCGGTGTCGGCGAGGCCGATCAACCCGTGCATCGTCAGGATCAGACGCAGGGTGCGACGGCAGATCGTCACCGCTCTCAGATCGTTGGGAATGGAGAGCGTGTAGTCCCAGGCTTCGGACATGCGTCATCAACTCCGGTTCGGTGAAGGGGATTCACGCACGGTGGCATCGCCGCACAGCAACGGTGCGGTGCACTTCCGCAGCGTGCGCGTTACGTCACCGACAGTAGGGGGCAATATTTCGATCCCGCAAGCCGGTCGCGTAATCTGGCCCCGAAAGAGTCGCGTCCGGAGGCGTGTTGGGAGGCCCCCTCGGTGGCAAAGAGGATCGAGCCAACGGCACGCCAGCTGCGCTTGGCGGTCGAGCTGCGCAGATTGCGGGACGCGGCAGGCCTCACCTCGCGGGAGGCAGCCGTACTGCTCGGGGTGAACGCACCGCAGATCAGCCAGATCGAGTCGGGCCTGGCCGGGGTCAGCGAGAAACGACTGCGGACCCTCGCCGCCAACTATTCTTGCTCGGACGACGAGTTGATCGAGGCCCTGGCGGCCATGACGAAGGACCGCACACGAGGCTGGTGGGAGGAGTACCGGGAGCTGCTGCCGGCGCCTTTCCTCGACCTCGCCGAACTGGAACACCACGCCACGTTCCTGCGGGAGGCGCAGTTCCTGTACATCCCCGGCCTGCTCCAGACAGCGGACTACGCCCGCGCCGTCTACGCGTACCGCACCCCGGAACTCCCACAGACGGAACTGGAGTTGCGGGTGCAGCACCGGCTGCGACGCAAGGTGGTCCTCGACCGCACGCCGTTCGACGCCATCATCCACGAGGCGGCACTGCGCATCATGGTCGGTGACCGCGCAGCCTCGCGAGCCCAACTGGACGAGGTGCTGGAGGTGTCCGAGGCGGACAACGTCACCGTGCGGGTCATCCCCTTCACCGCGGAAGGGTTCGCGGGCGCCGCAAGCGCCATGCTGTACGCGGGCGGCGCCGTACCGAAGCTGGACACGGTTGTGCGGGACGGGCCCAACGGCGCGGCGTACGTCGACTCCGACGGCCAACTCGCCGCTCTTCGAACACTTCTCCGTAAGCTGGAAGCCGCGTCGCTCAACCCCGGCAAGTCACGAGACTTGATCAACCGCGTGGCGAAGGAACTGTGATGCCCATCCCCGGCCTTTGGCACAAGTCGTCCTACTCAAGCTTCGGCGACGGCGACTCCTGCGTAGAGATAGCGAACTCCCCCACCCGCATATCCGTCCGCGACTCCAAGGACCCGGCCGCCGGCACCCTCGCCTTCCCGCCCGCGTCCTTCGTCTCCTTCGTCGAGGCGCTGAAGGACGCGGGCGCGGTCACAGCCCCGTCGGCGCGGGTCCGGTGTGGGTGAGGCGGGCGCGCAGGCGCGCCCCGTCCTGGACGGGAGGGAGGCCGTAGGCGGTCCGGTACTCGCGGTTGAACTGGGTGGCGCTCACGTAGCCGACCGCCTGGGCGATCTGGGCGGCCGTGGCGTCGTCGGCGACCAGACGGCGCCGGGCCTCGTGGAGCCGCAGGTGTTTCTGGTACCTGAGCGGGCTCATGCCGGTGGCCGCCTTGAAGTGCCGGTGCAGGCTGGCCGCGCTCATGTGCGCCACCTCGGCGATCTCGTCGATGCTGAGCGGCTCCGTGTAGCGGGCGCGGATCCAGCGGGCGGCCGCACGGACCCTGGTCGCCGCCGAGTCGGCCACTGACCACTGGCGCAGGACGGGACCGAGGGAGCCGCGCAGCAGCCGGTAGAGGATCTCGCCTTCGACGCGGCCGGCGAGCGGGCGGATGTCCTCCGGGGTGTCGAGGAGCTCGACCCAGCGGACGACCGCGTCGAGGAGTTCGGGGGGCATCGGCGCGCCGATCTGCCCGACCGTGGCCGACGGGGCGGTGTGGCCGGTCTCGTCCAGCTCGACCAGCAGGTCCGTGAGCGCGTTGCCGTCGAGTCGCATGACGGCGGACCGGTAGGGCACCTGCTCCAAGGCGAGGGTGACGGGAACCTCGATGGCGGTGAGCATCATCTCGCCGGGCCGTGCGAACTGGACGAGTTCGCCCGCCGTGATGCGTTTCCGGCCGCCGGCGACGAAGCAGATCATCGGTTCGTACAGCAGGTCCATGGGCTCGATGGGGTCCTCGACGGCGACCACGGAGAGCCGGGGGACCGCGGTGTCCGAGCCCAGCCCCACGCAGTGCCGGTCGATGGCCGCGGCCAGGCGGTCCAGCACGGGGTGCTCCTCCTTCACGGTGAGAGGATCAGGCAATCCTATGCGAGCGGTGGCCCATGACCTCCGCCGGCCGCGTCCCTAGCGTTGAACGCATGGCAGAGCACACCACACACCTCCCCCGGCGCACCCTCGGCACCCAGGGCCTCACGGCCGGGGCGATCGGTCTCGGCACCATGGGCATGACGATGGCGTACGGCGCCCCGGACGAGCGGAGCAGCATCGCCACCCTCCACCGGGCCCACGAACTCGGCGTCACCCTCTTCGACACGGCCGAGCTGTACGGCCTGGGCACCGGCAGCAACGAGCAGCTCCTCGGGCGCGCGGTGCGGGGCTTTCGCGACGAGATCCTGATCGCGACCAAGTTCGGCTTCGACCTCTCCGACCCCGCCCGGATCGGACGCGCCCTGGACAGCCGGCCCGAGCACATCAGGGAGGTGGCCGAGAACAGCCTCCGGCACCTGGGAACGGACCGCATCGATGTGCTGTACCAGCACCGGGTGGACCCCGACGTCCCCATCGAGGATGTGGCGGGTACGGTCGGCGAGCTGATCGCCGAAGGCAAGGTCCGCTACTTCGGCCTGAGCGAGGCCGGGCCCGGGACCATCCGCCGCGCGCACGCGGTGCACCCCGTCTCGGTGCTCCAGACCGAGTACTCGCTGTTCGAGCGGGCCGTGGAGGCCGAGGTGCTGCCCGTGGTCCGGGAGCTGGGCATCGGCTTCGTGCCGTACTCGCCGCTCGGCCGCGGTTTCCTCACCGGTGCTGCCAAGCCGGCCGCGGAGTACGACGCCGACGACATGCGGCGCACCCTGGACGAGCGCTGGCGGCCCGGCAACTACGAGAAGAACGTCGCCGCCGTCCGTGAGCTGACCGAACTGGCTCAGAGCAAGGGCTGGACGGTCACCCAGCTGGCGCTGGCCTGGCTGCTCGCGCAGGGCGACGACATCGTGCCCATTCCCGGCACCCGCAGCCCGAAGCGTCTTGAGGAGAACGTGGCCGCGGCGCACGTCGGCCTCGGCGCCGAGGATCTGGCCCGCGTCCAGGAGATCCTGCCGTACGGCGCGGCCGGCTCCCGCTATCCCGCGGCGATCATGCCGACCTGGCAGTGACCGGGCGGACGGGTTCGGCCGGACCGCAGAGGCGTCGGGCGAACTCGTTGCCTTTCGTCCGGGAGCGGCTGCGGCCGGTCCTCCCCGCGGTTGCGGACCGGCCGGCCGACACGGCCGCGGGCGTCCGGCACCTGGAGCAGGGGCACGCCCGCGGCAGGGCGGTGATCAGGGTGGCGTGAGCAGGGGCTGGGCCGGGCTCGCCACCGCGGCCAGCCGGTGTACGTCCTTCGCCGTTCCGGTGACCCCGGAGAGGAAGCCCTGGGCGCGGGGGGACGCGTGCTCGGTCAGCCAGGCCGGGTCGATGTCGCAGACGGCCACCCGGACGCCCGTGCCGACCAGGGCCAGGGGGAGGGTGTGCACGACCGTGGAGGGGAAGCTGAGGATCGTACGGCCGATGGGGCCGCGGCGGGCGATCAGTTCCAGGGGGAGGTCCGGGCGGACTATCTCCAGGCCCGTCTCGACGGCCAGGCGGTGGAGTTTCTCGGTGCTCTCGCGCCGGTGCGCGAAGTAGCGGGTCGCACCGTGGGCCTTGGCCAGGGTCTGGACGGCCTCCAGGTAGCGGTCGCCGTCCACCACCCCCGTCTCCACCAGGGAGGTGCCGACCATGTCGGCGCCCTTGGTGATGCGCGGCGGACCGAAGCGGGCGCGGGTCCAGCCGAAGTCGTTCGCGGTGACCGTCACTCCCGTCGGCGTCTCCGCCATCGGCATGGAGGAGAAGACCTCCACCCGGCGGTGGGCGCTGGGGGTGAGGCGGCGGCGGGCGGAGGAGGAGACCGGGGCGAAGAGCAGGTCCCGGGCACCGGGTCTGCCGCCCTTGCGGTGCCAGCGGACCAGGCGTTCGCCGCGCGCCAGCTGGGCGACGAACTCCATCGTCGCCGTGCCGTCGTCGACCACGACCAGGTCGCGGGCGCGGGTGATGGTCAGGAGGAGCTGTACGTAACGGGAGAACGGGTCGCCCATCACGATGCGGTCGGCCCGGCGGAGGGAACCCGCCAGGCCGCCGATCGTCTGGAAGGGGGCGGCGGTGCCGCCCCGCGCTTCCTCCCAGCGGACCCGGTGACCCTCGTCCCGGGCCAGGTCCGCCATGCGGCGCAGCTGGCCCCGGGTCATGGGGTCCGTCGGCGACAGGACGACGATCGTGAGTTCCGCGCCGGGTGCGGATATGCCGGACACGGAGCGCCGTACCTGGCCGGGTACGGCGGGCACCGGGTCCGCCGTCCCGCGCCGGGCGCGGACATGCGCCCACTCCAGCACGTTCAGCAGCTGCACCGGACTCTCGACGAACGCGAGTGTGTGGGGGCCGGTGTTCCCGGCGCGGGGGCTCATCGACGTACGACCGTCCCGTCGTCGTAACACATCAATCAGACTCAGACCTGGACCGGCTCACCGGCGGCCGCGGCGATCTCCGCCTCGGCGACGACACCGGTGACGCGGCGCAGCTTCTTCATCGGGCCGAGCTCGGAGTCGTAGACCTTCTTGACGCCGTCGCCGAGGGACTCGGAGATGATGCGGATGTCGCGGACCAGGCGGTTGAGGCCCTGCGGCTCCACGGAGGCGGCCTGGTCGGAGCCCCACATGGCACGGTCGAGGGTGATGTGACGCTCGACGAAGGTGGCGCCGAGCGCGACCGCGGCGAGGGTGGTCTGCAGACCCGTCTCGTGGCCGGAGTAGCCGATCGGCACGTTCGGGTACTCCTTCTCCAGCGTGTTGATCACGCGGAGGTTCAGCTCCTCGGCCTTCGCCGGGTAGGTCGAGGTGGCGTGGCACATGAGGATGTTCTCCGAGCCCAGCACCTCGACCGCGTGGCGGATCTGCTTCGGCGTCGACATGCCCGTGGAGAGGATGATCGAACGGCCGGTGGCGCGCAGCGCCTTCAGGAGCTCGTCGTCCGTGAGGGAGGCGGAGGCGACCTTGTGGGCGGGGACGTCGAACTTCTCCAGGAAGGCGACGGCCTCGGTGTCCCACGGGGAGGCGAACCAGTCGATGCCCCGGGCCCGGCAGTACTCGTCGATCTGACGGTACTCGTCCTCACCGAACTCCACGCGGTGGCGGTAGTCGATGTAGGTCATGCGGCCCCAGGGCGTGTCGCGCTCGATGTCCCACTGGTCGCGCGGGGTGCAGATCTCCGGGGTGCGCTTCTGGAACTTGACGGCGTCACAGCCGGCCTCGGCGGCGACGTCGATCAGCTTGAAGGCGTTCTCCAGCTCACCGTTGTGGTTGATGCCGATCTCGCCGCAGATGTAGACGGGCTTGCCGGGGCCGACCTCACGGGAACCGAACTGGCGCAGACGGGAGTTGCTCATGACTGTGGGGTGTCCTTACTTGGGGAGGGAATCGAGAGAGGGGCCGAGGATCCAGCTGGCGATCTCTCGGATCGCGCCGTCACCGCCGGGGAGGGTGGTGACCGCGCGTGCGGCGCCGCGTACGACGTCGTGGGCGCTCGCGACCGCCACGGGCCAGCCGGCTACGGCGAAGCACGGGAGGTCATTGACGTCGTTGCCGACGTAGAGCACGCGCTCGGGAGCGATGCCCTGCTCCTCGCACCACTGCTTCAGGGCGAGGTCCTTGCGGTCGATACCGTGCAGGACCGGGATCTTCAGCTTCCGGGCCCGCGCGGCGACGACCGGGTTCTGCTCCGTGGACAGGACCAGCATCTTCAGCCCGCTCTTTCGCAGGGCGGCGATGCCGAGTCCGTCGCCGCGGTGCACGGAGACGAACTCCTTTCCATCGGCGTCGATCAGCACCCGGTCGTCGGTCTGGGTGCCGTCGAAGTCCAGTACGACCGCGTCGACGTCGTCGGCGGTCGGCAGCGCGCCGGGGCGGTCCGCGTCGAAGAGCGGGGCCAGGGCGCGGGCGCGCGCGAGGTCGTGCGGGTCGTCGATCTCCAGCACGCGCGCGGGGTCGGTGCGCACCAGTTCGGTGTGGCCGAAGAAGCGGTGCTGGTGCTCGCGGAAGCCGTCCGCGCGCATCGCGTAGGCGGCGCCGGTCTCCAGGAAGTCCTGGGGGCGGTCCTGGCGGCGCGGGCGGAACGACTTGTCGTGGTTGACGCCGAAGCCGCCGCTGACCGGGGCCTCGTCGCCGTCACCGGCAGCCGCTGCCGGGACCGGCGCGTGCACCTCGTCGCGCCAGACGAAGCCGTGGAAGGGGGCCACGGTCAGGGCCGTGTCGGCGCCGTTCTCGACGACCGCGCCGGCCACCCCGTCGAGGTCCTCGCGGATGATGAACGGGCTGGTGCACTGCACGAGCAGGACCACGTCGACCGGGGCGCCGTGCAGCGCCTCGTGGGCGTCCATGGCGTGCAGGACGGCGGCCTCGGAGGTGGCGGTGTCACCGGCGATGGCGGCGGGGCGCAGCACGACCTCGGCGCCGGCCGAGCGGGCGGCCGCGGCGATCGCCTGGTCGTCGGTGGAGACGACCACGTCGGTCACCAGGCGGGAGGCGCGGCACTCGCGGACCGCGCGGGCGACCAGCGGGACGCCGCCGACCGGGGCGAGGTTCTTCGCGGGCACGCCCTTGGAGCCGCCCCGGGCGGGGATCACGGCGAGGACGCGGGGCACTACGGCCGCTTCTGGGTGGGGCATCGGCTCTGTTCCTTCGATTCCGTCAGACGCCGACGACGTCTGGCGCGGGATCCGGTCGCTCACAGCTCTCCCATTCGTCGGATCACGGGGGCCACCCGCTGGACGCCGTGGCGGTAGGCGCCGCGTGCGGCCCGGCGCACGATCTGGCGGACGGGGCCCGGGGCCTTGTCGGCGGCGGGCGCGCCCGGGAGCGGGGCGCCGTCGGGGCCGAGGTGGTGGCGGGCCAGGATGCCGGGCAGGTAACCGGACGCGGTCTCGGTGGTGTAGTAGGGGTTCAGGGGCGGCAGCCCGCCGGGCCGTGCCAGCAGCTTCGCGATGCGTTCGCGGGCCGCGTCGAAGGCGGTGGCGTAGCTGCCGTCGGCGGCGACGCCCTGCCGTGAGACCCACTCCGCGTCGGGCACCGGGCGGTGTCCGACGTCGAGCTGGTCCCAGGAGGCGAGGCAGCCGGAGCCGACGAAGTGGTGGTTGCCGAGCGCCTCGCGGATGCCGAGGTCGGTGAGGACGACGGTCGGGATCCGGCGGTGCAGGGACTCCAGGGCGGCCGTCGAGCTCATCGTGACCAGGAGGTCGGTGCGGTCGAGCACCTCGCCCATGTGGCCGTAGACCAGCCGGAAGTTGGCGGGCACGTCCTTGCCCTGGACCAGCTTCTGGTACGGCAGTTCCTCGATGTGGGTGGTGTGCTCGCCGGGCTTGGAGCGCAGCTTGAGCAGCACCTCCCGCTCGGGGTGCCTGCGGGCGTGCTGGATCAGCCGGTTGAGCAGGTAGGTACGGTCCTTGCGGCTGTCGGGGACCGAGGGCTGGGCGGCGAACACCACCGTGTAGGGGTCGTGTTCGCCTTCGTAGGGCGCCCCGCCGAGGAACGGCAGCGCGACCTCGGTCACCGACGAGGAGTCGGCGCCGACCCCGTCGTACACCGCCCGGAAACGCTCGGCGTCCTGGCGGGAGTTGGCGAGGACGAGGTCCGCGCCGTGCCGCAGCAGCAGTCCGTCGGCGAGCTTCTCGTAGACGACGCCGACGTAGCCGGTGACGACGACGGGCCGCCGCTCCCGGCCGGCCCAGACGCTGCGCAGCCCGTGCAGCATGGCCTGCGTGCCGCCGCCGACGAGGGAGAGGACGAGGATGTCGTACGACTGCTGTTCCATCTCTCTGAGGAACTCGACGGCCGTGACCTCGCGGAGCGAGTCCGCGTGGACGCCGACTTCCTGGAGCTGGCGGGCGGTGGGGGTGGCACGGCCCCGCAGGAGGTAGCCGTCGAGCCGGATGTCCGGACTGTCGGTTTCGCCGGGGATCAGGCGCTTCGCGGTGAGCGCCCCCCACTTCCACCGAGTGTCGGAATCCGCCAGGACGGCCACCCGCAGGGACTTCGTTGCACTTGCTGGCACACCGGAGACGCTAGGAAGCCATTCCGAGAATCTCCCGAACCCGAATCCAACAAAAGGTTAACAACACATCGCCGAATGGCGAATCAGCCCGGGATTGCCCGCCGAAAAGCCCTGGTTCACAGCTTCGCCATGTGTCGTTCACCTCGAATCAAGGCAACAGTCAAGACGGATGACGGGCGTCCGCCTAACGTCCTCCACGTGGTCAAGCTCTCCGTCATCGTGCCGTTCTACAACGTGCAGCAATACGCGCCCGACACCCTGAGGAGCCTGCGCGCGAACGCGCGTGAGGACTTCGAATTCATTCTCGTCGACGACTGCTCGACCGACGGGACACCAGAGATTCTCGCGCGAGCAGAGCGCGAGCTCCCAGGCGCGGTCCATGTCAGACACGAGCAGAACGGGGGGCTGGCCACCGCGCGCAACACCGGCATCGACCGGGCACGCGGCGCATACGTCACCTTCCTGGACGGCGACGACTGGCTGGCACCGGGCTACTACCCGCGGCTGGTCGACGCGATCGAGTCGCTGGGCTGCGACTTCGTCCGCACCGACCATGTCCAGTGCACCGCGCGCGCCCGGGCCGTGCACCGGGTGCCGGTCGGCCGCCGCAACGTGGTGATGAACCCGCGGGAGGCCATCCTGCCCGCCGACCGGTCCACCTCCGTCGACTACGCCTACGCCTGGGCGGGCGTCTACCACCGCCGTCTGGTGGACAAGGGGCTCGTGCATTTCACGGACGGGCTGCGCACGGCCGAGGACCGGCCGTGGATCTGGAAACTGCACCGGGAGGCCGAGTCCTTCGCGGTGGTGAACCTGCTCGGCGTCTTCTACCGGCGTGGCGTAGCCTCTTCACTCACACAGATCGGCGACGTCCGTCAGCTCGATTTCATTCGCGCGTTCGACCAGGTGATCGAGGAAACGGCACAGGACGCCGACGCGAAGGAACTCCTGCCGAAGGCCGTCCGCACGTATTGCGCCATCATTTCCCATCACCTGGGATCCATCGAAAGGTTCGAGCCCGCGGTGGCGAAGAAGCTTAAATCCATGAGTGCCGCTGCCCTGCGGCGCATGCCGCAGGACGTGCTGGACGAGGCCCTGGACTCCATGGACCTCCAGCGTGCCACCAAGCTGCGCCGGCTGCGCCGCCGTCCCGCCCCCGCGGGAGCCGCCGCGTGACCACCCAGATCTTCCAGGCGTCCACCCTCTACGGCACGGCCACCCTCGCCGCCGCCCTGGACTCCGGCGCCTTCCGCCCGGCCGACCGGCGCATCCTGCTGGTCTGCAACAACGCGGCGGCCCCCGAGACCACCCCGGGCCTGGACGAGGCGCCCGGCTTCGAGCGGCTGCGCGACCGCTTCGACGAGGTGATCTCGTACAACGAGACGATCTTCCCGTTCCACCCGGGCGGCTGGGCCCCGCGCGTCGATGACATGCCCCTGTGGGAACGCTTCCTGCGCCACGAGTGGCGGCTCGGCGACGACGACGTCGAGTTCGCCGTCGAGTCGATCCAGGTCAACCCCTCGCTCAGCCTCACCCAGATCTTCAACGGCGCCCCCGTCACGGTCTACGCCGACGGTCTGATGAGCTACGGCCCGACCCGGAACAAGATCGACCCGCTGGTCGGCACCCGCGTCGACCGGGTCCTCCACCTCGACCTGGTGCCGGGCCTCAAGCCGATACTGCTCACCGAGTTCGGCGTCCCCGCCGAGGTGGTACCGACCGCGGCGTTCACCAAGGTGCTGGCCGAACTCGCGCCCAGCGGCGACGAGTTGCCGCCGATCGAGGAACCGGCCCTGCTGCTCGGCCAGTACCTCTCCGCGCTCGAGATCCTCACTCCGGAGCAGGAGGAGAGCCTGCACGTCCGGATGTTGCGGGGCGCCGTCGAACTCGGCCACACCAAGATCGTGTTCAAGCCCCACCCCTCCGCCCCGGCCCGGTTCGCCCGGACCCTGGAGCAGGAGGCCGAGAAGCTCAAGGCCGACCTCACCGTCCTGGACACCACGGTCCTCGCCGAGGTGCTCTACCAGCGGATGCGTCCCGCCCTGGTCGTCGGCTGCTTCTCCACCGCGCTGCTCACCGCGTCCGCGCTGTACGGCCTGCCGACCGCCCGCGTCGGCACCGACATCCTCCTCGACAAGCTCACCCCGTACGAGAACAGCAACCGCGTCCCGGTCACCGTCGTCGACGCGCTGGTGCCGGCCCTGAGCGACCGCCAGGCGGTCGAGGCACAGCGCCCGCGGATGAGCGTCGAGGAACTCGGCCGGCTGATCGGCGCGGTCGGCTTCGCCATGCAGCCGAAGATCTATCCGCAGCTGCGCGCGGAGACCGTGCGTTACCTGACGAAGCATCTGAACGACACGACCATCCGCTACTTCAAGCGCAGACGCCTGACCTCGCTCGGGCTGCCCGGCGGGGTGCCCGCGCAGCTGGCGTTCCTGCCACGCAACGCGACCGTCCGCCGGATGGCCCGCAGGGCACGCAACCTGCGGCGGGGCGTGCGCCGGTAGGCGTTGCGCCGAGCGCTCCGCTGGAAGCCGCCGGGTCATGTCGTCGGTCGGCTGCGGCGCCGTCGTGGCTGGTCGCGCCCACGCGGCGGTAGCCGCATATCCCATACAGCCCCGCGCCCCCAGGCGGCGGCCGCGCCGCCGATCAGGGGCGGGTCCCGATCAGGGGCCCGCCCCTTCGGTGTCATCGGCCCAGGATCTTCTTGATCGTGGCCGCGTTCTCCTGGGTGACCTTCCACAGCTGTTCCTGCCGGTCGTGCACGTCGGCGACGGTGCGGCTGTGGTTGTCGAGGATGCCGAGGGCGCGTTCGGTGAGGACGTCGCCGAGCTCCCGCTCGTGCACAGAGACGCCCCACTCGGGGCGCTCGATGTCGCCCAGGAAGTACGCCATCTTCGGGTGCGAGATCAGCGAGATGATCGGCGTGCCGACCCCGAACGGGATCATGCCGGCGTGCCCGCGCATGCCGATGACCAGGCGGGTCCTGGCGTACGCCGCACGGATCTCGTCGTTGGAGAAGTCGTACATCGGGATCACCGGCAGCGAGATGCCGTGCTCGCGGCGCAGGTCGAAGGCGATCTTCTCGTCGTCGAGGGAGTGCGCGACGCACTTGACCTCGGTGTGCTCGCCGATCTTGCGGACGGCCTTGGCCATCTCGGCGAGGAAGTGGCCGTAGTCGTGGCCGAAGCGCAGCCCCGCGCGGTCGTAGGCCGCGTTGAGCATGACCGTGTCCTCGCGGTACACCGGGTCGGTCCAGCCGGCCACCAGCTGGCGCATGACCGTGGTGGGGCAGGGCTGGAAGACGACCTTGTCCTGGAGCTCCGGCGGGAGCATGCCGCGGACCTTGGCGATGGAGCCGTGGTTGCGCAGACCGAAGAAGGAGGACTTCTCCACCAGCAGCCGCAGGCTGTCGTTGAACCGCTTGGCCCGGTAGGACTGGCCGTCGAAGGCGTTGAAGCCGACCGCGTAGACCATGATCGGGACGTCGATGGCGCGCAGGTGCTCGTCCGGGACGTTCCACTGCCAGGCGCTGTTGCCGTTGGGCATGGTGTCCGGGATGAACAGACCGCCGCCGCCGATGACCAGGCCCCGGCGGGCGTTGACGCGCTCCAGGGCGGCCTTGTCGAAGTACCGGTGGGCGTGCACGGAGTGCCAGCGCCGGGAGGTGGTGTCCGGGCCGAAACCGAGCCGGACGGTCTCCGGGAGCAGCTTGTCGCCCGCGTTGCCCTGCCGGTCCATGTAGAACGCGACGTGCGCCAGCTGGTCCTCGGCGCTGCCCTGCTCCTGGGAGGGGACGGCGGCCGCGCGCTGGGCCCACAGGCGGCTGGAGCGGTGGGTGGGGTCGACGGTGAGGCCGGCGGTGGCGTACCTGAGGGCCTCGGTGTTGTCGCCGTGCACCCAGGCGATCTGGGCGAGCCGCGCGAAGGCGGTGGCGGCCCGGTTGGGGGCGGCGGTCGCGAGCAGCAGCTGGGTCTTGGCCTCGTCGTAGCGGGAGACGCTCATCAGGGCGTGCCCGAGCACCTCGTGCGGCCAGGCCTCGTCCAGCGGGATGCGGACGCCGCCGAGCACGTCCACGGCGTCCTGGTAGTCGCCGTTCGCGATGTGCGCGGCGGCCACCCTGCGGGCGATCTCGACGTCACCGGTGCGCTTGACGTGCGGGGTGCCGAAGTGGACGACCAGGTCGTGGTGGAGGCCGCCGGAGGAGGCGAAGTAGGCCGCGTGGAACTCGGCGTCGGTCATCTCGAACTCGCGCCAGCGGTCCTCGGCCTGCGAGTAGCCGGACTCACCGCCCTGCCAGGGCTTGTGACGCCCGGTGAAGTGCAGGATCTTGGTGTCCTCCGGGACCGGGAGGTCGCCGGACAGCCGCCGCTTGACGAAGTTGTACTTGGCGTCGAGGCGGACGAAGTCGCCGTCCAGGACGGCGTTCAGGATGCCCTGGTCGTGCTTGTCCAGCTCGTAGTCTCCGCTGCGGCCGGTCTTGTCGATCTTCGCGCAGAACTCGTCGGACAGGTACTCCTTCTGGATCACCAGGAGACCGGAGTTCAGCTTGTGCTGCCCGTAGAAGAACTGCGGGACGGCCGCGAGCCCCTCGCGCAGTTCCAGGAGCTCGCCGAGACCACCGAGGACGACCATGTCGGTGTCCAGGGTGATGACGGTGTCGTAGTCGCGCAGCCGGAAGATGTCGAGGATGAAGTACGCCTTGCGGACCAGGTAGTTGTCCTGGTCGCCCTTGACGTACGAGTCGTAGTGCGTGTCGTCGACCCGCTGGAGCACGATGCGCGGGTGCAGGGCCCGGATCTTCGCGACGGACGCCGGGCGCAGGTCGTCGTAGAGCACGACGAAGTCCTCGCAGATGCCCGGGTTGGACAGGGCGAGGCTGCGCAGCAGGACCAGGAAGCCGGGCAGGTAGTTCTCGTCCACGTAGGACGCGAACGCGATCCGGCGCTTCTTGGTGAGAGCGCTCGCGTCGGTGTTCGGTATCGCCGGGGTGAAGGTGGTCGTCATCGCAGGGAGATCCTCATGTCGGTCACGCTCTGGGCCCGCTGCATGACCCAATCCTTCTCGCTGGTGTATTCGTGCACGGAGGTGATGGCCAGCTTCATTGCCTCCTGCACGCGGTAGGCGCCGCTCTCGTAGAAGTCGAAGCCGATCAAATCCAGGGTCGGGCTGACGTCCAGGAAGTCCAGCAGCCACAGCATGTTGAACCCGGAGGTCGGGATACCCGACCACGTGTCGGTGCTGATCTGCCCGATGTTGCGCATCGGCCAGCGCAGCGACTCGTCGCCGAGGTACTTCTGCGCGCCGGGCACCAGCTTGTTGCGCAGCGAGTGCTTCCAGTCACCCGAGACACCGCCGAAGATCAGCCGGGTGGTCACCGGCTTCTCCCAGTTGAAGGCGTGCTTGTGGATGCTGACGTGGATGTCGGTGCGCTCGCCGGTGTGCTCCGGGTCGATCTTGTACGAGTTGAAGCGCACGACCAGGTCGTAGTCGTCGATCTGCTTGCCGATGCCGCTCGCGCCCACCCGGCCCGAGTTGGCGATCAGGCAGACCGACTTGCCGGCGATCTGGTTGCGGAACTCGCCGAGGCTGATCCACCGCACGCCGTCGACCGTCGGGTCGGCGACCGGGCCGCGCATCCGCACCCTGCGCTGCTCTGCGTAGATCGCGACGGCCTCGGCGAGGCCGGCGTCGTTGCCCTCGGCCAGCCGCAGGTCCAGGTACTGGCTGAGCAGCTCCTGCCGGTCGTTGACCGGCGCCTCGTCCTCGGCGAGGGCGAGCAGCGCGCCGACCAGGCGGGGCTCGGCGGCCCGCCAGTCGCCTGCGGCCTGCAGGGCGAGGCCCTCGGCCCAGGTGGCGGTGGCGGGCCCGCGGACGTGGTCCGCGGCCGCCGGCACCTGGCGCTTGAGGAGGGCGAGGAGTTCGCCTTCGCGTTCGGCGGCGCGGCGCATACCGGAGATCCGGTTGGCGACGCCGAAGCCGTCGTCGGTGGTGAGTTCGAGGTAGCGCTCGTAGGCCTCGACGGCTTCCTGCTCCTCGCCGAGTCCCTCCAGGATGCGGGCGCGCAGCCGCCAGCCGGCGCGGGAGTTCTTGCGCTGGGCGAGGACGGTGTCGCTGATCACCAGGGCGAGGTTCAACTCGTCGTGGTAACCGCACTCCAGGGCCTTGTTGGCAACCGCGAGCAGAGCGTCCAGCAGGTCGTTGTTGATCCCGCCCGAGGGGCTCGCCGCGCCCTTGACGGCGCGCTTGAGAAGCGCCGTCGCGCCGCCGGCCGAGGCGGGGGCGGATGCGGTGGTGCCTTCCATGGCGACGACCACCAGCAGCTTGCGCAGCTGCTCCGCCAGTTCCGCGCGCCGGCGGTCGAGGCTGCCGACCACTTTCCCGCTGTGCACGGCGCAGGCGTGCAGGCAGTCGTCCAGCTCCCCTCCGCGCGCAGGTGCCCGCCTGTTCTGGACCCTCGTCATAGCTCTCCTGTTTTTACCAAGCAAAGCTTGTGTAATGGCTGTGTGTGGTGTGGTGACGCGCACCGGGGGGATGGATGGAGAAACTAGGAAGTAAAAACGACTGTATGGTTAACGAATCTCAAAGAGTAAGAGAATGGTTAGCGGGTTCACCGCGCACTTTCTATGATTCCCCCAGGTGACGGTAAGGGGTCCCCACGTCCCGGGGATTTCGCGAACAGATCGGATGATTAACGGCCCGGCCTCGGGTAGGCGTCTCGGACCATGTCACTTTCGCCTCCCGCGCTGGCGCCCTCGCCTGCGAAGATCCCGGTCGTCCCGGCCCGCCCCGGGCACCCCCGCCCCCGACTTCTCGCCCTCGACGGACTGCGGCTCGCCGCCGCCCTGATGGTCTGCCTCTACCACTACGCCGGCCGCGGCGGAGTCGTCTCCGCGTCCTGGCACCAGAACCCCGCCCACGTCTTCCCGACCCTGTCCAGGGCGGCCGTCTACGGCTGTCTCGGCGTCCAGTTCTTCTTCGTCATCAGCGGCTTCGTGATCTGCATGAGCAGTTGGGGCCGCTCCCTCGGCGACTTCTTCCGCTCCCGGGTCGCCCGCCTCTACCCCGCGTACTGGGTCGCGCTGGTGCTGGTCACCGGGGCGTCCCTGGCGCTGCCCGCGGTGGTGCACCCGGTGCGACTCGACGAGTTCCTGGTCAACCTGACCATGCTGCAACAGCCGCTGGGCGTACCGCGCGTGCTGGGCGTCTGCTGGACCCTCTGGGTCGAGGTGCGCTTCTACGCCCTGTTCGCACTGGCCGTCGTCCTGCCGGGCGTCACCTACCGCAGGGTGGTGCTGTTCTGCTCGGTGTGGACGCTGGCCGCCGTGCTGTCCACCGCGGCCGGCGGCCCCTGGGCCGAACTGGTCGTGATGCCCGAGTACGCGCCGTACTTCGTCGGCGGCCTGGCCCTCTATCTCGTGCACCGCTTCGGCAACCGGCTGCTGCCCTGGGGGATCGTGGCGCTCTCCTGGGTGCTCGGCACGCGTACGGCCGCCCAGGGGCTGTGGCAGGCGGGGGCGCCCCGGGACCCGTACGTCGTGATGCTCGTCGTCACCCTCGCCTTCGCCGCGGTCGCCGCGGTGGCGGCGGGCTGGACGCGCTGGGCGGCCTGGCCCTGGCTGACCACGGCCGGGGCGCTGACGTACCCCTTCTACCTGGTCCACGAGCACCTGGGCTGGTTCGTGATCCGGGTGCTGCACCGGGCGTGGGGGCTGCCGCCGTGGCCGACGCTCGCGGTGACGGTCCTCGCGATGCTGGGGCTCGCCTGGCTGATCCACCGGTTCGCGGAGACCCGGTTCGGGCCGCGGTTGAGAACAGCGCTGAAGACGCCTTGACCCGATTCGACATCCCCTTCTCTTCCACTCTCGGGTGTTGGCCCGCCGTTCATCTGCTCTTGGGTTTCAAAGCGGCACGGCGGGCAGGCACTTTGGAACCCTGCACACACAGCCATTCCGCAGGGATTCCACAGACTTTCGCATCGCATACCGAGGGAGTGCCTTCTCCGCATGGCCGCCACCACCCAGGAAACGACCCCGCTGCCCCGCCGCCTCGACGACGTCCCCGGCTGGTTCCCCGTGCTCGACCAGTTGCTCTTCGACTGGTTCCTGAACCGCCAGGAGAAGGCCGGCCTGCGGGGCGACCTGCTGGAGGTGGGGGTCTACATGGGCAAGAGCGCGATCTTCACCGGCAGGCATCTGCGGCCGGGCGAGACGTACACCGTGTGCGACCTCTTCGAGGGCGACGCCCCGGACGACGCCAACCAGGCGGAGTCGACGAAGTCCTACAGCAAACTCACCCGGCGCGTCTTCGAACAGAACTACCTGGCCTTCCACGACGAATTGCCCCGCGTGCTACAGGGCCCCAGCTCGCTGGTCGCCACCGAAGTGGCACCCGGTTCCTGCCGGTTCGTGCACATCGACGCCTCGCACCTGTACGAGCACGTGCACGGTGACATAGGGGCGGCGCGCGAACTGCTCCTGCCCGACGGCATCGTGGTCCTCGACGACTTCCGCTCCGAGCACACGCCCGGCGTCTCCATAGCGGCCTGGGAGGCGGTGCTCAACCGCGACCTGAACCCGATATGCCTCAGCACCCAGAAGCTGTACGGCACCTGGGGCGACGCCGGACCGGTGCAGGAGGAACTGATCAAGATGATCCAGGCGCGGACCGACTGCCATCTGAGCACGCAGGAGGCGGCGGGGCACCGGATCATACGGCTGAAGTCGAAGGGGATGCGAGCGCCGGAGTTCCCGTTCTCACGGTACGCGGACACACCGGACGCACCTGAGGCCCCGGAGCCGGCCCCCGCACCCGCGGCATCCCCCGCATCCCCCGCGGCCCCCGCGGCATCCCGTCGACGGAGCCGCGTCCGGCGTATCGCGGCGGACCTGCTGCCCCCGGTGCTCACCCGGGCCCTCCGCAGGGCGATGAAGTAGCGCCGGCGGGACCGCCACCGCAGCCGCACCGCTTGTACCGTGCATCCGATCTTCTAGCGGGTCAGGTCTGCGGGGGCGCTACAGATACCGCGCCCCGATCCCCGCGATGACCACTTCCAGGCCCTCCTCGAAGTGGTGGTCGTAGTCGGCGAAGATCTCCCTGCCCGCCGCCGCCGCCAGCGGGAAGTCGGCCAGCAGGCGGGCACGTTCCTCCACGTCGTACCCCTCCCGGCGCTCGCCCGGGAGGGGCTCGACGCCCTGTTCCTCGGTCACGAAACCGATCGTGTAGGCGTTCACCGTCAGGCCCGCCGCCACCGCCTGGGCGAGGGTGAAGCCGGCCTCCGCCAGGACGCGCAGGTTCGCCTCCTGTTCATGGGCGTGGTCGATGCCCGTGAAGCGTGAGCCGCTGTAGACCTTGGCGCCGTCCCGGTAGCCGAGGAGGGCAGTACGCAGTCCCCGGCCGGACTTGCGCAGCCGGTCCTGCCAACTGTCGGCGGGATCGAGCTCGGTGCTCGCGACCATACGGCGGTACATCTCCGTCGCCATCTCGTCGAGCAGCGCCTGCTTGTCCTTGAAGTGCCAGTACAGGGCCGGGGCCTTGACGTCGAGTTCCCTGGCGATGGCCCGGAGGGTCAGGCCGTCGAGACCGGTCTCGTTCAGCAGGCGCAGGGCGGTGTCGGCGACCCGCCTGCGGTCGAGGGGTGCACGTCTTTCCGTACTCACGCTTGACAGCTTAACAGCGTTAAGGGCAGCCTTGCCGCCAGCAGCACTTAACAACATTAAGGAGATTTGGCGTGGATGTACTGATCGTGGGCGCCGGTCCCACCGGACTCACCCTCGGCATCGACCTGGCCCGGCGCGGGGTGGACGCGATGGTCGTGGAGGCGGGCGAGACGCTGTTCCCTGGCTCGCGCGGCAAGGGGATCCAGCCCCGGACGCAGGAGGTCTTCGACGACCTCGGGGTACACGACGCGATCCGCGCGGCCGGCGGTCCCTACCCGCCCCGGTTGCTCTGGAAAAACGGCGAGCGGCTCGGTACGAAGCCGATGTTCGACGAGGTGACGGCGGACGAGGGCGCGCCGTACACCGATCCGCTGATGGTCGCGCAGTGGCGCACGCAGGAGGTGCTGTACGCGCGGCTGCGGGAGCTGGGCGGCCGGGTCGAGTTCGGGCGCGCCGTGACGGGACTGGACCAGGACGCGCGGGGGGTGACGGTCCGCTTCGCCGACGGTACGACGGCTCGCGCGCGGTATGCGGTGGCGGCGGACGGGGGCCGGTCGGCCGTACGGCGTGCGGTGGGCGTCGGCATGACGGGCGAGTCGGTCGACCCGAGCCCCTTCCTGGTGGCCGACCTGCGGGTACGGGGCCTCGACCGGGACCACTGGCACACCTTCGTCGGCGACGACGGGAACGGTGTGGCGCTGTGCCCGCTGGCCGGCACCGAGGAATTCCAGCTCGCGGCGAGGCTGCCCGAGGGCACGGAGCCCGACCTGTCCCTCGACGGGATACGGCGGCTGGTGACGACGTACACCCATCTCGACGCGGCGGACGTCACCGGGCTGCGCTGGGCCTCCGACTTCCGCCCGCGTGCCGCGCTGGCGGACCGGTTCCGGGTGGGCCGGGTCTTCCTGGCCGGAGACGCGGCCCATGTCCACTCCCCGGCCGGCGGCCAGGGCCTGAACACCAGTGTCCAGGACGCCTACAACCTGGGCTGGAAGCTGGCCGCCGTCCTGACGGACCGGGCCCCGGAGGCGCTCCTCGACACCTACGAGGAGGAGCGCCGGCCGAACGCGGCCGCCATGCTGGGGCTCTCGACCCGTGTCCACCACGGCGAGGTACGGCGGGGTGAGGCCACGGTCCAACTGGGCATCGGCTACCGGGAGTCCTCGCTGACCGAGGAGACCCGGGCGAACCCGGGACCGGTGCAGGCGGGCGACCGCGCACCCGACGGGCGCAACGCGGACGGGGTGCGGATGTTCGACGCGTTCCGGGGGCCGCACTGGACCCTGCTGACGCCGGAACCGGTGGCCGGCGTCCGCGGTCTGCCGGCCCCTCGGTCGTACGGACCGGGTGTGTTCCTGGTCCGCCCGGACGGCTATGTGGGCTGGGCGGGCGAGACGACCGCGGGCCTGCGGACGTACGCGGCGCGCACCGGGGCCTTCGGCGTCGACGCGGATGCCGATGCCGCGTAGGGCCGGGCGGACACAGCCCGGTGCGCACGGCCCTCGGTGCGCGGCTCACGCCGCGGCCGGGCCGGGCGGGCGCTGGTGGCTCAGGCGCTGGCCAGCGTCAGCTTCACCGCGAACCCGAGGAACAGCACCCCCGTCGCCGAAGTGGCCGTCGCCGACATCCGCCTGCGGCGGCGGAACGCCTCGGCCAGCCGGGTGCCGCTGAATATCAGGACGCTGAGGTACAGGAAGCTGGCCAGCTGGGCGAAGGCGCCGAGGACGACGAAGGACAGTGCCGGGTAGGCATACCCCGGGTCCACGAACTGCACGAAGAAGGCGATGAAGAACAGGATCGCCTTCGGGTTGAAGAGGCTGATCACCAGGGCGCGGCGGTACGGGCGCTCCTGCGCCGGGGCGGCGGCCGCCCGGGCGGTCTGCTCCGCCGCCTGCTCCTTCCGCGACCGCCACATCGACCAGGCCGCCCGCAGCATCCCTGCCGCCAGCCAGGTGAGGTAGCCGGCGCCCGCGTACTTCACGATCCCGAACAGCACGGCGTTGGCCTTGAGCAGCGAGGCCACCCCGGCCGCCGACAGTGTCATCAGCACGGTGTCCCCGCACCACACACCCGCGGCGGCGGTGTAACCGGCCCGGATCCCCTGCCGGGCGGCCACGGACAGCACGTACAGGGAGTTGGGACCGGGCAGCAGGACGATCAGGACGAGTCCTACCAGATAGGTGGGGAGGTCGATGACACCGAACATGAGAAGCAGTGTCGCACGCGCGTCCGACAACACCCCCGGGGGCGTACGTCAGGACGCACCCGTCAGACCACGTCCGCCAGACCCCGTCCGCCAGCACGCGCCGTCAAAATGCGCCGTCAGAACGCGCCGTCAGAACGCGTTCGTCGGGACGTACACGCCCCACACCTCCCGCAGCGCGTCGCACACCTCGCCCACCGTGGCCCGCGCGCGCAGCGCCTCCTTCATCGGGGGCAGGACGTTGTCGTCGCCCCCGGCGGCCTTCCGCAGGGCGGTGAGGGCGGCGGCGACGGCCGCCCGGTCGCGGTCGGCGCGCAGCAGGGCGAGGCGCTGCGTCTGCCGGGCCTCGATGGCCGGGTCGACGCGCAGCGGCTCGTACGGTTCCTCCTCGTCCAGCCGGAAGCGGTTGACGCCGACCACCACCCGCTCCCCCGCGTCGGTCTCCTGCGCGATGCGGTAGGCGTTCCGCTCGATCTCCCCCTTCTGGAAGCCGTGCTCGATCGCCGCCACCGCGCCGCCGAGGTCCTCGGCCCGCCGCATCAGATCGAGGGCCGCCGCCTCCACGTCGTCCGTCATCCGTTCCACGGCGTACGAACCGGCGAAGGGGTCCACCGTCGCCGTGACGTCGGTCTCGTACGCGAGCACCTGCTGGGTGCGCAGGGCCAGGCGCGCGCTCTTGTCCGTCGGCAGCGCGATCGCCTCGTCGAAGGAGTTGGTGTGCAGCGACTGGGTGCCGCCGAGGACCGCGCCGAGGGCCTGGACCGCCACCCGGACCAGGTTCACCTCCGGCTGCTGGGCCGTCAGCTGGACGCCGGCCGTCTGGGTGTGGAAGCGGAGCATCAGCGACTTGGGGTTCCGCGCGCCGAACTCGTCCCGCATCACCCGCGCCCAGATCCTGCGGGCCGCACGGAACTTGGCCACCTCCTCCAGAAGCGTCGTGCGGGCCACGAAGAAGAAGGAGAGGCGGGGTGCGAAGTCGTCCACGTCCATGCCGGCCGCGACCGCCGTGCGCACGTACTCGATGCCGTCGGCGAGCGTGAAGGCGATCTCCTGCGCGGGCGAGGCACCGGCCTCGGCCATGTGGTACCCGGAGATGGAGATCGTGTTCCAGCGCGGCATCCGCGTCCGGCAGTACTGGAAGATGTCGGCGGTCAGCCGCAGGGACGGCTTGGGCGGGAAGATGTACGTGCCCCGCGCGATGTACTCCTTCAGGACGTCGTTCTGGATCGTGCCGGTCAGGGCGCCCGCCGGTACGCCCTGTTCCTCCGCCACCAACTGGTACAGCAGCAACAGCACGGCAGCCGGGGCGTTGATCGTCATCGAGGTCGACACCTGGTCCAGCGGGATGCCGCCGAACAGCACCCGCATGTCGTCGACCGAGTCGATCGCCACCCCCACCTTGCCGACCTCGCCGTGCGCGAGGGGCGCGTCGGAGTCGTGGCCCATCTGGGTGGGCAGGTCGAAGGCGACGGAGAGACCGGTGGTGCCGTGCGCGATGAGCTGCCGGTAGCGGGCGTTGGACTCCGCCGCGGTGCCGAAGCCGGCGTACTGGCGCATGGTCCAGGGGCGGCCGGTGTACATCGTCGGGTACACGCCCCGGGTGTAGGGGTACGACCCCGGGTCGCCGAGTTTCCCGGCCGGGTCCCAGCCCGCCAGGTCCCCGGGGCCGTAGACCGGCTCGATGGGCAGTCCGGACTCCGACTCACGGGCCATGTGGGTGACCTCCGCAGCACGCCAGTACGCCGATATGCCGAATTCCCGGCACGTCTGTCAGTTCCCACCATGCCCCCTTGTTCGGCGACGGTCATGCGGGGAAGCATCCTCGGCATGAAGGTCTCGGGGTACTCAGGGATCCTGGCCGCCGTGCTGGCCGTGCTGTGCGGGTGCACCGTGCGGGCGCCCGACGGCGGTGACGCCAAGGGGCACTCGCCCGTCCACATCGACCTCCCGCACAGCTCCGCCTCCACCTCGGTCTCCCCCTCCGCCTCCGCCCCGGCCACCGCCCCGGCGCCGAAGCCGACTCCGTCCGCGGTGGAGACCGTGCCGCCGCACATCGTCTTCACCCGCGGCGACACCGGCACCGGCGTCCGCGAGCTCCAGGCCCGGCTGCGCCAGGTCGCCTGGCTCTTCGACGGGCCGACGGGGACCTACGACGACCTCACCGCCGAGGCCGTCAAGGGCTTCCAGGGCAGGCGCGGGCTGCCGCCAACGGGTGAGACCGACGCCGTGACCTGGCGGCGGCTGGTGCAGATGACGCACCGGCCGGGGAAGTGGGAGCTGTACCTGATGGGCGGTCAGCCGGCCGCCGCGCCCGATCCGCGGTGCCTGACCGGGCGGGTGCTGTGCATCAGCAAGACCAGCCGGACCCTGCGCTGGATGATCGACGGGCGCACGGTGTCGACGATGTCGGTGCGGTTCGGGGCGCAGTACACCCCGACCCGTGAGGGTGTGTTCCACGTCTACTGGAAGTCCCGCCACCACGTGTCGACGCTCTACCACTCCCCCATGCCGTACGCGATGTTCTTCAGCGGCGGCCAAGCGGTGCACTATTCCTACGACTTCGCGGCCCGCGGCTACGCGGGCGGCTCGCACGGGTGCGTCAACGTGCGGGACGAGGCGGCGATCGCGGACCTGTTCGCGCAGGTGAGGAACGGCGACAAGGTCGTCGTCTACTGGTGAGCGCGTGAGGTGGGAAGGACGTTCGGGGCGCGGGCGGGACCGGGGGAACGTGTCCCGCCCGCGCCGATGCACGAGCCGCAGGTACGGGGGGAACCCCGGCTCTGTGCGACGGCCGATGACCAGTCGGCTCATTCAGTACTGCGTCACCGCCGCCGAAAACGTCACTCCCTGCGGGAAAAAAGTTCAGCGACTTTCAAAGCCGCAGGTCACAGCGGTGCGTAAGGGTCAAAGTGCGCTGTATGTGGGGCTGGGCGAGGTGGCGGGCCGGTTCGGCAGCAGGGGCGCGAAGCCGGTCGGGGCGGGGGTGGCCCCTCCGTCCTGGTGGTGGTCGTTGCCCCTGCCCCCGCCGGTGCCCCGGCCGGGCCAGCCCTCGTCGTCGCCGCCCGAGCCGTTGCCGTCACCCTGGCCGCCCTGGCCGTCGTTCTCGCCGCCCTGGCCGTTGCCGCCGCCCTTGTCGTCACCGGAGGACTCACCCTTGCCGTTCAGTCCGGTACCGAGGACGGCCCTGCAAAACCTGTTCACCCGGCCGGCGCCGCCCGCCAGGCCCTCCAGGGCCCGCTTGCGCTCGGCGCCCAGCGACTTGCCGTCCTGGATCGCGCGGCAGGAGGTCAGCGCGCCGGTCCACCCGCCGACCGGGAGGCCGGGTGAGCCGGTGTCCCGGTTCGTCGGCTTGCCGGACGAACCGGGCGAGCTCTGCCCGGAGCCGCCGGACGCGGCATCGCTGGAGGGAGTGCCGGTCTCGCCGCCGAGCAGGGACTCGGGCGACTGCGAGCCCTGCGGACGTGCGGGGGTGCCGGCGGCCGAGACGGAGGCGGCCGGGCCGGGCCGGTTGTCGTCGAACGGCGTCGGCAGCACCCCGGTGCCCGCGGCCACCGCGATCCCGCCGAGCATGCCGGCGGTCAGCGCGGCGGCGAGGCCGAGCCGCGCGGGGCGGAGCCGGCTCGGGACCCGGGGCGGCCGGGCACCGGCGGCGATACGGAAGAGACCCGCGTCGGCGTCCGGCCCGCGCCCGCCGGACTGCGCGGCCCCGGCGTCCTCGGCGGATTCGCGCGCTTTGCGGAAGGCAGCCAGCGCGGCTTCCTCGCCGGGGAGTTCGGCGGTGGCCGGCGCGACCCGCGCGGAGAGCGCGCCGAGCGCCCCGGCGAGACGTTCTGCCTGGTCACGGGCGGAGGCGTCGACAGCTTCCAGCGACTCACCGCGCAGCAGACGGTCCGCCGTCACCCGGTTCAGCCACGTGTACTGCTCGTCGGCCATCACATGTCCTTCTGCGTCCGCGAACGCGTATGCGTCACACTGGCGGACGTCGCCGCACGATCATTCGGTTCTCGCTGGGGCGGCAGCGCGTCGAGGACGCCCACCGCCTCGGCGTCGGCGCCCAGCAGTTCCGCGAGCTTCCTGAGACCCCGGTGGGCTGCCGTCCGCACCGCCCCGGCCCGTTTGCCGAGGGTCTCGGCGGCGGTCTTGGCGTCGAGACCCATGACGACCCTGAGGACGACGGCCTCGGCCTGGTCCTGCGGCAGCCGGGCGATGAGGGAGAGCGTGGAGACGGTGGTCAGCGCCTCGATGGCCTCGCCGGCGGTGTCCGAGTCGGCGGCCCGCCCGGCCAGTTCGGTCTCGTCGCCGCCGATCGCGGGGCGGCGGCCGCGCATCCGTATGTGATCGAGGGCACGGTTGCGGGCGATCCGGGCGGCCCAGCCGCGGAACCGGTCCGCGTCGCCGCTGAACCGGTCGAGGTCACGGGCTATCTGCAGCCAGGCCTCTGAGGTGACGTCCTCGGCGTCCGGGTCGCCGACCAGCGTTCGGACGTATCCGAGCAGGCGTGGCTGGACCGCGCGATAGACGATGCGGAACGCGGTCTCGTCCCCGCCCTGTGCCGCACGCACCGCGGCGGTCAGCTCCGCGTCGTCCCCCAGCACCCGTTTTTCCCTACTTTGCGCCTAAACCGGCGCCGCTCTCGCGGTCGTGGTTCTTCGCCGTCGTGGTTCCTCGATTGATGGTTGCGGTGTTCGGGACCGCAGATCGTCGCGGTGGTCGTATGCGTCCTCCGCGGCCCGGCGCGAACTGCACGTTACGACCTGAAACCGCTCGCCGTCCACGTCAGTACAAAGCGCAACTAACTCGTGACGCCCTGAGGTGTGACAGAAAACGCAGTCATGGCGCTGTACAGAGTACGGGCCGCCGCGCGGTCCGTACCGCGCGACGGCCGGGGCCTCTCCTGTGGGGGGTGGCGGCCCCGGCCGTTGCTTCGGTTCTTCCGCACCGCTGGGGTTTTGCGGTCCGCAGGATTCTCCCGCGTGGCAGCTCGCCGAGCGAGCAGACCTCCGCCGTCCGCTCTCCCGTCGGCACGTCCACGGGTGGCGAGTGACGAGTGACGAGTGACGAGTGACGTTTAGTCAGGACCGGACGCTGAGCCTAAGCGTGGCCTGTGTGAAAGGTGTGACAGGCCTGACAGTGATGGTCCTTTTCTAGGGGTGGGGACGAGTGAGTCCACGCGGTAAGCGTGCGTACAGACCGTTGAGCACGAGGCGACGGGCGTGGCTGACGCTCGGTGCGGTGGTCCTGGGCGGCGGGGGTGTGGTGACGTACGCCGTCGCCAGCCCGTCCGCCGGCCACGGAACCGGCGGGCAGGCCAGACGGCCGGTGAAGGTCTACGACCTGGCGCTGAAGGGCACCACGAACGGCAAGCGGGAGCTGCCGCGCACGGACACCCGGCAGTTCTCGCTGCTCGGCGTCTCCTGGACGGGGGCGACGAAGCGGCTGCACGGCACGGCCCAGGTGCGTACCCGGAGCGCCGAGACCGGGCAGTGGAGCGCCTGGCACGGTCTGGAGGCGGCCGACCCGCTGGAGGACCCGGAGGCCGGCCCCGACGCGCGCGGCGCGTCCGAGCCGGTGTGGGTCGGCCCCTCCGACGGCGTCCAGGTCCAGGTCGTCGGCCGGGACGGCGCCACCCGTGCCGGTCTGCCCAGGGGACTCCAGGTGAACCTGGTCGACCCGGGGGTGGTGACCGCCGCCGAGACCAGGGCGGAGCCGGCCGCGTTCGTGGCGGACGCCACCCCGGGCGACAGCACGTCGCCGACGGACTCCGCGTCACCCGGCGCCTCCGCCTCCCCGGCCGACTCGGCTTCCCCGGCGGATTCCGCGTCGCCCGCCGGGTCCGTGACGCCGGCCGACTCCGCGCCGGCCACCGGCTCGGCCTCCCCGAGCGACTCCGCGTCCGCCGCGCCGACGGACAGCGCGTCCGCGAGCCCGTCGGCCTCCACGCCTGTCGCGCCGCCGTCCACCGTGCCCGAGCCGCCGATCGTCTCGCGGGCCGGTTGGGGCGCCGACGAGTCGCTGAGCCCGGACCCGTCGGACTACAACGCGGACGTGAAGGCCGTCTTCGTCCACCACACGGACGGCACCAACGACTACGCGTGCTCGGATTCCCCGGCGATCGTCCGGGGAATCTACGCGTACCACACGCAGACCGAGCACTGGAACGACATCGGCTACAACTTCCTGGTCGACAAGTGCGGCACGATCTTCGAGGGCCGCAAGGGCGGTGTGGACCTGCCGGTGCTCGGCGCGCACACCTACGGCTGGAACCGGGAGTCGGCCGGTATCGCGGTGCTCGGTGACTACACCTCGGCCGGCGCCACGGACGCGGCTCTGGCGTCGATCGCCCGGATCGCGGCCTGGAAGCTCGGCCAGTACGGCGCCGACCCGGCCGGCACCGTCAAGCTCACGGCGGGCGCGACCCAGACCAACTACTTCGGCACCGGCTTCACTTCGGGCACCGCGTACACCTTCAACCGGATCTCCGGGCACCGCGACGGCTACAACACCCAGTGCCCCGGCAACTCGCTCTATCCCCAGCTGCCGACCGTCCGCGCCTGGGCGTCCGGCCCGGTGCAGGGCCTGAAGCTCACCTCGCTGTCCGGTGCGAGCGCGTCCGGCTCGACGTACTACACCAAGGGAGCGATCACGGCGAAGTGGTCGACCACCACGCCGGGTTCGCTGATCTCGAAGTTCGAGCTGCTGGTGGACGGCAGGACCGCCGCCACCGCCTCCGGTACCGCGACCTCGGCCGGCGCCACGCTCGCCGCGGGCAGCCACACCGTGGCCGTACGGGCCGTGCACCAGTCCGGCAAGACCACGACGACCGCCGCACTGACCGTCGTCACCGACACCACGGCGCCCACCTTCACCACCGCGCCGAAGCTCTCCCTGCGCACCGGCACCGTCAGCACCACCGCCGTCCCGGTCACCCTCGGCTGGAAGGCCACCGACAACGCGGCCCTGAAGTCGGTGAGCCTGCTGTCCCCGACGACGGCCGCCTTCGGCCCGGCCACGACCGGCTCCAGCCGCACCGCCCAGCCCGGCACCGCGTCCACCTGGTCGATGAAGGCGTACGACTACGCGGGCAACACCCGCACCTCCTCCGCCTCCTTCACCCCGGTGATCCTCCAGGAGACGTCGGCCGCCAAGGCCGGTACGTGGACGGCCCGGTCGTCCACCAACTACCTGGGCGGCACGTCCTACTCCAGCGGCTCCAAGGGCGCGAGCCTGACCTGGACCTTCACCGGCCGGTCCGCCTCCTGGGTGGTCTCGCGGGCGTCCACCTCGGGTCAGGCCTACGTCTACGTCGACGGCACCAAGGTGGCGACCGTCGACCTGAAGTCCACGACGACCTCGTACCGCCAGGCGATCTGGACCAGGACCTGGTCGTCCAGCGCCCAGCACACCGTGAAGATCGTGGTGGTCGGCACCAGCGGCCGTCCGACGGTCACGACGGACGGCCTGGTGTACCTCAAGTAGTTCTCAGGTGGCCGACTCCACCGGTTCGGGCGTCCGCTCCCGCGCTGCCTGCGGGGTGGGCGCCCGGTCCGCGTTCACGACCACCCCGGCGACCAGGGCGCCCAGCAGCAGCGCGGCCATCGCCCACCAGGTGGCCACGTTGAAGCCGTGCACCGCGGCCTTCGCCGCCAGCAGCGCCCGGTCCGGAACGGCCGCGGCGTGCGCGGTGGCGTAGCGGGTGGTGACGCTCGCGGCGATGGTGTTGAGGAGTGCCGTACCGATCGAACCGCCCACCTGCTGGGCGGTGTTGAAGGTGGCCGAGGCCGCGCCCGAGTCCCGTGGGGCGACGTTGCCGGTGGCCAGCGAGACGGAGGTCATCATCGCCGTGCCCATGCCGAGGCCGAGCATCAGCATGCCGGGCAGGATGTGCGAGGCGTACGCCGGTTCGACCCCGACCTGGGCTATCAGCGCCAGCGCCCCGGCCGCCAGCAGCAGCCCGGGCACGATCAGCATGCGGGGCGGGACCCGGTGCAGCAGCCGGGCGGCGACCTGGGTGGAGCCGGTGACCATGCCGACGGTGATGGGGAGATAGGCGACGCCGGTCTTCACGGGCGAATAGCCGAGGACGCGTTGCATGTAGTACGTCAGGAAGAGGAAGACGCCGAACATGCCGACGGTCACCAGCAGCACGGTGAGGAACGAGCCGATGCGCTGCCGGTCCCGTACGACGGTCATCGGGAGCAGCGGGACCCGGGCGCGGGTCTGCCAGTACCCGAAGAGGCCGAGCAGCGCCACTCCGCCGGTGAGCAGGGCCAGGACCAGGCCGTCACCCCAGCTCCGGGACTCCGCCTCGGAGAAGCCGTAGACCAGGGAGAGCATGCCGGCCGAGCCGAGCAGGGCGCCGGGGACGTCGAGGCGGGCGTCGGGATGGCGGCCGCCGTCGGGCAGCAGGACCCAGGCGCCGGCGAAGGCGACCAGCGCGATCGGCACGTTGACGTACAGGCACCAGCGCCAGTCCAGGTACTGGGTGAGGAAGCCGCCCGCGAGCAGCCCGACCGCGGCGCCCGCGCCGATGATGGCGCCGAAGATGCCGAACGCCTTCCCGCGGTCCTTCGGGTCGGTGAACGTCGTCGCGAGCAGCGACAGCGCGGCCGGGGCGAGCAGCGCGGCGAACACGCCCTGCAAGGCCCGCGCCCCGAACAGCATCCCCTGGTTGACCGCGGCGCCGCCGAGCGCGGAGGCGGCCGCGAAGCCGACCAGGCCGGTCATGAACGCCACCCTGCGTCCGGCCAGGTCGCCGATCCGGCCGCCGAGCAGCAGCAGCCCGCCGAAGGCGAGGGTGTAGGCGGTGATCACCCATTGCCTGTTGCCGTCGGACATGTGCAGAGCGACCTGGGCGGAGGGGAGCGCGATGTTGACGATGGTCATGTCGAGCACGACCATCAGCTGGGCCAGGGCGATGACGACCAGGGCCCACCAGCGTCGGTTGTCGGCCATGGGGCAATCGTGCTCCGCCACCGGCCTGTTGGGAACGGCCGCGTCTCCTATTTCGGTGTTTTTTGCCGGGCCTCCGGCTAGGGCCTGTTGCGAAAGTGGCGTCGTCGCCCGGAGGGCGGCCGCGCGGCGTCCGGTGCGTGCTCTGGGCGTCCCCCCGGCCGAAGGCTGGCGGAGTGCCGCCCGAAAGCCCTCGTACCGGGCGTACTCGGGCTTTCGGGCGGTGCGGCGGGAGGGCACGCCGGACGCCGCGCGGCAGACGGCACTTTCGCAACAGGCCCTAGCCCAGCGCGTCCCGGCACAGCAGTCGCAGTGAGCCCTGGCCGCGGTAGCACCGCCGGGCCTCGTCGATCGGGTCCCACAGCCGGCCGTCGGGGGTGCGGATCCAGTGGTCGCCGCCGGACGCCCACCACTCGGCGCCGGCGTGACGGACGATCACCTCGCCGGCGTAGGCCCCGAAGCCGCGCAGCATCTCCCGGACGGCGTCGTACGGCGCGCCCTCCCGGCGTATCTCCTCCACCATGCGGTCGACCCGCCACAGGCTCTGCGCCGAGTAGTCGAGCCGGACCCGCGCGCCCTCGCGCATCATGGCCACCGCGTCCGCCGCCCACCGGGCCGGTCTCACGGCGGCGTGCGGCCTGGTCCGCCGCGGCGCTGTCAGGTGGTCGTCGGGCAAGTGATCGTCAGGCAGGTGTTCGACGGTCAGGTGGCCGGCTGTCGCATCGTGGGCTGTCACATAGGGAAAAGCGAGGCCGACGGCGGTTTCGTCACCCGTACACAGGGGGGTTGCGGCAACCGGCGCAGGACCCGCGCACCGCCGTCACGAATGGTTCACCCGAGCCCGCGGGCCCGCCGTGAGACCACCGCGCGCAGCACCCGGCGGCCCTCGGTGGAGACGTCCAGCGCCCGCCGCAGCCCGGCCGCGCCGTGCTCCGCCAGCAGTTCGAGCACCGTGACCTGACGGCGCAGTTCGGCGGCGACCAGCGGGGACATGCCCTCGGTGCCGCCCTCCCGGCGGGAGTCGACCGAGGGTGCCGCGTCCTCGGCGGGGTCGAGGAGCCGATGGATCTGCAGCGAGGCGACGGAGCAGGCGTCGGCCCACAGGCGGATGTCCGCGGCCTCCCGCGACTCGGGCGCGGCGTCGAGCATCCGCCGGGCGAGGGCCTGGGCCTCCCCGGCCCGGTCGTCGCGCTCGGCGCCGGCGCCGAGCGAGCCGCGCGCCTTCTCCAGGCCCGGGCCCCAGTCGGAGCCGTCGGCGAGGCTCGCCCACAGCGGCCGCAGGACCAGGTCGTCGCCGCCCAGCAGCGGCACGCACCGATCCAAACAGGCCAACCCGCTGGCGGCCAGTCCGCGTTCATCGGCCTGAGCGATCAGCTCCACCAGGCTCATCCCACGCCTCCCAGAAACGGTACATACCAAGGCACCCATGCGCACGGAGCCCGCACTTTCCCTGACTGCGTGCGACGGTACGGCACTGTCACACAGGCAGGACACCCAGGATCCACAGGAGTCCGAAGAATGCGTTTTCGGCCAACAGTGTGTCAGGGTCGGAGGCGGCGGGCCGGGGGGCAGGGCGCGGCCGGAGCGGTGGCCGCCGACGCCTTCCCGTGCCGCATACGGATGAGCATCTCCCCAGTCATGGCATGACCCTGTCAAGTCGGGGAAGCGGTAGAGCGCGGGACCCTCCCCGGCCCGCGCGCGGAAGGCGGAACGTACGGCCCGTCACCGCCGTACGTCCACCGTGATCCCCTGTCAGCCCAGTCGGTTCGCGAGGGCCTTGAAGTCCGTCCAGGACATCGTCGGGGGGTTCGGGTCCCAGAGTTTCTGGATGGTGGCCCGCAGCGGCATCCGGATGCCGGCCGCCACCTGGTCCTGGGTCTGGGAGCCCGCGAGGTCGCACCAGACGGCGAAGGAGCCGCCGAGGATCTGGGGTTCGTACCGCGCGGCCACGGCCGAGGTGCCGCGCAGCATGCGCGGGATCCACTGCTCGTAGATCCGCTGTCCGGTCGGATAGACGAAGGTGTTGGGCTCGCCGAGGACGTAGTAGAGGTACTCGTCGTTGTAGTTGAGGACCTTGCGGCCCGCCCTCAGGTACTCCACGGGCTGCCGGGCGCCGTACTCCTTGCCGGTCCAGTAGCCGGCCTGGAGGTCCTCGGCGGGCTGCACGGAGGTGCCGCGGAAGAAGCCGTCGTTCCAGGCCCGCATGGTCCGCTCGTGGGCGCGGACGGTGTCGGCGCGGGCGTTCAGCCAGCCGGTGGCGAGGTCGGCGACGGTGGCGCCGGAGCCGTACTCCCGCCGGGCGGCGGCCGCCAGCTGCGGGTAGGAGGCCTGCGGGTTCGCGACGGTCAGGGCCTGGTACTCGTCGCCGCCGAGGTTCCAGTAGGAGCCGGGGAACAGGTCGGCGTACTCGTCGAGCAGATCGTCGACGAGCTTCGCCGAGGCGTCCTTGGAGATGTCGATGGCGCCCCGTGTGGCCACGCCCTGCGCGTTGCGCAGTTGCAGCTCCGGGTGGGCGGCGAGGACGGCACCGAGGTGTCCCGGCGAGTCGATCTCCGGCACGACCTGGATGTGCCGGGCGGCGGCGACCGCGACGATCTCCTTCACCTGCGCCTTGGTCAGGTGGTCCCGGGAGACGATCTCGGGGTGGGTGTCGGACTCGATCCGGAAGCCCTGGTCGTCGGAGAAGTGCAGCCCGAGCTGGTTGAACTTCAGGTCGCCGAGTTCCCGTATCCGCGACTCTATCCAGCCCGCGGTGAACGGCTTGCGCGCGATGTCGAGCATGAACCCGCGCTGCGGCTTGGCCGGCTGGTCCCGCACGACCCCCTCCGGGGCCGTACCGCCGCCGTGCACCTCCTGCTTCAGCGTCCGGGTGCCGTAGAAGACGCCCGCGTCCCCGGGCCCGCTGATCCGGACCGACCCGCCGCGCACGGTCATGGTGTACGACTCCGGGTCCCCGCTGCCGCCGAGGTCGAGCCGCAGGTCACCGGGCCTGACGTCGTCGGCGGCGCCCTTCTGCCCGGCGTACGACAGGCCCAGCTCGCTCGCCGTCAGCCGTCCCTCGTCGGCCAGCGCCGCGTTGCTCACCACGACCCGGCCGCCCGGCCGCGGGCGCCAGCCGGGGCCGCGGGCCGCGGTGTGGGAGCGGACGGCGGGGATGGTGCGGGGCGCCTGCGAGAGGGGGTAGCTGCGGGTCGGCGTGGGCGCGGGGGTCGCCGCCCCGGAACGCGCCGGAGACGAGGCGGCCCGCGCGCTCGCGGAGGGCTGCCGGGCCGCCCCGTCGCCGCCGCCCGAGGTGGCCCATACGCCGATGCCCGTGCCGAGCGCGACGGTCCCCGCGAAGGCCGCGGCGACTATCACCGCCCGCCTTCGCGCGCCCTGCCGTGCCGACGGCCTGCGCCTGTGCTGGCTCACGGCTACAACTTACGACGCGCCAGCCCCACGAGCGTCACCGACCCAATCCGAAACTCTCCCGTTCGGGTGAAATTCAAGCAACCATCGGACACGCCGTGAACGTCCTCTATAACGTCGACGACACATCTCTCACAGCATCCCCTGCCACACCGCCCGTGACGCGAGGACCCACGCTGCCCGCCCACCGTCTGCCCCCTCTCCCCGCCCCGCTGGACGCCTTCAACGCCGCCCCGGACGACGAGGCCGGCGCGCTGCTCCTGCACTGCCTGCACAGCCCGCGCTGGTCCCACCGCATCGCCGCCCACCGCCCCTACCCCGACGTCGAATCCCTCCTGGCGGCAGCCGACGAGGCGGCGTACGACCTGTCGCCGGAGGATCTGTCCGGGGCCCTGGCGGGCGAGTGCCTGCCGCCGGTGCCCGACGGCACCTACTCGGCCGCCCACACCGCGCTCAGCGCGGCACACGCGGCGTACGAGGCCCGCTTCGGACACGTCTTCGTCATCTACCTGGGCGACACGCCGCCCGCCGAATCCCTGGACCGCGTCCTGGAGGGCATCCGGTCACGTTTGACAAACGATCCGGAGGAGGAACGGGTTGTGGCGGCGGAGGAGCTACGGCGCCTCGCCGGGCAACGGCTCGCCGAGAAACTGAGGGGCGCGGGGCCGTGCCCCTCAGCGGCTCCGCCGCGATGGGGGTCCCCCCGCTCCAGCGCAGTCGAGAGTGGGGGAGCGACCAGCCCGAACGGCGCCGCACCCGGCAGATGACCGCACGGACCGTCCTCGGCCCCCCGCCGGCGCTCACCCATCCGCGTGCCACTTTGATCACACCGGTAGGCCCGGCGTAAGCCCGGCGCCGGCGCATCGCTACGATGCTGAGGGCCGGTGGACCGTACCCGGCCGGGCCCGACCGACACCCACAAGCCGGCGCGGCCCCGATACCCCGCTCCCGGAGGGACTTCCGTGCCGGCTGGAACGCTGTACCGCGGCCGGGAAGGAATGTGGTCCTGGGTGGCTCACCGAGTCACCGGCGTCCTCATTTTCTTCTTCCTGTTCGTTCACGTGCTGGACACCGCTCTCGTCCGCGTCTCCCCCGAGGACTACGACAAGGTCGTAGCCACGTACAAGACGCCGATCGTCGCACTGCTGGAGTACGGCCTCGTCGCCGCCATCCTTTTCCACGCCCTCAACGGCCTGCGCGTCATCGCCGTCGACTTCTGGTCGAAGGGCCCGCGCTACCAGAAGCAGATGCTCTGGACGGTCGTCGGTGTCTGGGTCGTCCTGATGGCCGGGGCCATTTACCCCGTTCTCGGCCACGCCGCTCGTGTCCTGTTCGGGAGCTGACGCCGATGTCGACCACTGAAACCCCCGCTGCCGGCGTCGGCCCCGTCGAGGGCGCCCCCCTCTTCGACGTCGACAACCCGGCCCCCCTCATCGAGGCCCCGCGCAAGCGCACCAAGAAGACCCCGCGCTCCACCCGCGGCAACTTCGAGATGGCCGCCTGGCTGTTCATGCGCCTGTCCGGTGTCGTACTGGTCGTCCTGGTCCTCGGCCACCTGCTGATCCAGCTGGTGCTCGACGGCGGCGTGTCGAAGATCGGCTTCGCGTTCGTGGCCGGTCGCTGGGCGAGCCCCTTCTGGCAGGTCTGGGACCTCCTCATGCTGTGGCTCGCCATGCTGCACGGAGCCAACGGTCTGCGCACGATCATCAACGACTACGCGGAGCGCGCGAACACCCGGCTGTGGCTCAAGGGCCTGCTCTACACGGCCACGGTGTTCACCATTCTGCTGGGCTCGCTGGTGATCTTCACCTTCGACCCGAACATCCGCTAGGCACGGGGCTGCGAGAATCATGAAGATCCACAAGTATGACACCGTCATCGTCGGCGCCGGCGGCGCGGGCATGCGCGCGGCCATCGAGTCCACGAAGCGCAGCCGCACCGCGGTCCTGACCAAGCTCTACCCCACCCGCTCCCACACGGGCGCCGCGCAGGGCGGTATGGCCGCCGCGCTCGCCAACGTGGAGGAGGACAACTGGGAGTGGCACACCTTCGACACGATCAAGGGCGGCGACTACCTGGTCGACCAGGACGCCGCCGAGATCCTGGCGAAGGAGGCCATCGACGCCGTCCTCGACCTGGAGAAGATGGGCCTGCCGTTCAACCGGACCCCGAACGGCACCATCGACCAGCGCCGGTTCGGCGGCCACAGCCGTAACCACGGCGAGGCGCCGGTGCGCCGGTCCTGCTACGCGGCCGACCGCACCGGCCACATGATCCTCCAGACGCTGTACCAGAACTGCGTCAAGGAGGGCGTGGAGTTCTTCAACGAGTTCTACGTCCTGGACCAGCTGATCACCGAGGTCGACGGCGTCAAGAAGTCCGCCGGTGTGGTCGCCTACGAGCTGGCCACCGGCGAGATCCACGTCTTCCAGGCGAAGGCCGTCATCTACGCCTCCGGCGGCTGCGGCAAGTTCTTCAAGGTGACGTCGAACGCCCACACGCTCACCGGTGACGGTCAGGCGGCGGTCTACCGCCGCGGCCTGCCGCTGGAGGACATGGAGTTCTTCCAGTTCCACCCGACCGGCATCTGGCGCATGGGCATCCTGCTGACGGAGGGCGCCCGCGGTGAGGGCGGCATCCTGCGCAACAAGGACGGCGAGCGCTTCATGGAGAAGTACGCGCCGGTCATGAAGGACCTCGCGTCCCGTGACGTCGTCTCCCGCTCCATCTACACGGAGATCCGTGAGGGCCGTGGCTGCGGTCCCGAGGGCGACCACGTCTACCTCGACCTCACCCACCTCCCGCCGGAGCAGCTGGACGCGAAGCTCCCGGACATCACCGAGTTCGCGCGCACCTACCTCGGCATCGAGCCGTACACGGACCCGATCCCGATCCAGCCCACCGCGCACTACGCCATGGGCGGCATCCCGACCAACGTCGAGGGTGAGGTCCTCATCGACAACACCACCGTCGTCCCGGGCCTGTACGCGGCCGGCGAGGTCGCCTGTGTGTCGGTGCACGGCGCCAACCGCCTCGGCACCAACTCGCTGCTCGACATCAACGTGTTCGGCCGCCGGGCGGGCATCGCGGCCGCCGCGTACGCGCACGGTCACGACTTCGTGGAAATCCCGGAGAACCCGGCCGAGTTCGTGGTCTCCCAGATCGAGCGGCTGCGCACCTCGACGGGCAACGAGCGGGTCGCCACGCTCCGCCGGGAGCTGCAGGAGACCATGGACGCCAACGTCATGGTGTTCCGCACCGAGCAGACGATCAAGACGGCGGTCGAGAAGATCGCGGAGCTGCGCGAGCGCTACAAGAACGTCTCGGTCCAGGACAAGGGCAAGCGGTTCAACACGGACCTGCTGGAGGCCATCGAGCTCGGCAACCTGCTCGACCTCGCCGAGGTCATGGCGGTCTCCGCGCTGGCCCGCAAGGAGTCCCGCGGCGGTCACTACCGCGAGGACTACCCCAACCGCGACGACGTCAACTTCATGCGCCACACCATGGCGTACCGCGAGGTGGGCGACGACGGCACCGAGTCCATCCGTCTCGATTACAAGCCGGTCGTCCAGACCCGCTACCAGCCGATGGAGCGTAAGTACTGATGGCAACCCCCGTTCTGGACAAGGCGGACGCGGCCGGCCAGCCCGAGCCCGGCTTCGCCGACTCCCCGTACATCACGGTCACCTTCCGGGTCCGCCGCTTCAACCCGGAGGTCTCCGCGGACGCCGTCTGGGAAGACTTCCAGCTGGAGATCGACCCGAAGGAGCGCGTCCTCGACGGCCTCCACAAGATCAAGTGGGACCTGGACGGCACGCTGACCTTCCGCCGCTCCTGCGCCCACGGCATCTGCGGCTCGGACGCGATGCGGATCAACGGCAAGAACCGCCTCGCCTGCAAGACCCTGATCAAGGACATCAACCCCGAGAAGCCGATCACGGTCGAGCCCATCAAGGGCCTGACGGTCCTGAAGGACCTGGTCGTGGACATGGAGCCGTTCTTCCAGGCGTACCGGGACGTCATGCCCTTCCTCATCACGAAGGACACGAACGAGCCCACGCGTGAGCGGCTTCAGTCGGCCGAGGACCGTGAGCGCTTCGACGACACCACGAAGTGCATCCTCTGCGCGGCCTGCACGTCCTCGTGCCCGGTCTTCTGGAACGACGGCCAGTACTTCGGTCCGGCCGCCATCGTCAACGCGCACCGCTTCATCTTCGACAGCCGTGACGAGGCGGGCGAGCAGCGCCTGGAGATCCTGAACGACCGCGACGGCGTGTGGCGCTGCCGCACGACCTTCAACTGCACGGACGCCTGCCCTCGCGGCATCGAGGTCACCAAGGCGATCCAGGAAGTGAAGCGGGCGCTGATCACGCGCCGCTTCTGACCCTTCCGCCAGGACCACCTGGGCCCCGCTTCCGGTTCCGCACCGGGGCGGGGCCCTTGTCGTACCGCTCGGCGCTCAGGTTCCGGGTGCTCCCACGGGACGGAGTCTCGCCCGGCCCATCAGCCTGCCCAGGGGGGACCAGGGATGCCTCACCTCAACGAGTGATCACGGCACCGGTCCCCGTTCGGCTCCCACGACCCCGCGATCGCCGCATCTAACCTGACGTCATGTCAGATGACGAGTCCTACGAACTGCTCGGGTTCGACAACGTGGTGATGCCCGTCGGGAGGCTCGCGGACGCCGTCGCCTTCTACGAGCGGGCCGGGTTCACGGTCGGGTTCCGGTTCGACGAGGGCGGGATCGCCCTGTTGAAGGTCGGGGGCGAGACGCCCGGGATCCTGCTGCGGGCCGAGGAGGGGCTCGGGCACCGGCCGGCGGTGTGGGCGTCGCCGCGTGTGTGGCTGGAGGTGCCGGACGCGCGGGGCACGGCCCGGCGGCTCAAGGAGGCCGGGATCGCGGTGCTCGACGAGCCGTTCTCCGTGGCCACCGGCTGGACCGTCGAGGTCGCCGACCCCTGGGGGAACATCATCGGCTTCACCGACTACGGCAAGCGGCCGGAGCTGGCGCGGCGAGCGTGAACGGGGTCACTCCGCAACGGAGTTGAACGTGTTCAAAAGCAGGTCTACAGTCATCCCCGTCAGCGTTTTGAACGCGTTCAAGAAGGGGTGGGGCATGGACCGCACGGTCATCGCCTACGTCATCTACCTGCTCGTCAGCATCGGTCTGACCATCTGGGTGGCCCGCACGCTCAGCCGCAACGGACGGGTCTTCCTCGCCGACGTCCTGCACGGCAACGAGCAGCTCGCCGACGCCGTCAACCACCTTCTGGTCGTCGGCTTCTACCTGGTCAACCTGGGCTTCGTCGCGCTCTACCTGCACACCAGCGACGCGATCGACGACACCCGGGGCATCTTCGAGGCACTGTCCGCCAAGCTCGGCGTCGTACTGCTGGTGCTCGGTGTGATGCACCTGGGCAACGTCTACGTGCTCAACCGGATACGGCGCCGCGGGATCATGGAGAAGGAACAGCTCCCGCCGGTCCCCCCGCAGGGCTGGACCGCACCGGCGGCCGGGGCGTGAGCGCCGTGACCACGACCGCCGACCGGGACGCCCTGCGCGTCCCGGTCCACGGGCTCACCGTCCTCTACGACGCCGAGTGCGGCCTCTGCACCTTCCTGCGCGACTGGCTCGGGCGCCAGCCGCAGCTGGTGCCGCTGGACCTGGTCCCGGCGGGTTCGGCCGAGGCCCGACGGCGCTTCCCGGACCTCGACCACTCGGCCACCCTCGACGAGGTCACCGTGGTGGGCGACGCGGGGCAGGTCTACCGGGACACCGCCGCCTGGATCGTCGTGCTGTGGGCGCTGCGGGAGCAGCGGCCGCTGGCCCACCGGCTGAGCACACCGGCCGGGGCCCGGCTGGCCCGGGGCGCGGTGCTCGCCGCCGCCAGGTGGCGGGGCGCGCAGTGGGGCGGGAAGGTCTACCGGCGCGAGGACGTCGACAGGGGCGGCGCGAAGCGCCTCGTTGAGGGGCGGTGGTCGGGCGACGGGTGGGAGTACGACCCGGGTCTCGGGTGGATCTACGACCCGCCGGGCTGTGACGGCGGCGTCTGCGCCACTCGTTAGGCTCTGTCCGTGTCCGCGAAGAACGACGGTCCCGTCGAGGCCGGTGCCCAGAGCAAGTCCGAGCAGACCCGCGCGCTGATCCTGGAGACGGCGATGCGCCTGTTCCGGGAGCGCGGCTACGAGAAGACCACGATGCGGGCCATCGCCACGGAGGCCGGGGTCTCCGTCGGCAACGCGTACTACTACTTCGCCGGCAAGGAACACCTGATCCAGGGCTTCTACGACCAGCTCGCCGCCGAGCACCGGGTGGCGGTCCGCGAGGTCCTGGCCAAGGAGACCGACCTGGAGGCGCGGCTCGCGGGCGTGCTCACGGTGTGGCTGGACATCGCCCGGCCGTACCACGAGTTCGCGATCCACTTCTTCAAGAACGCCGCCGACCCCGACAGCCCCCTCAGCCCCTTCTCCCCGGAGAGCGAGCACGCGCGCGAGGAGGCGATCAGTGTGCATCGAGAGGTGCTGGCGGGGGCGAAGACGAAGGTCGCCCCCGAACTGCGGGACGTGCTCCCCGAGTTGATGTGGCTCTCCCAGATGGGCCTCGTCCTGTACTGGATCTTCGACCGCACCGAGGGCCGCGAGCGCAGCTACCGGCTCGCCGAACGGGGAGCCCGGCTGACCGCGCGAGGCGTCTCCCTCGCGCGGTTCCGGGTGCTGCGGCCCCTGGTGCTGGAGGTCCACGAACTGTTCACGGACTTCCTGCCGGGGATGACCCGGGTCCTGCCGGATCCGTCGGCCAGGACCAAGGACTCGGCTAGCTGACCGCGTCCACCTCGTCCCCGGTGAGCTCCACGTCGTACACCAGCGGCCCCTCGGTCACCACCGTCACGTGCCGGGCCCGCGAGCCGTACGACGCCGAGGTCACCGCCAGCAGGTAGGTGCCGGGCGCCGGGACGGAGAGGATGTAGGAGCCGTCCGCCAGGGAGGTCACCCGGTCCAGTTGGCGGCCGCCCTTGGACATGAGGGTCACGGACGCGTTCTCGACCGGCCCGCCGTCGGCCGTCCGGATGAAGCCGTGGATCGCCGTGGCCGGGCCGCCGGGAGCGGTCGGGTGCGGAGCCGGCTCCTCCTCCTTCGGCTCCACCGCGAGGTGCGGGAGCCGCTTGTCGAGCCAGACCGGCAGCCACCAGTTGGACCTGCCCAGCAGGTGCATCGCCGCCGGGACCAGGGCCGTACGGAGGATGAAGGCGTCCAGCGCGACCGCCGCCGCGAGGCCCACGCCCGCCGTCGCCGCGCCCGAGTTGCCGCTGAGGACGAAGGCCAGGAAGACGCAGACCATGATCAGGGCCGCGCTGTTGATGACGCGGCTGGTCTCCGCGAGGCCCACCCGGACCGCCCGCGCGTTGTCCTTCGTGTGCACCCACTCCTCGTGCATCCGGCTCACCAGGAACACCTGGTAGTCCATGGAGAGGCCGAAGAGCAGGGAGAGCATGATGACCGGGAGGAACGCGTTGATCGGGCCCTCCTTGCCGAGACTCAGCAGGTCCAGGCCCCAGCCCCACTGGAAGACCGCCACGAGGACGCCGAAGGAGGCGGCCGCCGCGAGCAGGTTCATCAGCGCGGCCGTCAGCGGGACGACCAGGGAGCGGAAGGCGACCAGGAGCAGCAGGAAGCCCAGGGCGATGATCGTCCCGATGAAGAGGGGCAGACGGTCGCCGGTGACGGAGGCGAAGTCCTTGGAGACCGCCGTCACGCCGCCCACGTGGGCCTGCGCGCCGGCCTTCGGGATGACCTGGTCACGGATGGTGTCGATGAGGTCGTCCGTCGCCTTGGACTGGGGGGAGGTGGTCGGCACCACCTGGATGACCGTGACACCCCGGGACGGGGGCAGCTCGGCCACCTGGGCGATCCCCCGGGTCGACTGCAGGCCCTCGACCAGCTTCGCCGTGTCGCCGCCCGCGCTCACCACCTGGAGGGGGCCGTTGAAGCCGGGGCCGAAGCCCTCGGCGAGCAGGTCGTAGGCCTTCCTGGTGGTCGTGGAGGCGTCGTCGTTGCCCTGGTCGGTGGCGCCGAGGCGCAGGGAGAGGACGGGGATGGCCAGGACCGCCATGACCACCACGGCCAGCAGCGCGATGCGGCGCGGGCGCTTCTCGACGTTCGCCGACCAGCGGGCCGCGAGACCGCTCGCCTTCTCCGGCTCGGGGCCCTCGGCGGCCAGCCGGCGGCGCTGGCGGCGGCTGAGGACGCGCGGGCCGAGGAAGCCGAGCAGGGCGGGAAGCAGGGTGGTGGCCGCGAGGACGCTGAGGACGACCGTGAGAGAGGTGCCGATCACCACGCCGTCCAGGAAGCGCAGCCTCGTGACCAGCATGCCGGCCAGCGCGATGCAGACCGTGCCGCCCGCGAACAGCACCGCACGGCCCGAGGTGTTGAGGGCGGTGACCGCCGACTCCTCGGGGTCCAGGCCGCGCAGGATGCCGCGCCGGTGCCGGGTGACGATGAACAGGGCGTAGTCGATGCCGACGCCGAGGCCGATCAGGGAGGCGAGCAGCGGCGCGATGTCGGGGATGTCGGTGGTGTGGCTGAGCAGCTGGGTGGAGAACAGACCCATGCCGACGCCGAAGACCGCGATCGCGATGGGCAGGGTCATCGCGAAGAACGAGCCGAAGGCGAGGAACAGCACGACGGCCGCCGCGACGATGCCGACCATCTCGGACAGGCCCTGCGGCGGTTCCTGGACGCGCTGGATGGCCTGGCCGCCCACCTCGACCTGAAGGCCGGGGCGTTCGGCGGCCCGCGCGGTGTCGAGGACCTTCTGCACCTGCTCCTTGGGGATCTCGTTCGCGCGCTTGGTGAAGGTGAGCTGGGCGTACGCGATCGTGCCGTCCTTGCTGATCTGCGCCGCTCCCCGGGCGCCCGCGTAGGGGCTGGTGACCGCGCCCACGCCGGGCAGCTTCGCGATCCTGTCCAGGGCCGGCCCGATCCGGTCCTGGACCGCCTTGTCCCTGACCGAACCGCTGCCGGCCTTCCACACCACCGTGTCCGTGTCACCGGAGGTGGTCGGGAAGGCCTTCTCCATCAGGTCGTACGCCGTCTTGGAGTCCGTGTCGGGGAGGGAGAACACGTTCGCGTAGTTCGTGCCCGCCGCCGAGGCCGAGAAGCCCACGCCGACGAGTGCCCCCACCCACAGCAACAGGACCACCAGCCGGTGCCGATAGCACCACCGTGCCAATGCCGTCACGCTCAACAGCTCCTTGTCGTAGATCACTTCGGTCGGTTGGTCCCCCAGGTCCTGGGCAACAGCATCGGCAGCGGGCCGCGTGCCGGGACACGGGACGCGCATGACTCTCAAGGAACTCCAAAGCTGTGCGCCCCCGGCTGTCGGCGGCGGCGCCGATACTGGGGGCATGACGGCTCCAGGCAGCACCGTGCTGATCGTGGAGGACGAGCCGAGCATCGCGGACGTCCTCGCCATCGCCCTGCGCTACCACCGGTTCGAGGTGATGACGGCCGGTACGGTCCGGGACGCCCTCGCGCTGGCCGAGCGCACCCGGCCGGACGCGGCCCTGCTCGACGTGATGCTGCCGGACGGCGACGGCCGCGCCCTCGGCCGCGAGCTGCGCGCCCGCCGCCCGGACCTGGCGCTGGTGTTCCTCACCGCGCGGGACGCCCCGGCGGAGATAGTCGGGGCGCTCGGCTACGGCGACGACTACATCACCAAGCCGTTCAACATCGACGAGGTCGTCGCCCGGATCGGCGCCGTGCTGCGCCGCACCCGCCCGGCGGACGTCATCCAGCAGCGCCCGCCGCTGCGCTACGGCGACCTGGAGCTGGACGAGACGACGTACTCGGTGCACCGCGCCGGCCGCACGGTCGAGCTGACCCCGACCGAGTACGCGCTGCTGCGCTTCCTGGTGCGCAACGGCGGCCGGATCGTGCCGAAGGAACAACTGCTCAGGCACGTCTGGCAGTACGAGCACATACCGTCCGAGTCGACCGTCGTGGAGACCTACATCAGCTACCTGCGGCGCAAGCTCGACGCCCTGGGAGCCCCGGTGATCACCACCCGGCGGGGCGTCGGATACGGCCTGACATGAGCCTCGGCAAGCGCCGCCACCGGCACGGCCTGCACTCGCTGCGCGGCAAACTCACCCTGGCCAACGTCGGGCTGCTGGCCGTCGGCATCGTGGTGGCGACCACCGTGAGCATCATGGGCATGCGGCTGTACCTGCTCGAACAGACGGACTCCGAACTGCTCAAGATGCGATCCTCCCTGGGCAGTTCGGGACTGACCCTGCGGCAGGTGGACTCCCTGGGCGCGCTCGGCCTGATCCGTGACCGGATCACCCCCGGCGAGTCCGACCCGACCCCGGACTCGATCTTCACGGTCATCGACGCCAGGGGTGACGCGATCTCCGTCTTCGACATGAAGCCGACCCGGGCCCAGCGCGCCCTCGCGGCCGCCGTGTCCGACCCGCACGCCCTCGCCGCCGCGCCCGAACCGCGCGACCTCGACGTGCGCGGCGCGTCCTACCGGGTGACGGCGACCCGGCTCACCGACGGCCCCTACATCCTGCTGGCCACCTCGACCGAGCTGCTGGACAAGGGCATAGCCAAGGCGCTGAAGCTCGACTTCGCGGTCGGCTCGCTGCTGCTCGCGCTGCTGTGCTGTCTGACCATGTACAGCGTGCGGCAGCGGCTGCGGCCGCTGGAGGACATGGTGGAGACCTCGTCGGCGATCGCCGAGGGCGACCTGACCCGGCGGGTGCCCTCCAGTGAGCATCCGACCGAGGAGGTCGAGCAGTTGCGGCTGGCCCTCAACGCGATGCTGCACCAGGTGGAGACGGCGTACCGGACCCGCGAGCGCAGCGCGGCCCAGCTGCGCCGGTTCGTCGCCGACGCCTCGCACGAGCTGCGCACGCCGCTCGCCGCCATCCGCGGCTATCTCCAGCTGTACGAGAAGGGGATGCTGAGCGAGCCCGGGGAGCGACGGCGGGCCTGGGACCGGATGCACGGGGAAGTGGACCGGATGGGCCGCCTGGTGGACGAGCTGCTGCTGCTCGCCCGGCTCGACCAGCGGCCGGAGATCCAGTTCCGCAACGTCGACGTGAGCCGGCTGGTGCGGGACGCGGCTCAGGACCTGCGGGCGCAGCAGCCGGGGCGGCCGGTGGCCGTGGAGGCCGACGGGGCGGTGCTGGTGCGGGGCGACGAGTCGGGGTTGCGGCAGGTGCTGGGGAATCTGTTGGCCAACGTCCGTACGCATACCCCGGTGGAGGCGGCCGTGCGGTTGGGGGTGGAGCGGGCCGACGGGGTGGTGCGGGTGTGGGTGGCCGACGAGGGGCCGGGGCTCGGGGAGGAGGACGCGGGGCGGATCTTCGACCGGTTCTTCCGGGTGGGGAGTGCGCAGGGGAGCGGACTGGGGATGGCGATCGTGCAGGGGGTGGTGGAGGCGCATGGGGGTGAGGTCTGTGTGCGGACCTCACCCGGGGAGGGGCTGGCGGTGACGGTCACGTTGCGTTGCGTTGCGTCTGAGTCTCGGGTGCGGGTGGGCGGGGGTTGAGCGCGCCCACGCGGCGGTAGCCGCATGCCGTCTGCAACCCCGCGCCCCCGAAGGGGCGGCCACCCGCCCGTCTCGTCGCACGTCTGCTCCTCACCCGGCGCCCACCCGCGTCCTGTGGTGGTCGCCGGGTGTCCGGCGGTCAGATCCAGTTCAGGTTCCACAGGCGGAAGACGCCCGTGCTGTCCGTGAGGTACTGGGCTCCGCCCACGTCCTCGCTGCTGAGGACGTAGTCGGTGCGCTGCCACAGCGGGATCAGCGGGACGTCGTTCGCCACGTCCGTCTGGACGGTGCGGAAGTACTCCTCGGCCCGGCTGCGGTCGGCGTACTGCTGGCTGTCCCGGAGAAGGTTGTCGACGGCCTTGTTGCTGTAGCCGGTGCTCATCACGGAGTCGCTGCCGACCAGGGAGGAGCCGAAGGTGTCCGGGTCGGGATAGTCGGCGACCCAGCCGACCGCCCAGGCGTCCATCTTCCCCTGGGCCCACGACTTCTGGAAGTCGGTCCACTCGTAGCCCTTGACGTCGACCTTGAACAGGCCGCCCGCCTCCAGCTGCTTCTTCAGCGCGGCGGCCTCCTCGGCTCCCGCGCCGTGGCCGATGCCGTAGCCGAAGGAGAACTCGACGGGGGTGCTGACGCCGGCCTGTTCCAGGAGTGCCTTCGCCTTGGCGACGCTCTGGGTCGGGTAGGTGTCGAAGAAGGACGTGGTGTGGCCGGTGAGGCCGCTCGGGATCAGCGAGTAGAGCGGCTGCACCGTGCCGTCGTACACGGACGCGGCCAGGTCCTCGCGGTTGACCAGCCAGGCGAGGGCCCGGCGGACCAGCACGTCGTGCAGGGGCGAGGTCTTGCGGGTGTTCAGGTACAGGTTGCGGGTCTCGGAGCTGTCCGACTCCAGGACGCGCTGGTCGGGGTCGCTCGGCGACAGCTTCGACACCATGGCGGGCGGCAGCGTCCGGGTCGCCACGTCGACCTGCTTGGCCTGGTACGCACTGGCGAGCTTGGCGGAGTCGGCGTAGTACCGCAGCTCGACGGGGCGGCCGGTGCCGCTCAGCTCGCCCTTGTAGCGGCTGTTGGGCGCCAGCGTCGCCTGCTTGTCCTTCGTGTACGACGTCAGGGTGTACGGGCCGGTGCCGTCCACCGCGTCGCCGCCGCGCAGGCCGTCCGCCGGGTACTTGTCCTTGTCGACGATCGCGCCGGCGCCGGTGGCCAGCTTGAACGGGAACGTCGCGTCCGGGGACGACAGGTGGAAGGTGACGGTCCTGCCCGAGACGGTCACCGAGCCGAGCGTCGAGAGCAGGGAGGCCGGGCCGACATCGGAGTTGATCTTCTTGACCCGGTCGAAGGAGTACTTCACGTCCTCGGCGGTCATCGCCCGGCCGCTCGGGAAGGTGATCCCGTCGCGCACCACGCAGCGGTACGTCCGCAGTCCGGAGCCCGTGAAGTCACAGCTCTTCGCCGCGTCCGGGACGGGCTGGGCACCGCCGGGCGCGAAGGTGAGCAGTGTCTGGAAGACGTTGTTGAACAACGCCCAGGAACCGGCGTCGTAGGCGCCGGCCGGATCGAGCGAGGTGACGGCGTCGGTCGTGCCGACGGTGATCGTCTTGTTGTTGTTCTGCGACGGCAGCAGCTGCCAGCCACCGATCCCCACGACCGCCAGAACGACGAGTGTCGCGAGAATCCGCATGCGAACAGATCGCATGGTCGGTGCCCTCCCCAGGACCAGCACGGGTCCGTTCCAGGCCCTACCCAGGCCCTCCCCAAGCGCCACTCCCCTAAGTGACGCGGCTCACCTAACCACAGGTGTTTCGTGTGGGGGAAGAGTGATCTGACTAGATGAGGAAGAACTTACCGAGAGCGTGTTTCCCCCGGATTTCACAGCTCTTGCACAGCGGGCGCGCGGGACCGCGGGGGGACTCCAGGGGGGCGGTTTCGGTCAGGCCTGTTTCGACGCGAGTTCGATGACCGTGATGTCGGACGGGGCGCCCACCCGGGTGGGCGGGCCCCAGGCGCCGGCGCCCCTGGAGACGTACAACTGGGTGTCGCCGTAGCGGTCCAGGCCGGCGACGGTCGGGTTGGCCGCCGCCGCGATGAAGTTGCCCGGCCAGAGCTGGCCGCCGTGGGTGTGGCCGGAGAGCTGGAGGTCGACGTGGTGCCGGACGGCCTCGTGGACCTGGACGGGCTGATGGGCGAGGAGCACGCAGGCGCGGGCCGGGTCCCGGCCGGCCAGGGCACGGTCGAAATCGGGGCCCTGGCCGGTGCTCTCACCGGCGAGGTCGTTCACTCCGGCGAGGTCGAAGTACGCCAGTTCGGTACGGGCGTTCTCCAGGGGGTGCAGGCCCAGGGTGCGGACCTCTTCGACCCACTGTCGGGCGCCGGAGAAGTACTCGTGGTTTCCGGTGACGAAGTAGCTGCCGTGGCGGGCGGACAGCTGGGCCAGGGGGGCGGCGGCGGGGCCGAGGTCCTTCACGCTGCCGTCGACCAGGTCGCCGACGACGGCGATCAGGTCGGGCTGGGTCGCGTTGATCGTGTCGACGACTCGCTGTGCGAAGCCGCGGCCGAGGACGGGGCCGAGGTGGATGTCGCTCACCACGGCGATGCGGTAGCCGTGGGCGGCGCGGGGGAGTTTGGCCAGGGGAACTGTGACGCGTTTCACGCTTGGGCCGCGGAGTACGCCGTAGGTGCCGAGGCCGACGGTGGTGACGGCGGCGGTGGCGGCCGCGCCGCCGACGACCCGGGAGACGAAGAGGCGGCGGGTGGGGGTGGGAGCAGGCGCGGGATTCTCGGTGCGGGTGAGTTGTTTGAGGGGTGCTTCAGTCTGCGGTGACAGGTGCCCGTCGTCGTGGCCGGTCGCGCCCTCGCGGCGGTAGCCGTAACCCGCATGCAGCCCCGCGCCCCTTTCGGGGCGCTCCGGCTCGGGGCGCTTCCAAGGTGGGCGCTCCAGGAGGCGGCCCAGCAACGGCCTTGCCACCTCCCCCGCCACCACCGCCAGCAGCAGGTACAGCGAGAGCACCATCCACAGGAAGCCGGGCCAGGCGAGCGCCCGCTGGAGAACGAACGGCGCGTGCCCCACCTCCGCGAAGAGCGCCGCGAACATCACCGCCGGGCCGACGACGAACGCGGTGGTGCCGATCCGGCGGGCCTGCCCCCAGCCCGTCGTCGTGTCCCGTATCAGGCGGCGCCAGAGGTACCGGTACAGGGCCGTCACCACGGCCAGGGCGAGGAGCCCGAAGACGATGATCACCCTGCGGTGCCTCTTCCTGTTCCTGTGCGGTCTCTATGACGTGCGGCGCAGTGCGCGTACGCCGCGCAACCCGATGACCCCGATGACCGTCCCCAATACGAAGGACACGACGGCCAGTGCCAGGTGGACCCAGAAGTACGCCGTGGGACGGCCGTTGTCGAAGGCGAGCCCGCTGCCGTCCTTGACGAGGTTCTTGACGAAAGTGATCCAGATGAACCAGCTCCACACCCCGAACGCGAGCAGGAACCAGGAGACCGGACGGCTGAGTTTCACAGAGACAGACCTTTCGTCACCACGCCGGGCCCGCACAGCCGGCCGGGACGGCCGGGGGTCCGGCCCGTCACGGAGTGACCGTGGGATGCTGCGGCCCCCGGGTGGGCACAGCATGGCCTCAGTATCGCCGTTCGCTGTCCTGTTCCGATTCCGGGGTGGGGTCGGTGACGGGACTTCGGTCTCCTCGGCAGGTACGTTCTCGTCCGTGCCCGCACCCAAGCCGATGGCCAGCCGCGCTCTGCTGGTCACCTCCGCCGCCCTGCTCGCCCTGTCGCTCACCGCCCCGGCCGCGCTCGCCGCCCCGAGCCCGTCCGCGACCGCGACCCCGTCCACGACCCCCTCGGCCACTCCCCCGGCGGACATGTCGACGGTGGGCGGTACCCGGCTGGGGCAGCCCGGTACCCAGGTGAACCCGGCCGCCGGGGTGCCGGCGCTGCCGAAGGACATCACCGGGCGCTCCTGGATCGTCTCCGACGCCGAGTCGGGCGAGGTGCTCGCCGCGCACAACGCGCACTGGCGGCTGCCCCCGGCGAGCACCCTGAAGATGCTGTTCGCGGACACGGTGCTGCCCCGGTTCCCGAAGTCCACCCCGCACCGGGTGGTGCCGGCCGACCTCGCGGGCATCGGCGCCGGCTCCAGCATGGTCGGGATAAAGGAAGGCCAGACGTACACGGTCCGCGACCTGTGGCTCGGGGTGTTCCTGCGCTCCGGCAACGACGCCGTGCACGTGCTGTCCGCGATGAACGGCGGGGTCGAGCAGACCGTCCGGGACATGCAGGACCACGCGGACGAGTTGCAGGCGCTGGACACCCATGTGGTCAGTCCGGACGGGTACGACCAGCCGGGGCAGGTCTCGTCGGCGTACGACCTGTCGCTGTTCGCGCGGTCCGGACTTCAGAAGAAGGACTTCCGGGAGTACTGCTCGACCGTGCGGGCCGAGTTCCCGGGTGACACCACGAAGAACGCCAAGGGGCGGCAGGTCCGGGGCTCCTTCGAGATCCAGAACACCAACCGGCTGCTGAGCGGCGACACCGACGTCCCGGTGTACCAGGGCATCGCGGGGGTGAAGAACGGCAACACCACCAACGCGGGCGCCACCTTCACCGGGGTCGCCGAGCGGAACGGCCGGGTGCTGCTGGTCACCGTGATGAACCCGGAGAAGAAGGAGCACAACGAGGTCTACAAGGAGACCGCCAAGCTGTTCGACTGGGGTTTCCAGGCGGCCGGCAAGGTGGCTCCGGTGGGTGAGCTGGTGCCGCCCAAGGGGGCCGTGGTCTCCAGTGCCACGCCGTCGGCCACCGCCGTCGGCAAGAACGACACGAGCTCGAAGCCGGTGGCCGCCGCCTCCGCCCAGGGCTCCGGCGGGGTCGGGGTGGCGCTGGCGGTCGCGGGCGGGGTGGTGGTGCTGCTGGCGGCCGCGGCGTTCCTGGTCAACCGCCGTTGGCCGCTGCCGGATCTGGTGCGCCGACGGACTCGTCCCTGAACTCGGTGGTGGACTCCTCCGCCGTCCAGGCGGCGCAGAAGAGGACGATCCTGGCCGTGAAGTTGATCCACAGCAGCAGGGCGACCGGGACGCCGAACGCGCCGTACATGCTCTTCCCGGCGACGCCCTGGATGTAGCCGCTGAGCAGCAGCTTGAGGAGTTCGAAGCCGACCGCGCCGATCAGGGCGGCGACCAGCAGGCGGCGGCGCGGCGGTTCGACGCCGGGCAGCAGGGTGAGGACGTAGAGCAGGAGCAGGAAGTCGGCCGCCGCCGCGACGAGGAACGCGGCGACACGCAGCAGGAAGCTGCCCCAGCTGTGTTCGGCGATGCCGAGCTGGCGGCCCGTCCAGCCGACCGCCGCCGAGGCGACGGTGGACACGGCGAACGTCACCAGCACCGCGCCGCCGAAGCCGATCAGGATGACGCCGTCCTTGGCCTTGGCGAGGACCGGGTTCTCGTCCTTGTCGGGCAGCTGCCACACCGCGCGCAGGCAGTCCCGCATCTGGCCGACCCAGTTGATGCCGGTGAACAGCAGGACGGCACCGGCGATGAGCCCGACCGTGCCGGCGTTCTGCACCAGGGAGTGGATGTCCAGCCGGTCGGAGATGCCCGGCACCTGGTCGGCGATCTTGTTCTGGAGGTCCTTCTGCTGCGACTCGCTCAGCGTGGCGGCGCCGATCGCGGCGCCCACGGTCAGCAGCGGGAAGAGCGAGACGAAGCTGATGAAGGTCATGGCGGCGGCCAGCCGGGACCACTTCACCCGGTCGAGCCGCTCGTACGACCGCCACGTGTGCGTCGTCATGAGCCGGCCCACGAGGGGGCCGACGACGGGAAGTCTTCTCAGCCAGTCCATGATCCGACTCTGCCCCCTCCGCGGAATACCAATGTGCGGGTACCCCAGAAGCGCAGGATCGTGGCAAGCGCCATGCCGACGACCGCGCCGGAGACGGTGTCGGCGCGCTGCGAGGTGAGTCCGAGTCCGTAGTGGCTGACGGCGAGGCAGACCAGCTGGAGCAGCGCGCCGGCGAGGTTCACGGCGACGAAGACCGCGTAGGGGCGCACACCGGTCGCGCGCGTGTGGCGGTAGGTGCCGCGGGCGTTGCCGAGGTAGGCGACCGTGCAGCCGGCCACGAAGGACAGGGACTTGGCGGTGAGCGGGTCGAGGGCGGCCGGGCCGCGCAGCCAGCTGAACAGGCCGAGGTCGGCGGCGTAGGCGAGCAGGCCGACGGCCGCGAAGCTGATCAGCTCGCGCGGGGGCGCGGTCACCAGTGGGCCACCGCGAGGCCGTACATCGCCAGCCAGACCAGGCCGATCAGGGCGAGGGCGCGGTCGCGCAGGACGACCTCCTCGGGTTCGCCGGCGGTGCCGCGGTCGGCGAAGACGGCGTAGCGGAGGATCGCCAGGATGAAGGCGACCATGGACAGCTGGCGCCAGGGCAGCAGGCCGGCGGCGGGACCGTCGCGGCCCTCCAGGGCCCACAGGCAGTAGGCGAGGACGGCGACCCCGGCGGCCAGCTGCCAGACGAAGCGGAGGTAGCCGGTGGTGTACTCGGTGAGCAGCGCGCGGGTGACACCGGCCTTCCCGGCCATCTGCACGGCCTCGGAGTAGCGCTTGGCCGACACCATGAAGAGGGCGCCGAAGCCGGTGGTGATCAGAAACCAGCGGGACAGCGGGATGCCGAGGGCGACCCCGCCGATCATCGCCCGCATCAGGAAGCCGGTGGTGACGACGACGAGGTCGACGACCAGGACGTGCTTCAGGACGACGCAGTACGCCAGTTGCATGCCCAGGTAGGCGATCAGGAGGGCGGGGACCAGGGGCGGGGTCAGGCGGGCCGCGAGCAGCGGACCGAGCACCGCCAGGACGCCTCCGACGGCGTAGGCGACGGGGACCGGGACCTGCCCGGCGGCGACCGGGCGGCGGCACTTGGTGGGGTGGGCTCGGTCGGCCTCGGCGTCCCGGGCGTCGTTGATCAGGTAGACGGCGGCGGCGCAGGCCGTGAAGAGCGCGAAGACCAGGCTGAGGCGGAGCAGGGCGGGCTGGGAGAAGAGCCGGCCGGCGGCGGCCGGGGCGGCGATGACAAGGGTGTTCTTCACCCACTGCTTGGGGCGGGTGGTCTTCAGCAGGCCGCGGAGCACGCCGGGGAGGGTGACGGCGGTCCGGGGCGGCACGGGTGGCCGGGCGGCGCGGGCGCGCTGCCCGTGCAGAGTCGTTTCAGCGGCCCCCTCCGGCCGCCTTGCCTCGGCAGCCTCCTGCGCGGCGGCGTGCGCGGTCTCAGTCACGCCCGCCTCCGCTCATCCAGCGCGCCCCGGCGCGGGCCGTGAGCGCCCCCAGGGCCGCGCCCGCCGCCACGTCCGTCGGGAAGTGCACCCCGACGACCAGCCGGGACAGGCACATGGCGGCCGCGAGCGGCGCGAGGGCGGGCGCTCCGAGCGCCCCGAACGCGACGGCGGCCGCCGTGGCGGAGGTGGCGTGCGAGCTGGGGAAGGAGTGCCGGCCCGCGGTGCGCATCCGGGGCCGGACATGCGCGGGGCGTGCCCGGCGCACGACCCGTTTGACGCCCATACTGCCGAGGTGCGCGCCCGCGACCAGCGCCGTGCCGCGCAACCAGGCGCCGCGCCGCGCGCCGTCCACGGCGGCACCGGTGAGGCCCGCCGCGAGCCAGAGCGCGCCGTGCTCACCGGCGAGGGAGAGCCCGCGCGCGGCCGACGCGACGCGTGGATCGGCGCCGCAGGCGTGCAGCACGGAGAGGATCCGGTGGTCCATGTCGTCCATTGGACTCACTGTTCACCTTCACCCCGCCAAAGCTACGACCGTATGGAGCGACATTCGGATAATCACCCGTTTCGAGGAGTCGGGTGATCTTCCATAACCAATCCCCTATAGCTGACATAACACCCATACGGCAGCGATACGGTCGTCCTCATGCCTGGAAAGCCTGAAGGGCCCGCAGGTCCCGCCGCGCCCGAGACCACCGTCCCGGTCACCGGCTGGGGCCGCACCGCCCCCACCGCCGCCCGTCTGATCCGCCCCCGGACCTACCAGGAGGCGGCGGACGCGATCCGCACCTGCGGAGCGCGCGGCGGTATCGCGCGGGGCCTCGGGCGGGCCTACGGCGACGCGGCGCAGAACGCCGGCGGTGCCGTGCTCGACATGACGGGCCTCGACCGCATCCACGCCATCGACGCCGACGGCGGCACCGTGCTGTGCGACGCAGGGGTCTCGTTGCACCGCCTGATGGAGGTGCTGCTGCCGCTCGGCTGGTTCGTCCCGGTGACCCCGGGGACCCGCCAGGTGACGGTGGGCGGCGCGATCGGCGCCGACATCCACGGCAAGAACCACCATGTCTCGGGATCGTTCTCCCGTCACGTGCTGTCCTTCGAACTCCTCACCGCCGACGGCCAGGTCCGCACGGTGAGCCGCGGCACCCCGCTGTTCGACGCGACGGCCGGCGGCATGGGTCTGACCGGGGTGATCCTCACGGCGACCGTCCGCCTCCTCCCCGTCGAGACGTCGTACATGTCCGTCGACAGCGAACGCGCCACCGACCTCGACGACCTGATGGCCCGGCTGACCGCCACCGACCACCGCTACCGCTACTCGGTCGCCTGGATCGACCTGCTGGCGCGCGGGGCGGCTACCGGGCGCGCGGTGCTCACGCGCGGCGACCACGCGCCCCGGGAGGCGCTCGGCAAGCGCACCCGCGCCGGGCGCGCCCCGCTGGCCTTCCGCCCCCGCGAGCTCCCGCCCGTCCCCGCCCACGTCCCCGGCGGCCTCCTGGGCCGCACCACCGTCGGCCTCTTCAACGAGCTCTGGTACCGCAAGGCGCCACGCGCGCGCATCGGCCAACTCCAGCGCGTCTCCGCCTTCTTCCATCCCCTGGACGGCGTCCCGCACTGGAACCGCGTCTACGGCCGGGCCGGCTTCGTCCAGTACCAGTTCGTCGTCGGCCACGGCCAGGAGGCCGCCCTGCGCCGGATCGTGGCCCGGATCTCCGAGCGCCGCTGCCCGTCCTTCCTGGCCGTGCTCAAACGCTTCGGCGACGCCGACCCCGGCTGGCTCTCCTTCCCCGTGCCCGGCTGGACCCTCGCCCTGGACATCCCGGCCGCCCTGCCCGGCCTCGGGGCCTTCCTCGACGAACTGGACGAGGAGGTCGCGGGCGCCGGCGGCCGCGTCTACCTCGCCAAGGACGCCCGGCTGCGCCCCGAACTGCTCACCGCGATGTACCCACGCCTCGACGAATTCCGTTCCCTGCGGGCCGCGTTGGACCCGCACGGGGTGTTCGTCTCCGACCTGTCCCGCCGTCTCGGTCTCTAGTCCTCCTCCAGCCCTCAGGAGTCGCAGTGAAGGACGCCTTCGGAATGCCCCAGTCCCTGCTCGTCCTCGGCGGTACGTCGGAGATCGCGCTGGCCACCGCGCGCCGGCTGATCGCCCGCCGCACCCGCACGGTCTGGCTGGCCGGCCGCCCCTCCCCCGCGCTCGACCAGGCCGCCGCGCAACTGCGCGCCCTCGGCCCCGACGTCCACACCGTCCCCTTCGACGCGCTCGACCCCGAGTCCCACGAGACGGCCCTCGGCAAGGTGTTCGCCGACGGCGACGTCGACCTGGTCCTGCTCGCCTTCGGCATCCTCGGCGACCAGGCGACGGACGAGCGGGAGCCGGTGAACGCCGTGCGCGTCGCGCAGACCAACTACACGGGAGCCGTCTCGGCGGGCCTGGTCAGCGCGAGGGCCCTCCAGACGCAGGGCCACGGTTCGCTGGTCGTCCTGTCGTCCGTCGCCGGGGAGCGGGCCCGCCGCTCCAACTTCATCTACGGCTCCAGCAAGGCGGGCCTGGACGCCTTCGCCCAGGGCCTCGGCGACGCGTTGCACGGGACGGGCGTGCACGTGATGGTCGTACGGCCCGGTTTCGTGAGGACGAGGATGACGGCGGGACTGGACGAAGCGCCCCTGGCCACGACCCCGGAGGCGGTGGCGGCGGCCATCGAGGTGGGGCTGCGCAGGCGCTCGGAGGTGGTGTGGGTGCCGGGGGCGCTGCGGGTGGTGATGTCGGCGCTGAGGCACGCGCCGCGGAGCGTGTTTCGGAGACTGCCGATCTGAAGCGCCCCGTGAGGGGCGCGGGGCTGTATCGAACATGCGGCTCCGCCGCGTGGGCGCGACCAGCCCCCAACCGGCCCGCGGCTACCGACTCGCGATACTCCCCCGCTCCACATGCCCCACCTGAGGAGGCACGACAGCGCCCCCGAAAGCGTAGTCACGCAGTTTCCGCCACACCCCGTCCGCGCCCTGCTCGTACAGCGCGAACCCCATGCAGGACCACTCGGCCTCGTAGTCGGCGAGTTCGGCGAACGCCCGGTCCATCGCGGCCTCGTCGATCCCGTGAGCGACGGTCACATGCGGGTGGTACGGGAACTGCAACTCACGGTCGAGCGGCCCCGACGCGTCCCGCACCCGCCGCTGCAACCAGGCACAGTCGTCCGCGCCCTGGACCACCCGGACGTACACCACCGGCGACAGCGGCCGGAAGGTACCCGTACCGCACAACCGCATCGGAAACGGCCGGCCCACCGCGGCGACCTCGCTCAGGTGGGCCTCCACCGCGGCCAGCGCCCCCGCCTCGACCTCCGTCGGCGGCAGCAGGGTCACGTGCGTGGGGATGCCGTGGGCCGCGGCGTCGCCGAAGCCCGCGCGCCGCTCCTGGAGCAGGCTGCCATGAGGCTCCGGGACCGCGATCGACACGCCGATCGTTACGGTCCCCACGTCATCTCCCGTCGGTCGTGGTGGGCGGAGGCATGTCGGGTTCGTACCCGGCCGTCCGGCTATCGACTTTACGGCCACGGCCGCCTCCCGGGCAGCCGTGGCCGAAGTGATGTGCAGCGCTTCGCTTCGCTCAGTGCTTGGCGGGCAGGAAGCCGACCCTGTCGTAAGCGTGGGCCAGGGTCTCGGCGGCGACCGCGCGGGCCTTCTCCGCGCCCTTGGCCAGGATCGAGTCGAGGGTCTCCGAGTCGTCCAGGTACTGCTGGGTCCGCTCGCGGAACGGGGTGACGAAGTCGACCATGATCTCGGCGAGGTCCGTCTTGAGCGCGCCGTACATCTTGCCCTCGTACTCCTGCTCCAGCTCGGCGATCGACTTGCCGGTGAGGGTGGAGTGGATGGTGAGCAGGTTGGAGACGCCCGGCTTGTTCTCGGCGTCGTAGCGGATCACGGTGTCCGTGTCGGTGACCGCGCTCCTGACCTTCTTCGCGGTCGCCTTCGGGTCGTCGAGGAGGTTGATGAGGCCCTTCGGCGTGGACGCCGACTTGCTCATCTTGATCGCCGGGTCCTGGAGGTCGTAGATCTTCGCCGTCTCCTTCAGGATGTACGGCTTCGGGATGGTGAAGGTCTCGCCGAACCGGCCGTTGAAGCGCTCGGCGAGGTCCCGGGTGAGCTCGACGTGCTGGCGCTGGTCCTCGCCGACCGGCACCTCGTTGGCCTGGTAGAGCAGGATGTCGGCGACCTGGAGGATCGGGTAGGTGAACAGGCCGACGCTCGCGCGCTCCGCGCCCTGCCTGGCGGCCTTGTCCTTGAACTGGGTCATGCGGCTGGCCTCGCCGAAGCCGGTGAGGCAGTTCATGACCCAGGCGAGCTGGGCGTGCTCGGGCACATGGCTCTGCACGAAGAGGGTGCAGCGGTCGGGGTCCAGGCCGGCCGCGAGCAGCTGGGCGGCGGCGAGCCGGGTGTTGGCGCGCAGGTCGGCGGGGTCCTGCGGGACCGTGATCGCGTGCAGGTCGACGACCATGTAGAAGGCGTCGTGGGTCTCCTGGAGGGCTACCCACTGGCGGACGGCGCCGAGGTAGTTGCCGAGGTGGAACGAGCCGGCGGTGGGCTGGATGCCGGAGAGCACGCGGGGTCGATCAGAGGCCATGTCCACCATTCTCTCAGAGGGCGAGGGTGGGATTGGCCCGGCGGTGGGGGTGGTTCCGGAGCACGGGGGACTGCGGGCCGGTCGTGGCTGGTCGCGCCCCGCGGCGGAGCCGCACATGAATGCGGCCCCGCGCCCTGCGGGGCGCACTGCCCCTGACCGGCGTCGATCAGCCGAGGTCGATCTCGGGGTACAGCGGGAAGCCGGCGACCAGGTCCGTCGCCCGCTGGGCGATCTCCGTCGAGACCTTCTCGTCGAGGACGTGGGAGGCCTTGCTCGGCGCGCCCGACTTCGTCGTGCCCGGCTCGGTCGCCGTCAGGACGCGGTCGATCAGGCCCGCGACCTCGTCCATCTCGGCCGTGCCGAGGCCGCGGGTGGTGAGCGCCGGGGTGCCGATGCGGATGCCGGAGGTGTACCAGGCGCCGTTCGGGTCGGCCGGGATCGCGTTGCGGTTCGTCACGATGCCGGAGTCGAGGAGGGCGGACTCGGCCTGGCGGCCGGTGAGGCCGTACGACGTCTCGACGTCGATCAGGTTGAGGTGGTTGTCCGTGCCGCCCGTCACCAGCGTGGCGCCCCGGCGCATCAGGCCCTCGGCGAGCGCGCGCGAGTTGTCGACGATGCGCTGGGCGTAGTCCTGGAAGGCGGGCTGCCGGGCCTCGGCCAGGGCGACGGCCTTGGCGGCCATGACGTGCGGGAGGGGGCCGCCGAGGACCATCGGGCAGCCGCGGTCGACCTGGTCCTTGAGGGAGTCGTCGCACAGGACCATGCCGCCCCGCGGGCCGCGCAGCGACTTGTGGGTGGTCGTGGTCACGATCTGGGCGTGCGGGACCGGGTCGAAGTCGCCGGTCAGGACCTTGCCGGCGACCAGGCCCGCGAAGTGCGCCATGTCGACCATGAGGGTCGCGCCGACCTCGTCGGCGATCTCGCGCATGATCCGGAAGTTCACCAGACGGGGGTACGCCGAGTAGCCCGCGACGATGATCAGCGGCTTGAAGTCCCGGGCCTGCACGCGCAGCGCGTCGTAGTCGATCAGGCCGGTGGCCGGGTCGGTGCCGTAGGAGCGCTGGTCGAACATCTTGCCCGAGATGTTGGGACGGAAGCCGTGGGTGAGGTGGCCGCCGGCGTCCAGGGACATGCCGAGCATCCGCTGGTTGCCGAAGGCCTGGCGCAGCTCGGCCCAGTCGGCCTCGGAGAGGTCGTTGACCTGGCGGACGCCGGCCTTCTGGAGGAAGGGGACCTCGACGCGGTCGGCGAGGACGGCCCAGAAGGCGACCAGGTTGGCGTCGATACCGGAATGCGGCTGGACGTAGGCGTGCCGGGCGCCGAACAGCTCGCGGGCGTGCTCGGCGGCGAGCGCCTCGACGGTGTCGACGTTGCGGCAGCCGGCGTAGAAGCGGCGGCCGACCGTGCCCTCGGCGTACTTGTCGCTGAACCAGTTGCCCATCGCGAGCAGGGTCGCCGGGGAGGCGTAGTTCTCGGAGGCGATCAGCTTGAGCATCTCGCGCTGGTCGGCGACCTCCTGGCGGATGGCGTCGGCGACCCGCGGCTCGACGGCACGGATCACGTCGAGGGCGGCGCGGTAGGCCTTGGACTCGGTGGACAGGGGCGCGGACGTGTCAGACATTCGGGACCTCCGGACATGGCGTTCGGCATTCACGGTTCGGCCCAGGCGCACGGCACTCGGTCATGACGCGGGCCGCTTCCCGATGGTCGGTCCCATCCTCGGAGTCCGCCGTCAGACCCCAGCGCGCCAGTCACGGCCCGCAGGTCACATTACCGGGCACGCCGGGCCGCAGGGCCGTGGCGTCCACCAGTCGGGCAGGGGCAGAGGGTAGGAAAGGTGGCAATCCCGCCGCGTCCCCTGGAGTCGCCGTGACCACTACGGAAGCCCTCATCGCCGCCGCCGACGCGCACAGCGCGCACAACTACCACCCGCTGCCGGTGGTGATCGCGACGGCCGAGGGGGCCTGGATGACGGATGTCGAGGGGCGCCGGTACCTGGACTTCCTGGCCGGCTATTCGGCGCTGAACTTCGGGCACGGCCACCCGCGGCTGGTCGCGGCGGCGAAGGCGCAGCTGGAGCGGGTGACGCTGACGTCGCGGGCGTTCCACCACGACCGGTTCGCCGCGTTCTGCACCCAGCTGGCCGAGCTGTGCGGGAAGGAGATGGTGCTGCCGATGAACACGGGGGCGGAGGCCGTGGAGACGGCGGTGAAGACCGCCCGGAAGTGGGGGTACCGGGTCAAGGGCGTGCCGGCGGAGATGGCGAAGGTGGTGGTCGCCGCCGGGAACTTCCACGGGCGTACGACGACCGTGATCAGCTTCTCGACCGATCCGGAGGCGCGGGCGGACTTCGGGCCGTACACGCCGGGCTTCGAGATCGTGCCGTACGGGGACCTGACGGCGATGCGGTCCGCGGTGACCGAGAACACGGTCGCGGTGCTGCTGGAGCCGATCCAGGGCGAGGCGGGGGTCGTGGTGCCGCCGGCCGGCTATCTGGCGGGGGTGCGGGAGCTGACGCGGCAGCGGGGGGTGCTGTTCGTCGCGGACGAGATCCAGTCGGGGCTGGGACGGACCGGACGGACCTTCGCGTGCGAGCACGAGGGGGTCGTACCGGATGTGTACGTCCTCGGGAAGGCGCTGGGGGGCGGGGTGCTGCCGGTGTCGGCGGTGGTGGCGGACGCGGAGGTGCTCGGGGTGTTCCGGCCCGGGGAGCACGGGTCCACCTTCGGGGGGAATCCGCTGGCCTGTGCGGTGGGGCTGGAGGTGATCGCGATGCTGCGGACCGGGGAGTTCCAGGAGCGGGCGGCCGAGCTGGGGGAACTGCTGCACCGGCGGCTGGCGGAGATGACCGGGAGCGGACGGGTGACGGCGGTGCGGGGCCGGGGGCTGTGGGCCGGGGTGGACGTGGATCCGGCAGTGGGGTCGGGGCGGGCGGTTTCGGAGCGGCTGATGGAGCGGGGGGTACTGGTGAAGGACGCCCACGGGGCGACGGTGCGGGTGGCTCCGCCGCTGGTGGTCGAGGAGGAGGATCTGGAGTGGGGGGTCGAGCAGTTGTGGGAGGTGCTGAGCGCCTGAAGGCCTCCCCTGCGCGGCTCCGCGATCCCTTCGCCGCCCCCGGACACCTGTGGTCAGCCGCCCGGCCGCGTCCCGTACCGGCCGAGGCCGGCACCTGGCTGAGAAGGTTGCGGGCGTAATGCGTGCGGCATCGCTGCCAGGAAGCGCCGGGCAGGACCGCGCCGATGGCGTCGGCCAGGCCGGCGTGGGCGTCGGAGATGACGAGCTGGACGCCGGACAGGCCGCGGACCCACCCGGCCCTGGTCAGGCAAACGACCCGACATCACGCTTTCAAGTTCAGTAGCAGGCCTCGGTTACAGCTCAGCCTCTCCACAAGGCACCGCCCACCGCACCGTTGAAGGCGTCGCCGCCCTCCGCCCGCGTCACGGCCAACGCCGATCGCCGACCTGACCTGGCATTAGGACGAACCTAGGACGGTCCAAGGACCCGCGTCCGTAGCGTCCCCACGGGGTCACTGATGCACTTCATGCTTTCGCTCGGGACTCAGCTCAGGCCCAGGAAGCCCCATGGGCACACCCCGGCGGAAACAGGGACACGCACACGATCGGAGATTGAAGATGGCACGAAAGTGGAGGCGGACCAGAAGCTTCGCCACGGTCCTGGCCGTAGGCGTATCAGCCCTTACCCTCGGCATGCAAAGCGCGAGCGCAACCCTCAACATCCCGAGCACTACCCTGCAGAACAATGCCAGCGGCTACTGCGTCATCGAACGCAACTCTTCGTCGGCCGGCATAGGCGACTCCTGCGGCTACGGTGGCACGTACTTTCGCATCATCAGCGCCGCCCCCGACGCCGGAGGCGCCGCCTACGTGCAGATCCAGACCACCGCAGACGACCCGAGCGGCCCTGGCTACTGCCTGTACGCCGTCGGACCGGGCACCGGCCCCTCTGGCGCCTCTGCCGGTTCCTCCGACGTGGAATTGATCCCCTGCTCGTACAACGACCCCCGTTCCATATGGGCTGTGGCCAGGGCCGGAGCCACCACCAACGGCTGGACCCCCGAGACGTTCTTCACCTTCGACGGGCGCGTCTGCCTGGACGGCGGTTTCGGGACCCTGTACGCCTATCGCGAGGAGGGCTGCAACGGCGGCAACGCCTGGCAGAGGTGGACTGTGTACACCGGCTGACCACTCAGCCCAGAAATACCGGCGCAATGGGTCGGCCTACCCCACGAAAGGTCTTCCCATAATTGATCTCCGGGGCCTGTAGGGGGCGATACGCCCTGCCGCGCCGCTGGCTACCCCATGGTCTTGGCGCCGTCCAGGGACTCGCGGATGATGTCGGCGTGGCCGGCGTGCTGGGCGGTCTCGGCGATGATGTGCATCAGTACCCGGCGGGCCGACCATCGCGCGCCCGGCTCTGACCACGGGGCCTTCGGCAGTGGTTGGGTGGCGTCCAGGTCGGGGAGGGTGGCGACCAGTTCGTCGGTTCGGCGGGCTGCCTCGGCGTAGTCGGCGAGCACGCCGGTCAGCGTCTCGCCGGGCAGCATCCGGAACTCGTCGGCCCGTCGGGCCCAGTCGGCCTCGGTCATGGTGGTGAAGTCGGGCATCGCCGACGGGCCCTCCAGGATGAACGGCGCCCAGGCTCGCTCGACCGCGGTGACATGTTTGATCAGGCCGCCCAGGCACAGCTGACTGACGGTGGTCCGGCGCCCGGCCTGCTCATCGGTGAGGTCACGGGTGGTGAATCGCAAGAACTGCCGGTGCTTGGCCAGGACCTCCAGCAAGTCGGCGCGCTCGCCGGTGGCGGTGGGCTCATGGGCCGAGTCGTGCGTGGCCAGTTGGGTGACAGTGGTCTCGCTCATTGGTCGCTCTGCCTTCCGTGGTTCGTGTTCAGCCGGGCCAGAAGGACACTAGGAGACATGGAGGCCAGATCCTGACCTAAATGACCGGAGGGTGAGGATGCCGAGGCTTGACCTGGTGCTTCACCTGTCGGGGTGGCGGGATCTGAACCCACGCCCCCTTCGTCCCGAAGCAACCTGTATGGGGCATCCGCCTTGGGCGGGTGACTCTCTCCGCTCAGTCGCACACCGGACCAGGATCCACACCGGACGCCTGCTCCGACGGGGCGAAGGTTCGCTGATGCGGCACTAGAGGCCACCGCCAAGGGCGCACTTGTCATGTCCAGGTAAGAAAATCATGTGAAGCCGCCGGAGATCCTGTCCGCGCCCCGCGTCCCGCGGGTACCGTCCAGCCTGCCCGTTGCTGAACGATCAACTTCGATTCTACGCGCGCAGAACCGTCCATGACCGGCGGATCCGGCCATGGACGACCGACGCACCACCCGCACCGCCATCCCTCTCGCACCCCCACCGATGGAGGAATGACAGATGCCCGGCTTCGCCGCCTCGCGCCGCAAACTCACCACGGCCCTGGCCGTGCTCGGCCTGTTCACGGCCGGGGCAGCCGTCCAGGCCACCAGCGCCGCCACCCCCGCCCGCGCGGCCACCACCTACAACGTCCTCTTCGACGACGGCCACGCCGAGGAGGCCGGCAACGCGGACTGGATCATCTCCACCAGCAAGCCCGACCCGCTCGCCCAGAACTCCTCCCCCTCCTCGGACAAGGACTGGACCGGCGCCCTGTCGTCCTGGGGCGTCGCCCTCCAGAAGACCGGTGACTACAGCCTGAAGACCGCCACCAGCGCGCTGACGTACGGCGGTTCCTCCGCGACCGACCTGTCCAAGTTCGACGCCCTCGTCCTGCCCGAGCCCAACACCAAGTTCACCACCGCCGAGAAGACGGCGATCATGAACTTCGTGAAGGCCGGCGGCGGACTGTTCATGATCTCCGACCACACCGGCGCCGACCGCAACAACGACGGCTACGACGCGGTCGAGATCCTCAACGACCTGATGACGAACAACAGCGTCGACTCGACCGACCCGTTCGGCTTCTCGATCGACTCGCTGAACATCAGCTCCGGCTACCCGAAGGCCGTCAGCGACAGCGGCAACGCGGTGCTGAACGGCTCCTTCGGCACCGTCACCAAGAGCCTGATCGCCAACGGGACGACGGCGACCCTCAAGCCCTCCGACAACGCGAACGTCAAGGG